>JAGNQL010000017.1 GCA_017989135.1 Burkholderiales bacterium
CGTCAGCCGTGCGGGCGTGCGCCTCCATGCCTTCCAACCGCGAAATGCGCGCGGTAGCCAACCCGATGTCGCGCGCGGCATCGCGCGTCATGCGCTGCCATGTAAGTGTCTTGAGAAACTTATGCACCGAAAGCCCGCCGGAATAACGTGCCGCGCCTTTGGTGGGCAACACATGATTGGGGCCGCTGGCTTTGTCGCCATAAGCCACCGTCGTCTCTTCACCCAAGAACAGCGACCCGTAGCAGGTTAACCGCGCGAGCCACCAATCAAGCTCCGACGTGTGCACTTCCAAGTGCTCACTAGCGTAGCGATCCGACACTTCAACCACTTCTTCGCGACTGTCGCAAAGAATCACTTCGCCGTAATCGCGCCACGCCGAACCCGCAGCATCACGCGCGGTGGGTGGCAGCTTTTCGATCAGCGCGGGCATACGCTGCATCACCGCCTCCGCCATCGAGCGGCTGGTGGTGAACAGCCACGCGGGCGACTCGTGACCGTGCTCGGCTTGGCCGACTAAGTCGCTAGCAACGATGTCTGGGTCGGCGGAGTCGTCTGCAATGATCCCGATTTCGGATGGGCCTGCAAACACGTCGATACCCACCTTGCCAAACAACGTGCGCTTGGCCTCCGCCACAAATTTGTTGCCCGGCCCGACGATCACGTCGGCCGGTTTTCCGGTGAACAGGCCATAGGCCATGCTGGCGATCGCCTGCACGCCGCCCAAAGTCATGATCACGTCCGCGCCCGCCTTATTGAAGGCGTACAGGAGATACGGGTGCATCGGGCCGCCACGAAACGGGCCCGAGCAGGCGATGATAGTTTTCACGCCGGCGGCCTTGGCGGTGGCCACGCCCATGTAGGCGCTGGCGATGTGGGCGTAGCGACCCGCCGGGGCGTAGCAACCGGCCACGTTAACCGGAATCACGCGCTGCCCAGCGGTGACACCGGGATGCAATTCGGTAGAAAACTCAGAGAGCGACTGACGCTGCGCCTGCGCGAATTGCGACACCTGCGCGATGGCGAAGTCGATGTCGGCTTTGACTTGTGCGGGCACCTCACGCGCGTTGGCCGCGATCTCTTCGGGTGTGACGATGATCGCGCCGCTCCATTTATCCAGATCAGACGCGTAGCGCCGCACTGCGGCTTCGCCGTGAGTTTGGATATCGGCCAACATGGTGGTGACCACTTGCTGCGCGGTAGCTGTTTCAGTTTCAGGGGTCTTAGCCGCTTTTTTTAGGTAAGTAATCGCCACGTTTAGCTCCAGCGGTAGGCAGTAATGAAGGGATGAATAGGCAAAAAGTTCGCATGCTGCGGCGCTTCAGGGCTGCCGCTGCACATTAGTAAACCCATAAAAGGGCGTTTAGCCCGCATCAACCCGGCTCGGGCTGACGCGGGTGGTCATACGCTACTTACCGGCAGTCGCCATAGCGCGAAGCTTCGGATCAGCTTGCACGCGCTGCAAATATTCGCCGGTTACGAAGTCGGCGGCGTTTGGCACCTGCTGCACCGCGCCGGTGTCGCGCATAAATGCCGACAGGTCGTTGAACCACGCTTCCATCTGCGAGGCCTTAGCACCTTTGCGATCAAGCGCGGCGAGCTGCTGCTGCAAGCTGTACGTCGGACGCGAATCGAATTCTTTGTTCATCGCCGCTTCGCTGATGCTGACGCCGCCCTTGGCGTAGAAGTCTTTCATCATCCGCACCGACTCCGCACGGTTGGCATTCATCCACGTTTGTGCGCGCAAAAAAACCGCAAGGAATTTAGCCACATTTTCTGGATTCTGCTTGGCGTAATCGCCGCGCGCGATGAGCGCGCCCGGCACGAACGCGCCGCTGTCTTTGCCACTGCAAAGCATCTTCGCGCCGGCCTTTTCTTCCACCGTGTAAGTGTTAGGCGCCCACATGCCAGCCAAGTCTGAGTTATTCGACGATAACGCCGAAATAATTTCCGCTTGACCCATGTTTTTCATAACCACGTCGGCCTTCTTGAGGCCGTACTTCTTCAGGCACGCCTGAACTGCGTAGTCCGCTGTTGAGTTTTGGGTCAGCGTGATGGTCTTCCCCTTGAGCGCGGCTGCCGGGTCTTTGGCGAACTCGGCTGCGGCTTTGCCACTTCCCACCAAGCCGTTAGCGGCAGACTCGTCGTTGGTTAGACCGATGGTCTTAATGCCAAAGCGAACATGCCCAAGCACGGCCGGAACCGAACCGGTTCCGCCCACATCCCACGACCCAGCAGCCGAGGCTGCGATCTGCGGCACGCCAGCAGGGAATGTGGAGAATTCCGGGGCTAGGCCGACCTCTTTCCACCAGCCTTTTTCGCTCGCGACGTGAAATGGCAGCGCCCAGTACAACGACGGCTGATAACTAATCTTGATCGGCGTGAGCGCTTGGGCCGAGGCCACATTAGCGGCACCTAATATGAGGCCGAAGCCGATGCTCAATGCGGCAGCGAGGCGGGTTACTTTCATCTCAATCTCTCCTTAGGGTTGTGGTGTTTTAGTGATCTGTACCGGCGTGCTCTTCACGCAGTGACTTCCAGATGCGGGTGCGAAGGTGAACAAAACTCTCCAAGTCCATCACGTCTTCAATCTTTGCGTGACGATCCCAGTTTTCTTGTTCGCGAATGGTTTTAACGTCGAGAATTTCTTTGATCTTGCCGGGGCGACTGGTCATCACCACCACGCGATCGGCTAGATAAACCGCCTCTTCGACCGCGTGTGTGATGAAAAGCACCGTGCGCGGGTTTTTTCGGGCGAGCTTCACAAGCTCCTCCTGCATCACAACGCGAGTCTGCGCGTCAAGCGCGCCGAAGGGCTCGTCCATGAGCAACACCTGCGGGTCGAGCGCGTACGCTCGTGCAATAGCCACGCGCTGTTGCATTCCGCCCGACAACTGGTGCGGGTAGGCGCTTTCGTAGCCCTTCAAGTTCATCAAATCGATGTATCCGGCGATCACTTGTTGGCGCTGCTCCAGCGCGATGCCCTTGCTGCGCAGCCCGAAGTCAATGTTCTCGTACACCGATTTCCACGGAAAGAGCGCAAACTGTTGAAACACCACCGCACGGTCCGGCCCCGGTGCCTTCACCACAACGCCATTCACCTTCACCGTGCCGCCAGTCGGGAACTCGAGCCCGGCGGCCATGCGCATACAGGTCGTTTTGCCACAACCCGACGGCCCCACGATGGCAACAAACTCCTGATCCTTGACCGTCAAATTGATGTTGTCGAGCGTCAGAAAATCTTTGCCATCGCGCTGAAAAACGCGAGACACGTCGGTGAACTCAATAGTGGCCATGGGCAAGGCGCTTTGCTGAAGGGGTGAATACGAAAGAGGGGGAGCGCATCTCGGAGGCAGTCCGGTCAAGATTGGCGATGTTTGAGCAGCATGGTTTCAATGCGTCGAATCAGGATGTCGATAACCACGCCCACAGCACCAATCGCAAGCATGCCCGCCATTACGATGTCGGTCGCCACCGCGCTTTGCGCTCGAACAATCAGGTTGCCCATGCCGCTGCTAGCCACGATCAACTCGGCGCCAACTAGCGACATCCAGCCCAAGCCCGCACCAATGCGCAGGCCAGCGATGATGGAGGGCACTGCCGCAGGAAAAAGCACTTCTGTGATAGTGCGAAAGTTTCCCACCCCCAACATGCTCGCAGCTTCCAGAAAACGGATGTCGACGTTCTTGGCGCCACGATAGGCGTTGATGAGGCACGGCGGGAACGCCCCGGCGAAGATGATTAACGTGGGGCCACCGATACCGGTGCCAAACCACAGCGCCGCAAACGGCACCCATGCCACCGGCGCGATGAAGCGCAGGCTATCAAACAACGGCGACACAATGTCATCGAGCCAACCAAACCAGCCCATCATCAGGCCCAGCGGCACACCGACCAACGCGGCCAAACCAAAGCCCATCGCAAAGCGCCCCAAGCTCGCAAGCATGTGATCTACCAACACATGCCCAGCAAACGGCGTGTGGAACAAATCAACCAGGCGCAGCAGCACCTCGTGCGGCATGGGCAAAAACTGTGGTGGCGCGAGATGCAACAGGCGCGCCAGATACCACACCGCCAAAAACGCCAGCGTGCCCAGCAGCGTCAGCCGCCAAAACTCGGCGCGTGAGAGTCGCTCGTTCATTCCGCCACCCGACCCTTGCGCCAAGGCATGGCCCGAGCTTCAATCTGCCCAAGGAGCCATGTCGTTGACGCGCCACACACCCCCACACACACCATCGCCACCAAAATCATCGCGGGATAAATGTCCTGTGCGGCTTGGTTCAGGATACTGCCCAGCCCATAGAGCGCCCCGATCAACTCTGCCGCTACCAAAGTAGTCCAACTCGCCTGCAACGACAAGCGAAGCCCGGTGAAAATCATCGGCAAGCTGCCCGGCACCAGCACCTCTCGAACCAAGCGCCAGCCCTTGATGCCCAACATCTGCGCGGCTTCCATCATCGGCGTTTCGATGTTGCGCACACCCGTATAGCTATTGATTACCGACGGCACGAACGCCGCCACAAAAATCACCAATATCTTGGAGCCATCATCCAATCCCAGCCAGACGATCGCGAGCGGGATCCACGCCAGCGGCGGAATCGGGCGCAACAGCAAAAATGCGGGATTCAAAAAGGCCTCAGCGCGCCGCGAATACCCCATCAGCAAGCCCAACGGCACCCCGACGGCCACCGCCACCGCGAATCCTTTGGCCACCAGCATCAAGCTGTGCAGTACGTGCTGGAGCAAGCGCCCGTTGCCGTAGCCCTCGGCCTGAATAAACTGGAACGCCTTCAACGCTTCGTCCGGACGCGGGAAGCGCGCCGGGCTGATCCAGCCGAACACGCCGGTGGATAGATGCCAAAGCACTGCCACGATCAAAACCGTGCCCAGTCCGACACCGACCTGCCGCGCTTTTCTACCGATAAGCCAAGCCAAAGAGCATCTCCTGCCGTCCTCTGCCGCCCACAAAATGCAAGCGCTTGCATTTAATGTCTTACAAACCTAACCTCCTGTCAATGGGGTCATCACGCGAACCGGCGAAACCCGAATGGAAGCTCGACCGGCCCATCCAACTTTCAGCCAAAAAGAGCGCTTATGGCATGCTGCGGCTATGACTAAGAAAAGCACTCTGCAGGACGTGGCGCAGCTTGCCGGCGTGTCTACTGCGACGGTTTCGCGCGCACTGAGTCGACCCGATGTGGTCCGCCCGGATACCCGCGAACGCGTAGGCGCGGCCATCAAGCAGCTTGACTACCAGCCGGACGCCGCTGCGCGCACGCTGGCCTCACGTCGCTCGTACTCAGTAGGCTGCGTTATCCCTACCCTAGACCACGCTATCTTTGCCCGCAGCACACAAGCGCTGCAAACCACACTAGCCGACGCTGGCTACCAATTGCTGGTGGCGAGTCACGAATACGACCTCAACACCGAGCTTGAAGTCGTCAAGCGCTTGCAACAGCGCGGCGTTGACGCCCTCGTGCTAGTCGGCACCGACCATAACCGCGATCTCTGGCGACTACTCAAGGAATGGGACAAGCCCGCGCTCCTGACTTGGTCGTGCGACCCGCGTCTACCCTCGATTGGCTTCGACAACGTTGCCGTGGCACGCGCCGCAACCGAGCATTTACTCGCGCTAGGGCACCGACACATCGGCGTAATCTCCGGACTGACGCTGCACAACGATCGCGCCCGCAGCCGCATTGAAGGCGTGCGTCAAGCGCTCAAGACTGCTGGCCTAGGCCTGAGTGATTCCGCCCTAACCGAACAAACTTTCAACCTCAACGGCGGGCGCGCTGGCCTGTGTGCGCTCATGCAAGCCAGCACACCTCCTACGGCCATTTTGTGCGGCAACGATTTGCTCGCCGCGGGCGCGCTCCTAGAGGCGCAGCGGCGGGGACTGCGTGTTCCGGAAGCGTTGTCTATCTGCGGCATTGACGACCAAGAACTCGCCGAAGCGATCAATCCCGGCCTGACCACCATTCGCCTACCAACGCAAACGCTCGGCAAAGTAACAGCCCAAGAAGTTTTATCCGCCCTCGCGGGCCACCCGCTCCGCACCCAAACCCTGCTGCCCTTCGAATTGATCGTTCGAGGCAGCACGGCAACCTCGGCGCACTCCAATTAGGTAACCACGCTCCACCTTCCGAGCACGCACATTTCTACAATTCACCATGCTGCAATTCCAAGACATCCAATCCGCCGCCGCGCGCCTCAAGGGCGTGGCGCATCGCACACCGATCCTCACCAGCTCAACGCTCAACGCGATGCTCGGGTGCGACGTGTTTCTCAAAGCAGAAAATTTTCAGCGGATGGGCGCGTTCAAGTTTCGTGGCGGGTACAACGCGATCAACGCGCTAACCGACGCGGAGCGTGCGCGCGGTGTGCTCGCGTTTTCGTCGGGCAATCACGCTCAGGCGGTCGCACTTGCTGCGCAACTGCACGGTTGCAAGGCTGCGATCCTGATGCCCTCGGATGCGCCACAGATGAAGCTTGATGCCACGCGCGGCTACGGCGCTGAAGTCATCACCTACGACCGCTACAAAGAAGATCGTTCGGCGCTCGCGAAGCGCTACGCCGACGAGCGCGGCGCGGTGCTTATTCCGCCGTATGACTACCTGCCGGTCATGGCTGGACAAGGCACGTGCGGCCTCGAAATTTGCGAAGAAGTACAGAACCTTGACGCGCTGATCGTCTGCACGGGCGGTGGTGGATTTCTTTCCGGCTGCGCGGTCGCCGCGAAAGCGACACAGCCCAACATCAAGGTCTACGGCGCGGAACCCGAAGCGGGCAACGACGTTCAGCAATCGCTACGCACCGGCAAGATCGTAAGCATCGACGTGCCGAAAACCATCTGCGACGGTCAGCAAACGCAAGCCGTCGGCGTACATCCGTTCGACGTGATCCGCTCGCACGTCACCGACATTCTCACAACGTCCGACGCGACGGTGATTGACGCGATGCGCTTCGCGTTCGAGCGCATGAAAGTCGTGCTTGAGCCGTCCGGCACCTGTGCACTCGCCACACTCATGCACAACCGCACGCAGTTCGCCGGGCAGCGCGTCGCGGTCACGCTCTCGGGTGGCAACATCGATTTCGCGCGGTTTGCCAAACTGCTGGCGTAGCGCAGATTTCTGGAAGCGGGCATGCGCGCGATTCGGCGCGATCGAAACACTAGTCGCGGGCAAGCCCGCTCCCACAGCCTCCGCACCGCACCCTACAATCCCGCCATGAAAGACCATCCCACGCTTCGCCTCATCGGCGCTCCGACTGACATTGGCGCTGGCTCGCGCGGCGCATCGATGGGACCGGAGGCGCTACGTGTGGCGGGGCTCGCGACCGCACTCGCTGCGCGCGGCTTGAACGTGATCGACGACGGCAATCTCGTTGGCCCGCCAAACCCGTGGCAGCCACCGATTGAAGGCTATCGCCATCTTCCCGAAGCGCTCGCATGGAACACCGCTGTACGCGACGCCTTCACGCATTCGCTCAACGCGGGCGAATTTCCGGTGCTGCTCGGTGGCGATCATTGCCTCGCCATCGGTTCGATTGCGGCGGTCGCAGCGCATTGCCGCCGCAAGAACAAGCGCTTGATGGTGCTGTGGCTCGACGCGCATGCGGATTTCAACACGAGCGCGATCACGCCATCGGGCAATGTTCATGGCATGCCCGTGGCGACGCTCTTCGGTTTCGGTGCGCGCGCCTTGGTGAATCTCGCCGACCCCGCGCCCGCCTTGAAGCGCGACGAGATCGTGCAGATCGGCATTCGCAGCGTGGACGAAGCCGAAAAAGCGTTCGTCAATCAGCAAGGCCTCGAAGTGTTCGACATGCGCTCGATTGACGAGCTCGGCATGCGCACGGTGATGCAACAAGCGCTTCACGGCGTCAATGAAGACACGCATTTGCACCTGAGCTTCGACGTGGATTTTCTCGACCCCGACATTGCCCCCGGCGTCGGCACCACAGTGCGTGGCGGCCCCAGCTATCGCGAAGCGCAGCTCTGCATGGAAATGATCGCCGACACAGGCGCGCTCGCCTCGCTTGATGTGATGGAGCTCAACCCCGCGCTCGACATCAAAAACCGCACCGCCGAACTCGCCGTTGACTTGATCGAAAGTCTGTTCGGCAAATCCACGCTCATGCGCGAGCGATAACAGCTTTTTAGCTACAACGACAGCGCCGCGGCCTTTGCGAGCCGTTTTATGCGGCAGTCAATACTGACACAAATACGTCGCAAACCACCGCCGGTAGGTCGTTAGCGCTGCAAAGCCATCAACAGCCAATCGCTCGTTAGGCCAGCTCCACCGCTTTAACCGCCCGGTTGCGTCCGCCCTGTTTGCCCTCGTACATCGCCCGGTCGGCGATCAGCATGAGCGCATGTGGATCGGTTGCCTGTGTCGGGGCGAGCGCGTAGCCCACGGTCACGCCGACGACCAGCGGGCCGCCACTCACGGCCGCGAGCGATAGCGGCTTCGAGAGCTCCGACACCAATGTGTTGGCAATCCGATCGGCCTCGGCTTCGCCGCCCAACTCCGTCACCACGACCACAAACTCGTCCCCGCCCGTGCGCGCGACGGTGTCGTGCGCGCGCACCGCCGCGCGCAAACGTTTGGCCTCGACGCGCAACAAATCGTCGCCAACGTCGTGACCGTAATGATCGTTTACCGGCTTGAAGCGATCAAGGTCAAGCACGAACAAACCCACCATCGCGCCCGGACGCGCCCCCTTCATCGCTGCACTCAGCGCGTCGGTGAGACCACGACGGTTCGCCAATCCCGTCAACGCATCGGTGTACGCCATCGACAACAAAATCTCCTTCTCATAGCTCGCGCGCTGCGCCGCCTGCCGAATCGAGCGCGTGCGTTGCCCAAGCACATACATGAACATCAGCATGTCGAGCGTCGCGCCGATCTGAAACGCATGCAACGACCAAAAACTCGCGCCGATCTGTCCGCGAATCACGCCAGTGATGATGAAGGTGCCAATGGTGTAAACCAACCACGCCAACACCAGCGCCACACCCACCTCATCGCGACGCCACGCGCGCTGCATCGCAATCGGAAGCGCCAACAGCGCGGGCACCAGCCCGAGCACCGCGATGATCGCCACCAACGCACGATTGTCGAACGCATCCAAACAGTACACCGACAACAGCACCACGCAAAACCACGCGCCGCCGGGCATAACCACACGAAACCATCGCGGCGACTTCGCGTCGGCCAACACTTGATAGAAAAACAGAAACGCGCCAAGCGTTGCAATCAACGAGCCGATGCCCGCCGCGTGGCGCTGAAACCAAAACGCATCGGTCCACAAGAACTGCGCGCCAGTCCCAAATTGCAACATCGAAAACAGCACACTGCCGAACACCAGAATGGCATACGAAAGGTACTCACGCTCCCGAAGCAGCGCCCACTGAATCAGGCTGTACGCCAACAACATCAACGCCACGCCAATCAACACGCCCTGCACCATCTGCTCTTGCAGCGCTGCCGCGTGAAACGCCGCTGGCCGACTCAAGCGCGCCGGCAACACCAGCGCGCCGTCACTCGCCGCCCGCACATAAATTACCTGCGTGTCGCCCGCCGTCAACGTCAGCGGCACCGCATGGCTGCGGCTGCGTAGCGGTCGCTCGGCAAATGAGCGCAGGCTGCCCAACTGCCACCGCTGCACCACCGCCTCGCCACGCACTTCGTAAATGTCTAGTTGCTGCAACGGCGGGTAGTCCACATCAAAAACCCACTCGCCCGCCGCTTCGGGGGCGACGGAGAGCGGGATGCGCAACCACGTCACACCCGAGGCTGTTCCCAACGTAGCAAACGCTCCGGTCGGCGCGGTAAACGCGTCAGGTGTGCGCCGCACATCATCAATGGTTTTGTTGCGCTCCACATCGCGCAACACGCGCACGGCGGACCACAACGGCAAAGATTGCTCCGCACCCACGAGCTGCGCGGCGGAGCCTTGCGCTGCGACCGGCAACGCCACGCACGTCGCGAGCATCAACACCACCACCGACACGATCCAAACCAATGCAGCGCGTGCGCGCGTTCGCTGGGTCACGATGCCGGTCGCGTGCCTCACGGACGCCCGCCCCACACACCACGCGTGGTGAGCTTGTCTTCGATGCGGTTGATCCACGACGCGGCTCTTGGGTCGTCGCTCCACGCTTGGATCGTCTCCAGCATCTGCGCGTTGAGCGTTCCTGGCAATCGAAGCGGTCGCGTCTGACTCATCAAAAACTCGCTCATCAAGTGATAACCCACCACACGAGTGATCATGCGAGTGATCGAAAACTGCGGCCGAAACACACGGACGATCGCATCAATCAGCCACGCCAAACCGAGCGTGATCCAGAAAAACACGTCAGCAATAATCGTCGAGCGCGCCTTGATGCCGACCGCACGCGCCGTCTTCGCGCCGCACAGCAAACGCGCCATCGGAATCGGGAAATAGCGCACCACGGGCAGCTTGATGGTCGCCGCCAACGTATCCATCAACGCACCACCCAACGCCGGCCGCGCATCCTCCGCGCCCGTGCGCAACGCCGCGTATCGCGCCTGCATATGCTCGAACAGCGCCCGCGCGTCGTCCATGTTTTCCACCATCAGCTCGCGCTGCACACCCAACGAATGCGCCGACACGTTCCACGCATGCAACACCGCTTCTTCATCGCTCGCCGAGAGCGGCACACGCAAGGTGCGCATGCCGTTCAGGAACACGTAGTTGAACGTCAACAACGTGTACGCCAGCTGCAATTGGCTACACGGTTGCCCCTGCTGCTCAACGTCCCAACCGTGCCGCAGCAACGCATCGAAAATCCCGCGCGCTTCAGTGTTGCCGCGTGTCGCCACCGCCGTCTGCAAAGCCGCAACGAGCCCCGACGACGACGACGGATTACCGCGCAAAATCAGGTTTCGAACCATCGCGTGGATCAGCCGTACCTTGAGCACCTGCGCGATGCCGCCGCCCTCCAGCGTCGTCAGCCCGCCCTTCATCATCACCGGAAACACCATCGCCGCCGTGAGCCGCACGCGGTAATCCGTGTTGTTCTCAAGTTGCCCCGTGATGTGCAAAACCTCCGCGAGGTCGGGCAGGTAGTAACACTCCGGCAAACTCGCGCAAAAGAGCAACGTGCACGACAGCGGCCCGTAGTCCATGAAAAGCGTCTCGGCATGCGCCACCTTCGCCGCGTCCGCCCACGCCGGCAGCACGCGCGCGTCGGCCACGTACCGTTGCATCGCCGCAAGCATGTCCGGGTCGCCCTGCACATCCGGCCCCGGCCAACTCTCGAGCACGCCGTTGCTCGTCCACTGCGCGATCAGCCGATTGGCCGCGCCCACACGAGCGACACGTTCGGCCCAACCAAGCAACGCGTCGTCCGCCGCCCACGGCCCAATAATCGCTGCCGCCGTATCGTCCGCGAGCGGGTCGGCGATGCGCGTGAAAGCGTCAAGCTCGGCGTCGGTCAGTGTCATTTAGCGCCCCCAATATCTGCTGCACTCGCCCACTGCCGATACGCGTTCGCGGCGATCAACAGCGGCAAACCCATCGCAAAAATCGCAATCACCCGAATCTCAATCGGATGCCCCAAGCACACCTGAAACACGATGGCACTCGCATAGAGCAGCAACGGAATCCGCACCGCCCAAATCGTCGTGCGATTAACCGGCGGCGCAATGAGCGGGCGTGACCACACGCGAAACAAAATCAGAATCACCGAGCCGATAAACATCCAACCCGCGAAGCCTTGCAAGGTTTCACCAAACCAGCCGCCGTCTTTCTTCTCCATGATCCACGCCTTCAGCACGAACACGAAGTACGGATCGGCGCCTAGGTCAAACGCGGTCACAAACATCGCTGCGACCAGCACGCCAAACAAAACGCGGCCACGTTCGGGCGACGTATCCACCGGCCGCTGCCACAGCGCCAAATTCGCCAGCACCAACCCGATCAAACACAGCGCAAACCACATCAACGGAATCACGATCGGCACATTGCCCACCGCGGGCCCAAGCACGGTCGTGTATGTGTAGCTGCCAAAGAACCAGCCGTGTGACGACCCCATTTGCTCGGCAAACCAACCAATCGGCACAGCAAGCAAGGCAAACTGCCACGCTGCGCGCCGACCAAAAAGCTGCGACGCACTCCAAAAGCAAGAAGCAAACATCAAAAGCGTCGCCACCATGATCGCCGTCGCGGTCAAGTCAAAGCCGCGCCACGTCCAAGCGATCAGCGCGACAGATACGACGAAATACAACGCGACGACCCCGCGCCACGCTGGTTGAATACTCATACCCGCCACTCCCCAAACCGTGTCTCGACGCGGTCAACATGCCGCCTGCAACACAGAATTGTCTGACTAATTTACGGTATCCGACCAGAAATCGCCACATCAATCTGTAGGAGCGGGCTTGCCCGCGATCAGCGGCTGGCTTGGTTGACCGTGTTCACGCGCAGAGGAGAGACAGCGCAGAACGCTTGCGGCTCCGCCTCGTATCAACGCCGGAAACTGTTCAGGGCGCGGGATTCGGGAAGCAACCGCATTCCGTGGAACTGCAGCCCATGCAGGCAGATCGCGCAGCACGGCGTCATACGGGATGTCGCTTGTAAATGAACTTGACCCTTTCGCCCGGCTTTTTCTACTGCGTCATAATTTTCGCCATGCAAAATCCTCCGCTGTTCGAATTCGAACTCTTTCACCCGTCAAAAATTCGCCCATGGCTCGGCATCGACGGAAATGACCCCCACCTTGACTATGGCCACCTGAGTCAGGCATCTCTCTGTTTCAACGTCGGCGGCCAGAAGCTATTTGAATACTCGCCAGCAATCCTCGCTCACTGGAACAAGCTCGCCGCGCTCGACGGCTTGGCCTTCGAGAAAACTCCCCCGTTTGCAGACCAAATGATGTGGCGTGTTCATCTGGATCTCACCGACGGGTTGAATCGATTTCTCGAACCGATTCCGGATGATTTGCATTGGTGGATGATGCCGCAACACAACGCACATGGCGATCATTGGGGCACACTTTGCTCGCAAGCCTGGGACAAAACGGCCGTCATCGATTGCTCCCTGCTCGCCGACAAGATTTGTGATGCCTTCGCTGGTCGCCTATTAAACTGGGATTGCTTGGTTCAGGAACCACGTATCCGTATTTGGTCAAACGAAACGGAAGTTTTCGTCAATTGGGACAATCGAGACCGATTGGTGGATGGCATCCCGGTATGGACGGCTTCACTCGGCATCCAAGCGTATAAGCGCGACGATTTTCTCGCGGAAGTGCAGGACTTTCGTGATCGCTACTTTAACGCGATGACTAGGCAACTGGCGCTTGTTCGTGCGGGAGCACTCAAACCGAACATCCGCACCGACGTTGATTTCGATGAAAAGCGCTTGTTGGAAGATAGAGCAATACCGCTTTCGCAATACGTTAAGACGCAAACGTACAACAA
This sequence comes from Burkholderiales bacterium, assembly GCA_017989135.1. Classification (GTDB taxonomy): domain Bacteria; phylum Pseudomonadota; class Gammaproteobacteria; order Burkholderiales; family Casimicrobiaceae; genus Casimicrobium. The sequence goes on from JAGNQL010000017.1 coordinate 13,443, forward strand.
TCCAACGGACTGGGAAACCGTTCGAGTAGCGCTCAAACAAGCGCTCAAACTCACAGGGCTAGAGCTAAGCTAACCAAGCGCCGCCGCAATGCAACGTGGGTAAGCGTGAGCCACCGCGCGAAACCGACGCCGTTCTGGATTGGCGCGTCGCGAGAATTACCGCATCGAGTTGTGATGACGACCCAAGCTATCTACTGAACCCGAATCAAGCGTTCGGCCCAAACGTGCCTCAATGCCTTTTCCTGTCAAACGACCGGCTGGTGGTAATTTCAGCCAGTTTTTATTGATAGTCAACATTCGCACTAAATAGACGTTAACCGCCGCCCGCTGGTCGATAGCGCCACAAAGCTGTTACACGACATACAACGATGGCGTCGCGCGTCACTTCACTACACCGGCGGCCGCCCTGGGGCTATCGAGTCGGCGGCGGCCCACCTCGGCCCGGCAAGACCGGCATCACGACCTCAACGGCTTCCGGCGGCAGCACCGTCACGTCGCCCGCGCAGTTGCGCTTTGGCACATTGCTGCCCGTCACGTAGCAGCGCTCGTCCTTCGCGCCCGCTTTAGCCGCCGCGGCGTTGGCGGCGGGCGGCTCGCTCGCGCACCCCGCAACCACGCCCAATCCGACGCACGTCAACACTGAACACAATGCACGATTCATAGACTTACTCTGTAAGAAATTTAAGAATCCGAAGTCTAGAACGATTGAGTCGACTACGCAAAGCAATTCTCGAAGACTTGAAGTGTGGATACCAACCCCTCCGCGCCGCGCTGGATGTTCGTAGCGTAACTGTTCATAATTACAGTATGCGCAACACCCCACCTTCTCCGCCGCTCACGCAAAAAGGCCGTGGCGCGACGCTCAACATGGCGGGGCGGTTTGAGTCGCGCTCTGCCGAGTGGTTCGACGACGGTTGGGGCGAAGACGAGGCGATCGAGCGCGCCGCCAAGCGCCCGAAAACGGTGATACACATCGAGCAAGCGCGGTCGATCATCTCGAAGAACGAATCGCCGGACATTCGCTTCGAGCAATCGATCAACCCGTATCGCGGCTGCGAGCATGGCTGCGTGTATTGCTACGCGCGGCCGTCGCATTCGTACCTAAATCTCTCGCCGGGGCTTGATTTCGAAACGCAGCTTTTCGCGAAGCGCAACGCGGTCGAACTGCTTCGCCATGAACTGCGTAAGCGCGGCTACGTTGCGTCGCCGATTAACTTCGGCGCCAACACCGATCCGTATCAACCCATCGAGCGCACCGAGCGCATCACGCGCGGGCTCATAGAAGTGCTCGCCGAATGCAATCACCCGATCACCATCATCACCAAGAGCGCCCTCGTCTGCCGAGACATTGATCTGCTCGCGCCGATGGCCGCGAAAAATCTCGTCACCGTGTTCTTGTCGATCTCACAGCTCGACAACGATCTGACGCGTATCTTGGAGCCACGCGCATCCACACCCGCCAACCGCCTGCGCGCGGTGCGTGAACTTTCCAGCGCGGGCATTCCGACCGGCGTGCTCGTCGCGCCGATCATCCCGTTCATCAACGACGAGTTCATCGAGCGCGTGCTCGAAGCCTCGAAAGAACACGGCGCGGTTGCGGCGAGCTACACCGTCATTCGCTTGCCCTATGAACTCAAAGACATCTGGAAAGACTGGCTCGCCACGCACTTTCCAGATCGCATGGATCGCGTGATGGAGCGCATCCGCGATCTACGCGGCGGCAAAGAAAACGTAAGCGAATTCGGCGCACGCATGCGCGGCCAAGGCATCTTCGGCGAGCTCATTCGGCAGCGCTTCCGCAAGAGCTGCGCGCGCTTAGGTTTGGGGGTTCACAACCTGCCAGAACTGGACTCATCCAAGTTCACGCCACCGCGCGAAGCGGGTGTGCCGGAGCAGACGACGTTGTTCTAAAGCGCTAACGAGCCCCCTCCCCGCTTGCCGGGGAGGGCTGGGGTGGGGTAGGTGCACAGCAGCAGCAACCCCGGCACGCCAAGCCACGACCATACCCCCTCCCAACCCAATCCACCGAACTTATGCGAGGCGAACAATTTTTGCCACAGATTTACACAGATGAACACAGATTGATGGAACACGTTTCGCCAGAGGCTGGTTCGTAAAATCTGTGTAAATCAACTAACTCATCAGTGAAATCTGTGTCAAAAATCACTTGCGAACCGCTTAAGTTCGGTGGTTTGCCTCCCAACCTCCCCCGGCGAGCGGGGGAGGGGAAAACCAAAAAGCACCCGAAGATGCCTTTTTTGTTCATAACCAAGCCGGGTAGTTAAGCCGCTTTAGCTTTCTTGCCGCCCTTACGCGCGCCTTTGCCTTTGGACTGACCAACGACTTTGAGCTCAACGTCAACCACGCCGGCCTTGAACATGCCGAGCTTCGCGGCAGCGGCGCGTGACACATCAATGATGCGATCGCCCGATTTTGGCATGCGATCGTTGATGCGAACAACCACACTCTTCTTGTTCTTCACATTGGTCACACGAACCAGCGTGCCGAACGGCAGCGTGTTGCTCGCGGCGGTGAGCTTGGCAGCGTTGTAGCGCTGGCCGCTCGCGGTTTTTCGACCGTTGAATTTCTTGCCGTACCACACTGCCTTGCCGGTGGTCACGTCGCCAGCAGCCGCTGGCGCGACGGCTGCCTTCGTCGCTTCAACCTTTGGAGCAGCTGGCGCAGCGACAGCAGGCGCGGCGGTGGGCGCAGGGGCTGCGGCTGGAGCGGGAGCAGACGTCTGCGCAACGGCAACCGCCGCGAACAATGAGGCCAAAAGGATGGATGCGATTTTCATGAAGTTCCCCGCGAATGAGCGTGTTGTTAAAAGTGTGGACGGATTTTGGCACTGCATTCACGCGTCGCTCTGTACGCTACGCGTAAGCAGAAAATACTGATCGCCGGTTGTTGCGCCACATCTACAAAGGCGCAGCCAACGCTAACGCCTCACGCCACACCGCGCATTTCTCCTCGAACCGCAGTGACGCATGGGCCGGGCTGGTCGACGGCAGCCGCGTGAAGCACAAGTCGGTGCGCGCCGCGAGCGCTTTGCAATGGCGCCGAAACGTCGACTCCGCCGTCGCCCCGTTGAAATAGATGCGCTTAATCTGCGGATGCAACGATAGCAATCCAGCAAGATCGTTCGCCTGTTCGCTCGATCGCGCAATCGCCGAATCCAAACTTCCGGAGCGTTCGCACGCCGCCAACACATCCCACAACGCCACGCCCGCCGCGCGTAACGCCGCCACACGCTCTTCATAGGGCAACGTCGCATCAAAGCGCCCAATCGCACTCATGATCCGCCAAAACGCGTTCTGCGGATGCGCGTAATACTGCCCCGCCGTTAGTGAGGCCACGCCCGGCATGCTGCCCAAAATGAGGCGCGTCGCGTCGGGCGCGATGAGGGGTGGAAAGCTGGTGACTCGCTGAGACATGGCCTGCGGAAAAGAATTAGTTTATTCCATTACGTATCGGTAGCGACACATGACAGACACCCACAATGCTCGCATGTATCAATACACCGCATTTGACCAACGCATCGTCGACGAACGGGTTGCCCAGTTTCGCAACCAAACCGAACGCCACCTGGCGGGCGAACTCTCGGCTGACGACTTTCGTGTTCTGCGCCTACAAAACGGGCTCTACATTCAGCGGCATGCGCCGATGCTTCGCGTTGCCATTCCGTATGGTTTGGTAAACACGAAACAAGTGCGCATGTTCGCGCATGTCGCGCGCAAATACGATCGTGGCTACGCACACTTCACGACGCGTCAAAACATTCAGTTCAACTGGCCAGAGCTCGGCCGCGTGCCTGACATCCTCGCCGATTTGGCCACCGTGCAAATGCACGCGATCCAAACCAGCGGCAACTGCATCCGCAACACCACGACCGACCAATTCGCCGGCGTCGCGCCGGACGAAGTGGTGAACCCGTTGGTGTGGGCCGAAATTATTCGCCAGTGGAGCGCCATCCACCCCGAATTCGCTTACCTGCCGCGCAAGTTCAAGATAGCCATCAGCGGCTCGACGAAAGATCGCGCCGCAACGCTCGTGCACGACATCGGCCTCGTTGCGCTCAAGGACGACGCGGGCCACGTCGGTTTCCGCGTGATCGTTGGTGGCGGTTTGGGCCGCACGCCCATCGTTGGCACAGTGATTCGCGAATTCTTGCCGTGGCGACACCTGATCACATACCTCGAAGCGGTGCTGCGCGTCTACAACCGCCTCGGCCGTCGAGATAACAAATACAAAGCGCGCATCAAAATTCTCGTTAAAGAATCGACGCCCGCGCAGTTTGCCGAATGGGTCGAAGCCGAGTTCGAAGCGACCCAAAACGGCCCGACGCTGCTCTCGCAATCCGAGGTTGACTTGATCGCTGCACGCTTCACGCAGCCGGTCTACAAAGACCTGCCGGCAGATGACGCCGGCACCGTCACCTTCGCCGCCGCGCATGACGACTTCGCGCGCTGGCAGCGCCGCAATGTGCACGCCCATCGTGTCGACGGCTACGCCGCCGTCACGCTGTCGCTTAAGCGTATCGGCGTGCCGCCAGGCGACATCACGGCTGATGAATTGGATCGTGTTGCGGCCTTAGCCGATCAGTACAACCAAGGTGAATTGCGCGTCACCCACGAGCAAAACTTGGTGTTCTCGGACGTTGAAATTAGCCAACTTCCTGGCCTGTACGCAGAGCTCAAAGCGCTCGGCATGGCCACGCCAAACATCGGCCTTATCGGCAACATCATCGCTTGCCCCGGTGGCGATTTCTGTGATCTAGCGAACGCCGTTTCGATCCCAGTTGCCGCTTCGATTCACGAGCGTTTTGAATCGCTTGACTACCAGTTCGACATCGGCGAGCTGGATCTGAACATCTCAGGTTGCATCAACGCCTGCGGGCACCATCACGTGGGCCACATCGGCATCCTCGGCGTCGATAAGCACGACGAAGAGTGGTACCAAATCACCATCGGCGGCGCACAAACACTTGCAGTCGACGGCAATCGCAGCACCGCCAAGATCGGCAAGATCATCGGCCCATCGTTTGCCCGGGCGGATGTGCCGGACGTCATCGAAACCCTTATTCAAACCTACCTATCGCTGCGTGAACGCGATGATGAACGTTTCGTCGACGTCGTCGCCCGCACCGGAATCGAACCCTTCAAGGAGCGCGTTTATGCCGAAGCTAATTAACCGTTACGGCGTCGTCGACGCGACCATTGGCACCAACGGCTGGATCGAATACACGGGCGACGCAGGCGCGATTCCTGCGGGCGCAAAAGTCTTGCTGCCGCTCACCGAGTTCCGCGAATTTTCAGGAACGTGGCAAAAGCACGTCGGCAGCAACGGCGCGTTAGGCGTTCGCCTCTCACCGGCCGACGACCCCGCGTTAATCGCAAACGATCTCGAAAAGCTCGCGCTGATCGCCATCGAATTCCCCGCGTTCACCGACGGTCGCGGCTACTCCACCGCCACGCTGTTGCGCGAACGCTACGGCTACATCGGCGAGCTGCGCGCCGTCGGCGATGTGCAACGCGACCAACTCTTCTTGTTGTCACGCGCGGGCTTCACAACGTTCGCGTTGCGCGACGATCAAAACATCGAGAAATCGCTCGCAGCGTTCAACGACTTCACGTCGTACTACCAACACGCCGCGCATCGCTTCGTGGATAACAGCGCGCTCGCGTTGGCGGCTTAGTGCACAAGGCGAGCAATGCCCGCCCTACGATTGCCAAGCTGCTTAACTGTGGGAGCGGGCTTGCCCGCGATTCCCCGACGGTCAACGCTTATCGCGGGCAAACCCGCTCCCACATAGACGTCGCTTACGCCGACAGCGCCCGCCCCGCCGCAAATACCCGCCACGCCGCGCTCGCGCCCGCATCCTCTGCGCAGCGCTGCCAAAACGCCTTCGCTAAACGCTGCGCCTCAGCGCGCACTTCGTCGGGTATTGCAGCGCTTAAGTTCGGCGTAAACGCGGTGTAGCCAAACTCATCATGCGCACCCGGCGCAAAGCGCATCGGCAACATGTCGTACACCGGCGCGAGCGTGAATTGCCCGCGCGCTAACGAACGCGGCGAATCGGCAATCACCCCCAAATTACCGAAGTGCATATCGGTATTCCCGATCAACTGACCGAAGGCAAATAGCGTTTGCGTAATCGAGAGCGCCGTCGCGGGCAGCCTGCGCTGCGCGATTAAACGCGCCACGGTGTTCGGCCAATTCTGCGGTGCACCTGCTACGAATGCGGCATGCACCGCGCCCAACGGCAGCAGATGCCGCCGTCCACGCGCGCCAACGCGATCAATCCGTGCCGACTCCAAAAACGTACGTCGTTCGTTTCCGATGAGACGCGTTTTCGGCACTAAAAATCCGTTCTCAGCGAGCACGTTCGCAGCGTGCGCTTCGGCGCGCAAAAGATCGTTCCAGCGCTCGCCAAACGGCGTCTCGCGCGGCGGCGAAAACTTCACCAACACGTCGCGCACCACTCCCTCGCCATCTGCTATGCGCGTGGAAAATTTCGGCTGCTCGCCGTCTGCGCTAGAACCTGTCACGCGCCCCGCCGTGGCCTCACTCGCCAAGCGCTCGTAGGCCGGTAACAGCCGCTCAATGTCGTCCGCGAACCCCTTGCGCTGCGCCTCCGCATTCGCCGTTGCGAGCGCCGCGTCGCCAAACACCATCGCCCCCGCATGATCGAGCACTGCCGATTGCGCCGCGAACACTCGTTGCGGCACGCTCCAGCGCTCGGTCTGCGACTCCCATGCACTCGCCACCGCGCCCAACCGCACGCGTTGCTCGCGCCCTAAAAACCCGCGCAAATTCAGCGGCGTCAGCGCCCAGGTCAAATCCGTTTCCGAGCGCAAATTCAACCCCGCGCCATAGACCGACACCACGCCAGGCTGCGTCAAACTCGCCAGCGCAAACGGCGTCGCGGTGCCCGCCTCATCAATCCAGTACAGCGGCCACTGCGCCACGTCGCCGTAGGCAAACATCGGCCGCGCATAACGCGTGTGTTGCCCCGCGCCGAGCACGATGATCGCTGCGCCCGCCGCCTTCGCATAGCGCGTAATCGTGCTCGCGCTCACGTTCAGGCGCGCGGCCGCCGCGATAGCGCTTTGCTCGCCTTCGGCATCGATTAGTGTGGTCAGTGGATTTGTGGCCATGGGTGTATCGGAATTTCGCGACCCGTCCGCCGCTCGAAACGCGGGTTTCTGGACAGGCAGCCTCAAACTAGAAGGCAACTATCCTACCGCTCGTCACCACAAAACGCAACGTTTATGCAAACTATTTTCTCAATAAAAACAAACACTAATTGCTACTTATTGAGAAATTTTGCAATGTTTATTGAAAATATTATCAAAGCACTCGCGAAACAAAAAAGCACATACAGCTTTTTAGCGTTAGCGACCAGCCCGTGGCGCTTTCAGCAACAAATATAGATAAATCAACAATACATAAAAAATAGCGGAATCGACCGCATCGCAGTCGTTCGCGCCAAAAAGCTGTTGGTGCAAAATTGTTCTGTCGTTTCGTTGGCGCAACGCGCCAAGCCCTTGCGTCTGTTCCCTTGCGATCAAGCGAAATGAACAAGGATTTCTCATGGCACGCCCGGTCAACATCACCGTTTCCACCAACCAGCTCACATGGGCTGATTTTGAAGTCGTGGGCGAGGACGACATTGATGACGCCGACGCCGAAGCGGGCGCAAACATCTCGATAAGCTGGTCGTCGGCCTCCGTCGAAATCAACGTGCAACACACCGCACGCGTCGAGAGCGACACCACGCAAACGCCAGCGCTACTGCGGCACGAGCAAGGTCACCTCGATCTAGGCATCCTCGTCGCCCGACGCATCAAGCGCGACATCAACAAAGGCACATCGCCCAGCAACGCCCAAGCCGCACATTTGCCGCGCCTGACGAACCTGAACATTCAATACGACAACAGCACCAACCACGGCCAAAACACGCAATCGCAAGGCACATGGAACACCGCGCTAGCCACGGCCTTAGCGGCAGCGACGCCTCCAGCGTCGGTCAATGGTGTGTTGCTTTAGCGCGGTCAAATAGCGCGGCTCGGTGTTCTGTTGTGAAGCACCAACACGAGGCGCGACCACTGTAGGCGACGACTTGGCGTCGCTCCGTGGCAACCAGCGCGGCCAAGTCCGCGCCTACAACGATCTATCCGGGACGCTCGCAACACCCACCGGCGTCATTCTCGCGAAGCGGGAATCCAGAATGGCCGCACACAAATCCGTCAATCAAGCATCAATGCCAGGCTGCGAACTGGATACCCGCCTGTGGCGAGTATGACGACGGACGCGTAGGGTGGGCAGGCTCTTCCCACAAAGCGACTGCGTTACGAGAACGTTTCCGTTAGCAACCCGTTGCACACACTACGAAACTAACGCCGCTATTTCACAGCTACGTAAGGATTAAAGTAAGTCCAAGCAGCAAACAGAAAGCTGGCGACAGCCAAAAAGAAACCCCACGCCGTGTAGCGTTGCTGGCGCTTTTTTTCCTTCTCGTAAACCGATACCAGCTCACGAATCTGCGTAGTAAGGGGCTCCAGCGCGCGCGGATCATCACCCATTGCAGATTGAAGTCTTTCCAGATGCACTCGCGTCTCCGCAGGCAGTCCCTCAAAAGGCTCAGCGGCTTTGTGCTTGCTTATGTATGACTGGATCAAGTGCCGCAACTCATCAGTCTTTGTTGCTGTGGCCGTCTCAAAAACATCTCGCGGTAATTCATCTGACGTTTGAGGCTTACCTATCAGAAGGTCTTTGTGTATTTTTCGCAAACACACATAGACGTCTCCCGCGTTGTGGCCTGAGACAGACGCCATCTCAACCAATTCGTCCCAGCTCGGTTTCATCCGAACTATTGCGCACCATAGCTCTTCTCTTAATACGACTAGTTTCTTGTCGCGAGTCTTCTGGTCTTCACTTAGCATCCATATCAGCAACGTTCCCGCGCCAATAAAGACGCTAAGCAATGCTGCTATGGGAACGAAAACGTCTACAAACTTGCTCATTTACCAGCCCTAAATTTTTCCACGTCAACCGAGCATGGCGCCACTATGATCGCTACACATCCAAATTCCGCACACCCAAAGCATTGCCTTCAATAAACGCCCGGCGTGGCTCAACCTCTTCGCCCATCAACGTGGTGAAGATTTCGTCGGCGGCAATCGCGTCTTCAATTTGCACTTTGAGTAGACGACGCACTTTCGGATCCATCGTGGTGTCCCACAATTGCTCGGCGTTCATTTCGCCCAGCCCTTTGTAGCGCTGGATCGAGAGATTGGCGCGCGCTTTGTCGAGCAGCCAATCAAGCGCTTGCTTGAAGCCGCGCATCGCTGCTTCATCGCGATTGCCTTTGCCGTCGACACGCGACACAACCGCGCCTTCACCGACCATCGATTGCAGATCGGCGGCCTTCTGAATTTGAGCGTAGTCGCCGCTCGCCAAGAAGCTCGGCGCAAGAATCGTTTGCGTCGTGCGATTGTTGTGTGTGCGCTTCAGAAGCATCACCCACTCTTCGGCTTTTTCATCATAGAACGGAGCCACGTTTAACTCGGGATCGGTGATGAACGACTGCATCGAGGCAGCACCCGCAACCGACGAAGCTTCATCCGCCAACGACACTTTCGCGCCGAGCAGCAACGCGTCCAGCGCACGGCGATCAATGGTGCGCGCATTGCGCTCGATCACTGCGTCAGCCACGATGTACTGCCGCGCGAGATCGGCGAGCGCAGTTTCCGACAACGGCGCAGCATCAGCCGACGGCTTGAACTCCGCGCCTTTGAGCGAAATCTTCAACAGGAACTGCTTCAATTCCAAGTCGTCTTTCAGATACTGCTCTTCTTTGCCAACCTTCGCTTTATAGAGCGGTGGTTGCGCGATGTAGATGTGACCGCGCTCAACCAAGTCCGTCATCTGGCGATAGAAGAACGTCAAGAGCAACGTGCGAATGTGCGCGCCGTCCACGTCCGCGTCGGTCATGATGATGATGCGGTGGTAGCGAAGTTTGTCGACGTTGTAATCGTCTTTACCGAAACCCGTGCCCATCGCGGTGATGAGCGTCACGATTTGTTCGCTCGAAATCACTTTGTCGAAGCGCGCTTTTTCAACGTTCAACACTTTACCGCGCAACGGCAGAATCGCTTGGAATTTACGGTCGCGGCCTTGCTTCGCGGTTCCGCCTGCGGAGTCACCCTCCACCAGATACAGTTCGCACTGCGCCGGGTCTTTTTCTTGGCAATCCGCGAGCTTGCCGGGCAATCCCATTGAATCAAGCACGCCTTTACGACGCGTCATTTCGCGCGCTTTACGCGCCGCTTCACGCGCACGTGCGGCGTCAACAATCTTGCCGCAAATAATCTTCGCGTCGCTCGGGTATTCAAGCAAGAAGTCCGCGAGCTTTTCCGCAACTATTTCTTCAACAACCGGGCGCGCTTCACTCGAAACGAGCTTGTCTTTCGTCTGCGAGCTGAACTTCGGATCGGGCAATTTCACCGACAAAATACAAGTCAAGCCTTCGCGCGAATCGTCGCCTGCGACTTCGACTTTGGCTTTCTTGTCGAGCTCGTTGGAAGTGATGTACTTGGTGATGGTGCGTGTCATCGCGGCGCGAAGGCCGGTCATGTGCGTACCGCCGTCGCGTTGCGGAATATTGTTGGTGAAACACTGAACGTTCTCGCCGTAGCTGTCGTTCCACTGCATCGCGACTTCAACGGTGATGCCGGCCTTTTCGCCGCTCGCAAAGAACACGTTTTTGTGAATCGTCGACTTCGATTTGTTGATGTACTCAACGAAGCCCTTGATGCCGCCGGAGTACGCAAAGTTTTCGCTCTTGCCTGTGCGCTGATCGATCAATTCGATCTTCACACCGCGATTCAAGAACGAGAGCTCACGAATGCGCTTGGCCAGAATTTCGAAGTGATATTCAACGTGAACGAAGGTTTCAACCGACGCCAAAAAGTGCACTTCGGTACCGCGACGGTTACGCGTTTCGCCTGTAATTTTCAGTGGCGAAACGGGCTCACCACGGCGAAACTCCATCTCATGCACTTTGCCTTCGCGCCAAATTTTGAGCTTCAACCAATCGGATAGCGCGTTCACCACCGAAACACCCACACCGTGCAAACCGCCGGAGACTTTGTACGAGTTCTGATCGAACTTACCGCCCGCATGCAGCTCCGTCATCACGATCTCAGCCGCCGAGCGCTTGAGCTCGTCATCTTGCTTGATCTGAGTCGGGATGCCGCGACCGTTGTCGGTCACTGAAATCGAGTTGTCGGTGTGGATGATGACTTTGATGTCATCGCAGTGACCGGCAAGCGATTCGTCGATCGCGTTGTCGAGCACTTCGAACACCATGTGATGCAAACCGGAACCATCGCTGGTATCGCCGATGTACATGCCAGGGCGCTTACGAACAGCGTCGAGGCCTTTCAGGATGCGGATCGAATCTTCGTTGTATTCAGCTGGAGCGTTGGGCTTTTTATCGGTATCGGACATGAATTCTTTTCTACTTAAATTTTCTTACTCGGCGGTCGGCGCAGTGAAAAACACTAAATGCGCATCGGCATCACAACATATTTGAAATCGGTGCGACCGGGCACAGTGAACAACGCGCTCGCGGCGGAATCTTGCAACGCGATGGTGATTTCGTTGCTCGACAATGTGGCTAATGCATCGAGCAAGTAGTTGATGTTGAAACCGATATCAATCGCGTTGCCTTCGTACGCAACCTCGATTTCTTCTTCGGCTTCTTCCTGCTCGTTGTTGGTACACGCGATCTTCAACGCGCCGGGCACGAGACCCACACGCACGCCACGGAAACGCTCGTTCGACAAAATCGCCGCACGTTGCAACGTGTGCAACAGCAGCAAACGATCCACCGTGATGAGCTTGGTATGCGCAGAAGGAATCACGCGGTTGTAATCGGGGAATTTGCCGTCGATGACTTTGCTTGTGAGCTCGATGTTGCCGAAGCTAAAGCGAACCTGGTTGGCCAAAATATCAATCGAGATTGGCTCGTCGGTGTCCGCCAAGAGCTTCGAAAGCTCGATCACCGTTTTGCGCGGAACGATGATTTCTTGCTTCGAGAAATTACCTTCAACCGGCATCACGGCGTAGCTCAAGCGATGACCGTCGGTGGCCACGCACACGAGCTGATCTTTTTCGAGCACAAAGAGCATGCCGTTCAAATAAAAACGAATGTCTTGCTGCGCCATCGCGAACTCAACGAGTCGAAGCGTCGCCTTCAATAGCTTTTGCGGCAACGAGAAGCTCTGTAGCTGCTCTTGGCTCATAGTCAGGCGGGGGTAGTCAGCCGCCGGCAGCGTTTGCAGGCTGAAGCGGCTTTTCCCGGCCTTTACGGCCATCTTTCCATCCTTGGCATCCAGCGATATTTCACTGGTGTCGGGCAGCGCGCGCAGCAGATCCTGCAATTTGCGCGCAGCCACCGTGATCGCTTGGTCGCCCGCGTCCGGCACTTCAACCTTGGCCGAAATCTGCAATTCGAGGTCGGTGGCGATGGTAGTGAGAGTGTTGCCTTTGTGCTCAAACAACACGTTGGCCAAAATCGGCAAAGTTTGCCGACGTTCAACGATGCCGGAAACCGCCTGCAAAGGTTTCAACACTAAATCGCGAGGTATGTTCTTAAATTGCATATAAACCTAATCCTATTTAATAATGCACGGCGGTTTCTGTGGATAACTGAAAAACAACAATAAATTCAAAGGTTTGCAATGAAATAAAACGGTATTGACGGGGTTGTACGCTTTGCAAGCAAGTTGTGGACGAGAAAATCACGGTGAGCATTTAAGCCACTTATCCACATTTGCTATCGCTTTATCAACAACGTTTCAACTCCACTTTCACGGCCTCAAACTCAAAAAAACGTATCAATCTAACTGCGCAAGACCTGCAATAAAAACGCAAAGTCGTGCTGTATCTGGGGCGTACTTTCACGCAGTGACGCAATTTGGCGGCACGCATGGAGCACGGTTGTATGGTCTCGTCCACCGAAGTTTTGCCCAATTTCGGGTAGCGACATCGGAGTTAATTCTTTAGCCATCGCCATCGCCATTTGCCGAGGCCGAGCCACGATGCGCGAACGCTTTTTCGAGTGCATATCGCTGACTTTGATCTTGTAATAGTCAGCGACCGTCTTTTGAATGTTCTCAATCGAGATCTGCCGGGACTGCACCGCCAGCAAATCACGCAGCGCCTCTTTGGCTACCTGCGGCGTGATCGACACATTGTGAAAGCCTGCGTACGCGATCACACGCTTCAAGCCGCCTTCAAGTTCGCGGACGTTCGAGCGTATGTGCTTCGCAATAAAAAACGCCACCTGCTCATCGAGCGCAACGCCCACTTGTTTTGCTTTATCAAGCAAAATCGCCACGCGCATTTCGGTCTCTGGCGGCTCAATCTGAACCGTCAGGCCCCAGCTAAAGCGGCTCTTGAGCCTGTCTTCAATGCCTTCGATTTCTTTGGGGTAGGTGTCGCAAGTGATGATCACTTGCTTCTTGCCTTCGGTCAGCGCATTGAACAAATAGAAAAACTGCTCTTGCGTGCTGCTCTTGTTGTTGAAGAACTGGATGTCGTCAATTAGCAGCAAATCTAGCGTTGAGTAGCTTTGTTTGAACGCGTCCCACGCCTTGTGTTGATACGCCTTCACGACGTCAGATACATAGCGCTCGGCGTGGATGTAGCGCACACGCGCCAGCGGACGTTCGCGCAACAGCTCGTTGCCAATGGCTTGCAGCAAATGCGTTTTGCCGAGGCCGACGCCGCCGTAGATAAACAACGGGTTGTACGCGTTGCCAGGGCTGCCGGCCACTTGCATCGCGGCTGCGCGAGCGAGTTGGTTCGCTTTGCCGGTCACGAAGCTATCGAATGTGAACGTTGGGTTTAACGTTGATTCACGCGGTGGATTGGCGAGCGCCACGCTTTGTGCTGACGGCGGCAACACCACCGAGGGCATCCGCACGGCGTTCTCTACAGCGTCGCCGAACAGGTCTACGACGTCGTTGCGCTCCAGCATCGGATTGATCGGTTTGTCGGCGGCAGTGGGTTCAACAGGCTTCGCGGCGCCCGCCTTCGCTACGGTTAGGTGAATCGCGCGCGGCTCGTTGAAATACGCCGTTGCCAAAGAATCGATGGTGCCGAGATAACGGTCGCGGACCCATTTGCTGATGAAGGCATTAGGCGCGACCACCGTAATTGCCGAATCGCTCTCTTCCGCACTCAATACGCGAAACCAGGTCGAGAACTGCTGCGACGAAAGTTCCCTTTCGAAGTGATTGAGGCAGTGCGACCAAAACGTTGACATGGCAATAGTGCGCGGCAAACGAATGCCACAAACAACCCTAAGTGAAATAAACCCCAGACGGCGAAACCAGCAAGCGAAACCCTAGTCGGTAAAGACTGAGGAAAAATCGCCTTTTTACG
>JAGNQL010000018.1 GCA_017989135.1 Burkholderiales bacterium
GTGATGTCCATGCCACCGCCCAACGATTTCGTGCGATGAATTTTCGTGCGCGATACGACGCCGTCGTGGCACGCGCTGCCTTTCTCATCAACCTGTACTTGCGCGTGCCACGACGGCGTCGTATCGCGCACGAAAATTCATCGCACGAAATCGTTGGGCGGTGGCATGGACATCACTGGCGCTGCTTGGGTTGGTCGGCACGACAATCATTGCGGCCTACCAAGCACGCGTTGCGCGGGACGCGCGCGCTCGCTCGGAGCAGCATTTTGCAGATATTCGGCAGCTTTCCAACTCGATGCTCTTTGAAATTTTCGATGAAATTAAGGCGGTGCCGGGTACTGTGAAAGCTCAGCAATTACTGTTGCAGCGAGCGGCGACTTACCTTGACCGACTCGCGGTACAAGCCGATGGGAACGCCGATGTGATTGCCGAAGCGGGCATCGGTTTTGAGAAGCTCGCGCAGCTCACGACGGGCACATTGCTTCAAGACAAGACGGGTTCGCTCTACATCAACCGAGCGATTGCGCTACTCGAGTCTGCGCATCGAGCGCGTCCCGACGACGCAGCCGCTGCGACCGCGCTCACTCGTGCTTACACGGCGGACGGCAAGGTGCTCGACTCGATGGAACGGCACGATGATTGTGATGTTGCTTACAAGAAAGCCATCGCGTTCGCTCAATCACTGCCAGCTGGAATGCAGACGCCTGAACTGCGGCTGGAGCTTGGAAAGGCTCTTTTCCATTACTCCGCTGCGACGGTGACGTTCAAATCTCGTGAGCGACGGGTTGCGCTGCTGGAGCAGGCACGCGCCATCTTGGAATCGCTGCGCGAACCGCAGGCTTCGCCGGCAGTTGCCGACGCTGCGCACCGCTTTTTGCTTTTGACGCACATTTCTTCCGCCGGAACTGAGCTGGTGCGACCCGGTGGTGTGGGCCTGCCCGCCGCAGAGCGCTGGATGCAGCTCGCGGTCGACGGCTTGACGGCGCGGCTTGCGCGCGCTGATAGTCCGACGCGTCAGCAGGACCGAAAGACGCTTGCGGTTTCATATCTTCGCCTAGGCAGTGTGTTGGAAAGCTTAGGGCGGGACGCGGAGAGTTTGAAGCAATATGAGCTCGCTAGCGGACATGCGCAGTCGCTTGCGCAAGCTGACGGTGCTGACGCGGCAGCGAAACTCACTGCATTTACTACGCAATCGTATTTGGTTAAGGCGCTCATGAACCAAAAGCAGCATGACCGCCTTATTGCCGAAGTCCCCGCTTTGCTCGAACGGGTTAGCACGGCCGGTGTCGAAATTTCGCAGCAAACTCAGGCGCGAAACATCGTCGCGTCGCTTCATATAACGCTCGCCACGGCGCATTCAGCGCACGGCAGCGACACGTCGCGACGAAAAAGTGACCGCCTGCAACATTGGCGTACTGCGACCGCGCACTTAAGGCACGCATTGGCTGCAATGGAGACGATTCGAGCGCTCTATCAGGGCGACGAAGTCAAGCGCTTTGATGAAGTGAACGCTGACATTGCACGCGGCGAACGGGAAATAGTGTTGCTCGGGGGGTGATCGTCGGAGTTGCGGCGCGTCGGCTTGGTATGTAACCCAGCACAAACTCACGCTGTCGTACGTTGAAACATACGAGCGTCGCGATTGCGGCGCTGCTTGCCTCCGGCTGTCGCCACCGAACCGAGTGTCGTCCGCTCGCGACGGCGCTGGTGTCGTGGAGGCAAAAAACGCTGGGTGTACCCTCGCGTCGCGCCTGTGCTTTTACCTATATTGCATCGCTTTCATCTTCGCCACTTTGGAGAAGCGCTTTCGCAGGACGACGTTTTTTTGAGGTGGGTTCCTTACGAGAAAAAGCTCGTTGAGACGTGGTTCACGTCATCGCAAAGGTGTTGGACTCAGCGATCATCATTTCGGCGATCCGAACCTGACGCGTGACCGGGCTGGCGACTATTGCTGCGGGCACTTCGGTACCGCCGCAGCCGCAGGGCGCTAACGCTACAGTCCGCTGACCTCGGTTGCACGTACTGTCGCGACCCATCGAATGTTGCGACCCACGAGACCATAAACGCTGATGCCGAATGCGCTGTTTGGGCCCGGCGCGAATGCGACATTGGCATCCCAGGCGGTCTCTGATTCATAGATCACCGCTTTGTTGCAGCCATTCGGCTGAATGGCTGCTCCGCCTACGACAACAACGTAGTGGCATTTGAATGCGTAACTTGCCGAAAAGCCCGTGCCTTCGGCAAACGCCACGACTTGCACATCTAGAAGGCCGGCTCTGCCCGGTTCGAACACTAGCGTCTCGGAAAAGCCATCTAGGTACAACCAATTTTGGTTAGCGTCGGTGGTGCGATTTCGCAGCACGTACTGCGTGGCCTGAGCGGTGCCTGGAGCGATTGAAAAGGTGCCTGCCGCGCTGGCGGTTTGTCCGTACAGGCGCGCTCGTCCCGCCAGCCCACCTGGCACCGATGAATATGCAGCCGAAGCGGTGTTAGATGCTCCGCCAGCGACCACCGAATTGGATGCCGACGCAATGTTTGCCTCACCGCCTCCGACGCTCGCGAAGTTTGCGCTGACCGAGTTGCTGACGCCGCCCGCCACTGCCGCTCCGTAGGTGGTCAGCTCCGTTCCTGTGATGCTGTTGAGATAGCCGCCACCGATGAATGATGCCGCGCCCGCAACGCTGTTTTGATAACCACCAACGATGGCTCCGCCCCGGCCAGTCACCGTGTTGGGGTAGTTTGTCGTTTCCAAGCCGGAGCAGCAGTATCCGCCGCCACCAATGAACGATCCGTGTGCCGAAGCAATGTTGCCGCCACCGCCTACGACGGCCGAGAACGAACCCGTGGCCTGATTGGATCGGCCACCGCCGACAGAACTGTGTTGTCCGGTAGCGAAATTCTGTTCGCCGCCGGCGACTTTGCTGAACGATGCGCTTGATGTGTTGTTGAGTCCACCGCCAATGGCGCTGTAGAGCCCGTTGGCCGCATTCGCACTACCGCCCGATACAGCGCTTCCGCCGCCGCCTGCGGTATTGCTTAGGCCGCCGGCGACAGTCGCACCGACCGAACTATTCGGCGCAGAAGCATCATCTCCAGCGCGATTGCCCCAGCCGCCGCCCACCGTGCCGTAGATATCGGTGACGCGATTGCGTTTGGCTGCTCCATAGCCGGGATCGTTGCCGTCGGTGATACCGCCACCTGCAATCGTTGCGCCGCGCACCCCCGCGCTGACCTCGTTTGACGTTGAGCCGTTGATGACGTTCGGCGCGCTGGCGACACCGCTTTGGACGATGCGTAGTCCGACTCCGCCGGGTACAAACACATTCACCGATGCGCCGCCGCTTTGCAGCGTGACCGGAAACGCGTCTGTCGTACCGATGACGCCCGCGGCGCCAAATGCATTACCGCCCAACGTCCATGCGTTGATCGCGCCGCCAAGCGCGCATCCACTCGCAAGAAAGCTCGTGACAGCGGCCGTTGTTGGTCGCGAGGCGGAAGGCGCGACACCAAGTGCGAGGCCCGCCGTGAGTGAGGCCCCCTTGAATCCTGACAAATGTCGGGCGATGATCGTCGTATCCACGGTGTCGATGGCGCCGTCGCCGTTCATGTCCAGAGCGCAGCCGACGCATTCAATATTGTTCTTGACCTGAATCGGGTCGAGACTCGCGTATTTTGTGCTGGCGACAAGTGGGCTTCCGGTGATGCCCAGCGCGTAGCGAGTCAGCACCAATCCGTCATTGACCGCGTCTGACGCCCCGTTGTCGAACGGGCATTGCGCGGCGCTTACCGCCGTGGAGGCGACTGCCGCGAAATACGCGAGCGCAGTTGAAGCGGCGCCGCGCCGAAAACCGGCAACAGAGACGAATGAACGAATTGTCGTGGACATGCAAACTCCAGAGAATGATCGGCGGACAGCAGACGACTGTGCCTCATGCTCTGAAAGCGTAAAAAACGCAAAACCGGCTCACGGTAGTTCGTGGTTCGGAGTATTTCTCTGTCAAATGACTGAAGTCAAGCGCCAAGCACCCGTGGGAGGGGGCTCGCCCGCGATAAGCCTCGACTTTTGCTAATCAGCGTTGTATGTCACTAGGCCAATCGCGCGTATGCCCCCACACACCTTTTTGGGTGCTTCCGACCGCGGGCCAGCCTTACCGGGCTCTGGTCATCGCATCGAAGAATTCTTTGTTGTTCTTCGTTTCGCGCATGTGCTTTTGCAGTTTTTCCATCGCTTCGATCTCGTCCATTTCTGAGAAGAGCTTGCGGAGGATCCATGTTTTTTGCAACACGCTGGGCTCGAGCAGAAGCTCTTCGCGGCGTGTGCCGGAGCGACCAATATTGATGGCGGGGTAGACGCGCTTTTCGGCCATACGGCGATCCATGTGGATCTCCATATTGCCGGTGCCTTTGAATTCTTCGTAGATCACGTCGTCCATGCGGCTGCCGGTATCGATCAACGCAGTCGCGATGATGGTCAGCGAACCGCCTTCCTCGATATTGCGCGCCGCGCCGAAGAAGCGTTTCGGGCGTTGCAGCGCGTTGGCCTCGACACCACCGGTGAGCACTTTGCCGCTTGAGGGCATGACAGTGTTGTACGCACGAGCCAAACGCGTGATCGAGTCGAGCAGGATTACGACGTCCTTCTTATGCTCCACCAAACGCTTAGCTTTTTCGATCACCATCTCGGCGACTTGCACGTGGCGCGTAGCTGGTTCGTCGAACGTGGAGGCAACCACTTCGCCGCGCACGGTGCGCTGCATGTCGGTAACTTCCTCTGGGCGCTCGTCGATCAGCAAAACGATCAACGTTACGTCTGGGTGGTTACTGGCAATCGCATGCGCGATGTGTTGCAACATGACGGTTTTGCCGGACTTTGGCGGTGCTACCAGCAACCCACGTTGGCCTTTGCCAATCGGGGCCACGATGTCGATCACGCGGCCGGTAATGTTTTCTTCGGCTTTAATGTCGCGCTCAAGTCGCAGCACCTTGTCCGGAAAAAGTGGCGTAAGGTTTTCAAACAAAACCTTGTTTTTGCCAGCTTCGGGTGGATAGCCATTGACGCTGTCGAGTTTGGTTAGGGCGAAGTAGCGTTCACCTTCTTTTGGCGTGCGCACTTCGCCTTCAATCGTGTCACCTGTGTGCAGATTGAAGCGGCGAATTTGCGACGGTGATATGTAAATGTCGTCGGTGCCGCCAAGGTAGCTTGCCTCGGCCGAACGCAGGAAGCCGAAGCCATCGGGCAATACCTCGAGCACCCCGGAGCCGCGAATGCTCTCGCCCTTCTTGGCCTGCTGCTTGAGCAGCGCGAAGATCAGGTCATGTTTACGGAGTCGATTCGCGTTTTCGAGTTCATTGGCGAGCGCGAGTTCGAGGAGTTCAGCGGCAGATTTGGTTTTGAGTTCAGCTATGTTCATGCTGTGAAGGGTTGGAAGCCGCGCTTTGCCGGAAAAATAGGATCGGCGTACGCTGGCGGGATGAGCGGCTCAACGCGAAGAATTGCGGAGCGGGCTCGATGGATAAGTGTGTGCGAACGGTTGCGCTTGCGCGCTGACGATATTTTTGTTTTCGGGGAATTTCAACCCCGCCAGGACGGCGGGGCACTAACAACTAGGACAACGAAGCGAATTTTGACTGGCTTAGACGTTGCTGTCAACAAAGGCGGTCAATTGGGCTTTCGACAACGCGCCGACCTTTTGTGCAGCAAGCTCGCCATTTTTGAAGAGCAACAGCGTCGGAATGCCGCGAATGCCGTATTTGGCGGCGACTTCGCGATTACTATCGACGTCCAATTTGGCGATTTTTATCTTACCGGCGTGAGATACAGCGACCTCTTCAAGCACCGGCGCAATCATCTTGCACGGGCCACACCACTCTGCCCAAAAGTCGACGAGCACCGGGGTGTCGGACTTCAGGACGTCGTTTTCGAAGGTGGCGTCAGAGACGTGAGTAATGTTGTCGCTCATAGTGGATTGGCTCCCGGCTGGGTGAAAAGGCTAAATTGCTTTGTAAGATTGCCAATGTTAGTTGAAGTCCGACGTGAGCATTTCAAGCCCGCAAAACGGCGCAATCCGAGCGGCGCGAGCGCGATTTCGGCAATTTCACCTTATAATTGATCGGATTTTCCAACCTTTTCTGCTTTCCGGATTCCCATGAAACGCAATGCGTTAATCGTGCTTCGTCGCACCGCCATCGTGAGCTTGCTGAGCCTCACTAGCATCACAGCCTTTGCTCAGGCACCGCAGGGTGACGCCAAAGCAGGCGCCCAAAAAGTTCAAATGTGCCAAGGCTGTCATGGCATCGAAGGCTGGCGCACCGCGTTCCCCGAGGTTTACCACGTACCACGTATCGCGGGACAGCACTCAACTTATTTTGTTAACTCGCTCAGAGCCTACAAAAACGGCGAGCGCAAACACCCCAGCATGCGCGGTATCGCGGCATCGTTGTCTGACAAAGATATGGCCGATTTGGCTGCTTACTACGCGGAGGCCAAATAATGAAAGCAGCACTTACCATCCTCGCGGGCTTGGCCTTAATCGGTTCAGCTTCGGCCGCTGATTTGGCGGCTGGCGCGGCCAAAGCCAAAGAAGTGTGCGCTGCGTGCCACGGTGCCGACGGCAACAGCACGGACGTGAATAACCCCCGTTTGGCTGGACAGCACGCCGATTATCTCGCCAAAGCCTTGCGCGATTACAAATCGGGCGAGCGCTCAAATGCGATCATGAAGGGCTTCGCCACTGCTCTGTCTAAGCGAGACATCGAGAATCTGTCGGCTTATTTTGCGTCGCAAAAGTCGTCGCTCAGCGTCAAATATTGATCCGGCCCGTTCGCGGTCCAAAGGCGCCTGTGAGACCACGGCGCCTTTTTTGTTTGCTGCGCGCGCTTTGGCTGTGCCCCATAAAATGGTCTCATGATTGATCGCATCAAAGGCCTGATCTTCCGCGCCTCGGGCAACCGTCGCGTGCGCTCCGCGCGTCCCAGCACACCCGCCTCGGCACGGATCGAGATGATTCGTCGCTGGATCGTATGGTGCATTTTGGTTGCAGCGGTGATCGCCGTTGGCTTGGCTTTTTTGAGCTACCGCGGGGCTGATCCCGCGTGGTCAACCACGGGCAGCAACGCAATGGTGCGCAATTGGGTCGGCCCGTTCGGTGCGTGGATCAGCGACATCGGGTATTTTGTTTTGGGTGCGAGCATTTGGTGGTTGATCGCGTTTGTGGCGATTGCCGTTTACCGCGCGTTTCCTTTGTCGTCTGCGGCAGACGCCGCCACTGACAATGTTGAAGGCGTTGACCCCAACAGCGAGTCGTTTGCGCCGAGCGTTGGCTGGCGGCTCGGCGGCTTGATTACCTTGCTCGTCACAAGCGCATCGCTTGAAGCGATTGGGCTTCATAAATTGTTCGCCGCATTACCCCAAGGCGGTGGCGGTGCACTCGGTCAAAGCGTTGGCTTTCCGCTTCTGCGCGGCATCGGTTTTGTGCCCAGTACGTTGCTGCTGATCGTGCTCGTATTCGCTGCGGCGACGCTGGCTTACGGTATTCGCTGGCTTTGGGTGAGCGAGCGATTGGGATCGCTGCTGCTCGATGGCTTCACGCATTGGCGCGACAAGCGCGACGAGACACGCGAAATCAAACGCGATTTCGAAATCGCGGCTCCCGAAGTTGAGCTGCGCGATCTCTACGTGCAAGAGGAAACTCGTCGCGTGGAAGAGCACGAGCCAATTAAGATCGTGGAAACATTCGAGCCCGTTGTGCTATCCGAGCGTGTTGAACGCGAGAAGCAGACGATGCTGTTCACAGACATTCCAGATTCAGCGCTGCCTCAGCTCTCGCTCTTGGAGCCGCTTCCGAAGGATCAGCCCGTCGTTTCTGGCGAAACGCTAGAGTTCACCTCGCGCTTGATCGAACGAAAGCTTGCCGAGTTCAACGTGCCGGTGAAAGTGCTCGCAGCGTACCCAGGCCCCGTCATCACGCGTTACGAAATCGAGCCCGACGTTGGCGTTAAGGGCAATGCGATTGTGAACCTTGCCAAGGACTTGGCGCGCGCGATGAGCGTGATGAGTATTCGCGTGGTCGAGACGATTCCGGGCAAATCGTGCATGGGACTCGAAGTACCCAATCCGCAGCGCCAGAGCGTGGGTCTCATCGAAATTTTAGGCAGCGCGGTCTACAACGATTCGTCGAGCTTGCTGACGATGGGGATGGGTAAAGACATCGCCGGACGCCCTGTGGTGAGCGACCTCGGCAAGATGCCACATTGCCTCGTCGCGGGTACGACGGGCTCGGGCAAATCAGTCGGTATCAATCAAATGATTCTGTCGATTTTGTACAAGGCCGAGCCGAAGCAAGTTCGCATGCTGTTGATTGATCCGAAGATGTTGGAGCTCTCGATTTACGAGGGAATCCCGCATTTGCTGTGCCCCGTTGTGACGGACATGAAGCTCGCGGCCAACGGACTTAACTGGTGCGTGAACGAAATGGAGCGCCGCTACCGCCTGCTCTCGCACGCGGGCGTGCGCCAGCTCTCAAGCTTCAATCAAAAAGTGCGTGAGGCGCAAGCGCGCGGCATGCCACTCACCAATCCGTTCTCGCTCACACCAGACCAGCCTGAGTCGCTCGAAGAGTTGCCGTTCATCGTCGTGGTGATTGATGAGCTTGCGGACTTGATGATGACGGCGGGCAAGAAAATTGAAGAGCTGATTGCGCGCCTTGCACAGAAGGCGCGCGCTGCAGGCATCCATCTGATCCTGGCGACGCAACGCCCGTCGGTGGACGTGATCACTGGGTTGATTAAGGCTAACGTACCCACGCGCATCGCGTTTCAGGTCGCGAGCAAAATCGACAGCCGCACGATTCTCGATCAAATGGGCGCAGAGGCGCTCCTCGGTCGCGGCGATATGCTGTTCATGCTCGGTGGCACGGGAATTCCGAATCGCGTGCACGGCGCATTCGTGACTGACGATGAAGTACATCGCGTGGTCGAACACTGGAAAGCGCAAGCGCCGCCACAGTACATCGAAGGCGTGCTCGAAGGCACGGACGCCGAAACGCTTAATGAAATTAATGGCGGCGGCGGTCCAAGCGACGGCGAAAAAGATCCGCGTTACGATGAAGCCGTCGCGGCAGTGTTGGAGAGCCGCCAGCCCACGATTAGCTACGTGCAGCGTCGATTGCGCATTGGTTACAACGGCGCAGCACGCTTGATCGAAGCGATGGAAAACGCAGGAATCGTCACGCGCCCCAACGCGATGGGCAAGCGCGAAGTGATTGTGCCTAAAAGCAGTGAGTAGTGAGCAGTGGGCAGTGAGCGGTAAATGGTGACGCTCTACTTCCCGTTCGTGGTGACCCTTCGACAGGCTCAGGACTAAAGGCGAGTCGAACCATGAACGCTTTGCCACTGTTTTGTCGTCCGAGAACGCTCACCCCAAGTTGAACGAATGGACGTTGCGACGTTCAAACCCCGTATTCCCTTTCGGATTGCCAAGATGAAATTTATTGCTGCGTTGTGTTCGGTGTTGGCGCTAGGTGCGACTGCGATTCATGCTCAAACCCCCGCCAATGCGCTCACTGATTTCCGCTCTTACACGCGCGACCTGAACGTGCTCTCCGGCGGTTTCACTCAAGAAGTGCGCGACAAGAACGGCCGCGTGAGCCGCCAGTCGACGGGCACCTTCGCCATCGCGCGTCCGGGAAAATTTCGCTTCGTCTATGAAAAGCCGTACAAACAAACGATCGTCAGCGACGGCACGACGGTGTGGCTCTACGACGAAGATTTGAACCAAGTCACAATCAAGAAGCTCGGCGACACGATCAACGAACAGCCGCTCGCGCTCCTATTGGACCCCACAGCGTCTGACAAATTGTTCGAGCTCAAAGCGCTGGAATCGGCAGGTTCCATCGGCTACGTTGAAGCGAAATCCAAGAAGGCGGACGCTGCGTTTAGCGACCTGCGCGTCGCCATTGTCGCGCTTCAGCCGCGCGAGCTGTCGTGGCGAGACGCGCTGCAAAACGCAAATACGATTCGCTTCACCGACCTCACCAAGAACGGCAAACTCGCTGCAGACGCATTCGCGTTTACGCCGCCCAAAGGCGCGGACGTACTGAAGCAATAGCTCCCCAACAGCTTTTCGCGGTTAACGACCGGCTGGCGGTCGTTACGGTGACTTTTTTATCTTAGTCGATAAGTGTAGTTTTGCTGCGCAAACGGCCACCTAGCGGTCGCTAGCGCTAAATAGCTGTAACGAATGCTTCGACGCGCACATCATCGTGACCTGTGGGAGCGGCCTTGGCCGCGATGGGCGCCGCCAAGCGCGGGAAAGTCCCCGCCCACAATGTCACTCGCACCGTGTGCGGTCACGCTGCCGCTAGCATTACCCGATGACCACTACTGCCCCTCTCGCCGAACGCCTGCGCCCGAAAACCATCGCGGACGTCGTCGGCCAGCGCCATCTGCTCGGCGACGGCAAACCGCTCGCCAATGCGATCAAAGCTGGCGTGCCGCATTCGATGATTTTTTGGGGACCGCCGGGCGTTGGCAAGACAACGCTCGCACGGCTGCTCGCCGAAGCGTTCGACGCCGAAATGATCGGCCTCTCGGCCGTGATGGCGGGCGTCAAAGACATCCGCGAGGCCATCGAGCGCGCGCAGCTCACGCGCGACCAATTCGGCCGCCGCACCATCATGTTTGTGGACGAGGTGCACCGCTTCAATAAATCACAGCAAGATGCGTTTCTGCCGCACGTTGAATCGGGCCTTTTCACGTTCATCGGTGCCACGACAGAAAACCCATCGTTCGAAGTGAACTCCGCGCTCCTCTCGCGGGCGCAGGTCTATGTGCTCGAATCGCTCGACACCGAAGCGCTGCAAACGCTCCTTGGCCGTGCGCTCCCGATGCTCGACGCAAAGTACACCATCGACGCCGACGCGCAGCAATTGCTTATCGACTACGCTGACGGCGACGGCCGTCGCTTCTTGAACACCATCGAGCAACTAGACGCCGCCTCACGTGCAGGCAAAGTCACGCAAATCACCGTCGACGTCGTCAAAGGTTCGATCACGCGCGCGCGCGCCCGATTCGACAAAGGAGGGGAACAGTTTTACGACCTCATCAGCGCGCTGCACAAAAGCGTGCGCGGCTCCGACCCTGATGCGTCGCTGTACTGGTTTTGCCGCATCCTCGAAGGCGGCGCCGATCCGCTCTACCTTGGTCGCCGCATGATCCGAATGGCCAGCGAAGACATCGGCCTTGCTGATCCGCGCGCGTTAGAAATCACGCTTTCAGCGGTGGCTGCGTTCGAGCGCTTGGGCTCGCCCGAAGGTGAACTCGCACTCGCCGAAGCTTGCGTGTTCTTAGCTGTCGCCGCCAAGAGCAACGCGGTCTACACCGCCTACAAAAAAGCCCGCATCGCCGCAGCCGAAAGCGGCACCCGCCCGGTCCCGCTGCGCCTAAGAAATGCGCCCACCAAGCTCATGAAAAACCTAGGCTACGGCGACGGCTACCGCTACGCCCACGATGAAGAAGGCGGCTACGCAGCAGGCGAAACCTACTTCCCCGACGACATGAAAGTGCAGCGGTTTTACGCGCCCGTGGACCGCGGGATGGAAGCGAAGATCAAGGAGAAATTGGATCTCCTTCGCGAGAGAAACACTAAGTAGCCGCGCGCAACTAAGACAATTCGTATTCGGGTTTCCTTGATTTAATCGCGTGGGCAGGGATCTTCCCGCAGGTATGATCTTCCTAGCTTTGCGCCCGAGCGGGCTCGTTCTTACCTTTGGAATTTGCACCATGCAATTTTTTCGCTTTGCGTTTGCGTTGGCCGTGACTTTGCTGCTGGCAGCGAGCGCGCGCGATGCCAGCGCGGTGACTCCGAAAATCGCCAGCGGAGAGGCACATTCTTGCGCGCTCACTTCGGCCGGGGGAATCAAGTGCTGGGGCTGGAATTTTTGGGGCCAGTTGGGCGCGAACACCACGGCGACAATGGGGCCGGCGTCCGACGTTTCGGCTGGCGGAGGTCACACGTGTGCGATCCTTGTTGGCGGCTCAATAAAGTGTTGGGGTGCAAACTATTCACATCAGCTTGGCGATGGCACCGTTTTTCCATCGCAGGTTCCCGTTACGGTGCTTGGCCTTTCTGCGCAGGCCGTGAAGGTCGCGGCGGGAGGTAGCCATACCTGCGCAATTCTGGTGTCTGGCGGCGTGCAGTGTTGGGGCGCGAACGCGTACGGGCAACTGGGGGATGGAACCACGACGCCGGGAATCTCGCCAGTTTCGGTCATCAACCTTCCCGGCCCCGTTATTGAGGTCGCGGCGGGTTATATGTCGACATGTGCCATCATCCAAGGCGGCGACGTCTTTTGTTGGGGGGTTGCTACGCACGCTGACTGGTCTCAAGCGCCCGGTCTTGTGGGGGAAAGCGGACTCCATGCGGTGAAAATTAGTCACACACAAAATCGTGTATGCGTGGTGACGGATTCTGCGGCAGTGAAGTGCTCTAGCGTTGGCAACCCGTTTGAAGTGGTGGCTGGCCTCGAAACTGGTGTGGCTGATCTGACCATCGGAAATAACCACGCGTGTGCGCTGATGCTTACCGGTGCGATTACGTGCTGGGGGAGCGGTGATCTTGGTCAATTGGGTGAGGGGTCTAACGCGTACAACTTACCTTTGACGGTGCTTCCATCTTCACCGGCCGGCGTTGTGTCTTTGGCGGCAGGCTGGGCGCACACATGCGCGCTAACTGTCTTCGGTTCCGTCAAGTGCTGGGGCGATGCTCGCTTAGGCGAGGTCGGTGGCGGCGGTACTGAGGTCGTGTTCTCGGCAACGCCGGAGCCGGTGATAGGTCTTGGCGCTGCGGCTTTGTCTGTAGACACACGTGAGGCTGTCTCCTGTGCATCGCTGGCGAATGGTGCAGCCGCTTGTTGGGGGCGCAACGGTGTGGGACAGCTGGGCGACGGCACGACGATTAATCGTTGGGTCGCGCAACCAGTGGCGGTGCCAGCTGGCGGTTTAGTTGGCGTGAGCGTTGGCGGTGGTCACGCTTGTGCAATTGGCTCCGCAGGCACGGTCCATTGCTGGGGCGGAAATGCGTTGGGCGCGCTCGGCGATGGCACCACAACAGATAGGTCCACTCCATCCGCTGTTGCGGGCGCAGCGTTCGTCGCGCGAGAAGTAGGTGCTGGCGCAGGTTTTACATGCGCGCGTACAAACGTGGAAGTCTATTGCTGGGGTTTAGGTTCGTCGGGGCAGTTGGGAAATGGCACGTTTTCGAATTCACAGGTTCCGATTCCGGTCACTGGCGTTTCCGGAATGGTGACATCACTGTCCGTTGGCCTGTCGCATGCATGCGCTGTAGTCAACGCTGGCGTCAAGTGCTGGGGTGATAACTCGGGCGGTCTCCTAGGGGACGGTACTACGATCGCTACGCCGGTTCCAGTGCAGCCGAGCACGGTAAGCTCTGGTGTTCGCAAAGTCATAGTCGGATACGCGGGGACCTGCGCAATTCTTGAAGCGGGTGGCGCTGTTTGTTGGGGCGGAAACAGCGTCGGTGAGCTCGGTACCGGAACAGCTACTCGCGCCCTGTCGCCCGTCGCGGCGCCCTTCGTTCCTGCGGCGGTATCGGACCTGGTCTTGATGAACGGGAAGAGCTGTGCGCTTACCAGTGGTCACGTAACCTGCTGGGGGAATTTGGGCGACGGCACTTGGTTCACAAGCGGTCAGCCAGCCGCCATGTCCGGCATGCCAACCGACGTTGTCGCGTTCGGCGGACGCGGCGACACGCTTTGCGTTGTCCGTGCTGGTGGCGCAGTGTGGTGCCGAGGCTCGAACCAGTCGGGCCAGCTCGGTCGCGGTGTTGCCGACTATCGACCGCGTCCGACTATCGCCGTGCCAAACCTGAATGTGTGGGGTGAGATGCAGGCTACCGTCGCGCAGGGCCCACATTTCACGGCAGCTCCGCTTACGCTTTCTTCGTTCCTTCCGGGGCCTTCATCGACGGGGACGGTGACGTTTCGGATTGACGGCACTGACGCAGTTGGTTGCGTTGCGGTGCCCGTGTCCGGTTCGTCTGTGAGTTGCACAACGAGTACGCCCGCCGCCGGCAACCATACTGTTTTGGCGTTATACAGCGGTGACATTAATCACGCAGCATTGAGCGCGACAGCAAGCTTCTCCTCTACTGGGGCAGCTGTCGCCGCTATTGCCTCATCAAGCAGTAGTTTGCTAATCCGCGGGCAGTCGAAAACGGTGTCTGTGACGCTTACCGGCGCTAGCGGCGTGCCTTCAGGTAGTGTGTCGATCAGCGGGGCTGGGGCCTCGTGCAGCGTTACCCTCAGCTCCGGAGCGGGACAGTGCGCCTTGACGCCAACGCAGTTGGGTCTGGATCAATCGCTCACCGTTAGTTATCCCGGTGACACGAACTACCAGCCAGGTACCGATTCGACGTCAATAAGCGTCGTGTCCGCCCTTGATTTCGATGCCAATGGATCGACTGATGCCGCGGGCGATGGAATCCTTCTTGTTCGCTATTTGCTAGGGCTGCGGGGTACAGCGCTCACGCAAGAACTTGTCCCACCCACCGCCAAGCGCTTGACGCCGGACTCAATCGCGGCTTATCTCGCCTCGCGGTCGTTTGATTGGGACGCCGACTTAGATGGACGTGTGCTTCCTTTAACTGATGGCTTGATTGTTATGCGTTATTTGCTCGGTTTGCGTGGAGCCGCATTGACTCAAGGTGCGATCGGCCCGAACGCGTTCCGCGCCGCGGCAGCTAGCATTGAGGCATACCTCCATCAGTTTGATCATTGATTGCTTCGGACGCGCGAGGGTCAGCAGGGCGCGCCCTGGCGTTGCGGCGATGAAATTCAGGTACCAGACGCGCGAATGACTTGGGCCACGCCTAGTATAAGGTTCGCAATGAAGAGCCCGGCTACGCATTGGGCGAATGAACTTCCCCCGATGACATGAAAGCGCGGCGGTTTTACTAACCGATGGATTGGCGGGTGAGGCGAAGATTAAGGAGAAGTTGGACGCGATGCGTAGCGCGGTGAGACCTACTTGGAGGCTGCTCTTGCGAGTCGGCACAAACGGGGGCTTCGTGCAACGTAAAATTTACGCGGTTACTCTATGAACTTGACACAGTTGGCGGGAAAGTTATGAATAATCAAGTGACACGCTTCATGTCCGCCGGAATGCGCGCAATCTATGCTGTGTCGATGTTCACTTTGGCATATGTCGGGGCGGCGCGGGCAGTAACCCCGGCGATCTCCGCAGGCAACCAGCACGCATGCGCGCTGAGCGCGTCAGGCGTTGTTACGTGCTGGGGCTCGGATTTCTTCGGGCAGTTGGGACCCAATTCGCCAGCAGGCGTCCAAGATGCTGTTCAGGTGTCAGCAGGCGGGACCCACACGTGCGTTACGACGTCCACCGGCGCCGCGAAGTGTTGGGGTAATAATTTCGACGGACAACTCGGGGATGGCTCGACTGCTAGTTCTGGTTTGCCTCGACCCGTGTCCGGGCTCGACTCTGGCGTCGCACAAACGCTCACGGGCTGGTCACACAGTTGCGCGCTTATGGTTGATGAGACCGTGCGATGCTGGGGTGATAACCGGCTCGGACAACTTGGGACTGGCGACACGGTGCCTCGTTATCAGGCGACGACGGTTGCCGGACTGCCCGCGCCCGTCCAGGCGCTTAGTTTGACCGCTGCCGCCACATGTGCGCTCTTGATGGGGGGCGATGTTTGGTGCTGGGGTGCGGGCGTGTCCGATGTCGGAACCGTATTCGTTCCAACCAGAATTGGCCAAACCGGTCTCAACGCGATCAAGGTGAGTACGGCTCAAAATTCGACGTGTGTAATCACCTCTGGTGGTGTGGCCAAATGTAGTTCGCCTGGCATATACGCCGCCGCGTTCATCACACTTCCGGGCTTAGAAACAAACGTCGTTGATATCTCAAAAGGTAATTTGCA
Source organism: Burkholderiales bacterium (assembly GCA_017989135.1). Lineage (GTDB taxonomy): Bacteria > Pseudomonadota > Gammaproteobacteria > Burkholderiales > Casimicrobiaceae > Casimicrobium. Next base: position 15,956 of record JAGNQL010000018.1, read on the forward strand.
CACGTGCGCGCTGAAGCTTGACGGCGCCGTTTGGTGCCAAGGGTATGGCTACTACGGGCAACTCGGGCCGTCCAATAGCGGAGAAGATCAACCCCTTACGATGATACCGGACATACCTGCGGGCGTCGTATCTCTTTCTGCGGGCTACGACTATACCTGCTTGCTCACGGTATTCGGAGCGGTCAAATGTTGGGGCAACAACAAGGATGGGCAGCTCGGCAGTACCGGACTAGAAGTGCCGTACTCTTTTACACCAGCACCTGTGCAGGGACTGGCCTCAGGCGCCGCAGACGTATCCGATGGCGGTGCATTTGAGTGCGCCCGCTTGACGAGTGGCGCGGCAGCATGCTGGGGGGCCAATTTCGGCGGGCAGCTGGGGGACGGCTCATTTGCCCATCGATGGACTGCGACACCAGTGCTTGGTGTGCCAGAACCGGTGGCGCAACTTTCCGCAGGCCCCAATGCTGGGTGCGCGGTTGACGCGGATTCTGTGGTCCGATGCTGGGGTAATGAACCGAATTTCTGGCTGGGCAACAGTAGAGGAATTGCGCGCATCGTTCGAAACGAGAATGGATCGCCTTTTGTGGCATCAGACGTTGCCGTCGGCAGTCAGCATAGGTGTGCCCAAGCCGACGGTTCGATTTATTGTTGGGGGCAAGGTCCGTATTTGGGTAGCGCCTTGGCCTGGTCAGACTACCCTCATGCCGTTGACGGAATTTCTGGCACGATCAGCTCTCTCAGCGCGGCGCCTTACGGAACCTGCGCGGTCGTGAGCGGCGCAGCGAGATGCTGGGGGTGGAACGGATTTGGCCAACTCGGTGACGGTACAACTACGGACAGACAGACACCAGTTCAACCTGTGGGGCTTGGGGCGAGCGTTCTCAGCGTGGTTCATGGCAATTCCCACAGCTGCGCACTCTTGACTGGTAGCGGTCCCATGTGCTGGGGCGACAACGAGAACGGGCAGCTCGGGAATGGAACGAGCGTGCCATCATTGACGCCGGTTGCAGCGACTCTGCTACCGTCAAATACCAGCCAAATTGTGGTTGGGTATGGATATACGTGCGCTTTGGCGACAGGGCAAATTTGGTGCGTGGGCTCGCTGATCGGTTCAAGCCCGGGAACACCTTTGCCGTTTCCACCCGATATTGTTGCGCTATCTCGCGGCGGTGGTTTGTGCGCGATTCGAGCTTCAGGGGCCGTGCTTTGCTGGGGCGATAATATGTGGGGGCAGTTGGGGCGCGGAAGCGCCAGTTACCGCACGCAACCAAACGACTTCGTCCCTAACTTAAACCTGTGGGGCGACGCCACAATCTCGACCCATGCAGGGCCATTTCTGTCGGGCGATGAGTTGACGCTCACTGCGACCCTGCCTGGCCCGTCGGTTACCGGCACAGTAACTTTCAAGATCGACGGCGTCGTGGTGCCCGAATGCGCCGCGGTACCGGTGGGTTCACAGGGGGCGACGTGTACGACCACGGTCCCCAGCTTCGGACCGCACACTATTGCGATTGGGTACTCGGGAGATACGAATCACCCCGCGCTTACCGCGCAATTGGTGATCTCAGTGACTGGCGCCGCGACGAACGTCACCTCGATTAACCTCCCACCGCTCATTGTTAAAGGGCAGACCGCAACCATTAGCGTTCTGGTTGCTGGTGCGGCGGGCACTCCGTCGGGCGATGTCACCATCTCGGGCACGGGTGTGAACTGCGTGGTTACGCTGGTAGGTGGCGTGGGGAATTGCAGTCTCGTAGCCACCGTACTCGGTGTGGGCGTCCAGTTAACTGCCTCGTATGGCGGCAGCGTAACCTATCGACCCACATCCGGCGTTGGCGTGTTGAATGTCGTCGCCGCATTCGACGCAAATGCCGACGGTGTGCGTGATGCACGCGACGGCCTTATCCTCGCTCGTTACTTGCTTGGAATTCGTGGGACTGCGTTGCTTGACGGCATCGACAACATGGGAGCATTGCGTCCGACAGCGAGCACCATAGCCGCGTACCTCGATACTGTGAAGAGTTCGCTCGATATCGACTTGGATGGACGATGGCTCCCCACCACGGATGGTGTGCTTGTCCTTCGCTATCTGCTCGGCCTTCGCGGCACCGCTCTGACGGCAGGCGCGATCGGTAACAACGCATTCCGAACAGCTCCAGCGCTTGTCGAGTCCTACATTCGAAATTTCACCGAATAGTTGCGTGATTTTGCCATCAACTTTTCGGAGAAGGTCTACCCAAGTGCGAAGTGCGGATTCATTGCGCGCGCGACAAGCTACCGGACCCACCGCGCGTGACACCCGGCCAAGCCTCTAATCGTCGTGGCGTCATTGCGATGACTGGCGCTATGGCGTCGTTCGTGGTCAACGACGCGTTGGTGAAATATGTGAGCCAATCGCTCGCGGGGGCGCAGCTTATTTTCATTCGTGGTCTCTGCGCGACGGTGTTGCTCGTCGCGATTGCGCATGCGATGGGCTTGCTGCGTGGCCCCGGTGCGCGTGCTCGGGAAATTCTTCACCGCCCGGTGATGATTCGGTCGATGTTGGATGCATCGGCGACTTTGGTCTACCTGACGGCGCTTTTTCATTTGCCACTGGCGAACGCGACAGCGATCAATATGGCGACGCCGCTCTTTATTGCGCTTCTGGCTGTGCTGTGGATGGGTGAGCGCATCGGTCCCGCACGGTGGTTCGCCATTGCGCTCGGCTTTGTGGGCGTGCTGCTGATTGTGCAGCCGAAGGCCGATGGGTTTAATGGCTATGCACTGCTTTGTCTTTTCGGCACGCTGTTGCACGCACTACGCGACTTGTTCACACGCAAGATCAAGTCGGACATGCCGTCCATTCTCATTACCATCGGCACCGCCGTCTCGGTCACGTTCTTCGCGGGCGCGATCTCGATTTTTGAGGGTTGGAAGACTTCGACGACGACGCATGTCGCGCTTTTGGCGTGCGCCTCGGTTTTTTTGAGCGGCGGCTACTTTTTGTTGATCAGCGCGATGCGTTCTGGCGAAATTTCATTTGTTGCGCCGTTTCGTTACACGGGGCTGCTGGTGGCGCTTGTCATCGGGTTCACCGTGTGGGGTGAAACGCCCAACGCCCTCGCTTGGGGCGGAATTGCGCTGCTGGCGGGCGCTGGCCTGTACATGCTCCACAGCGAGCGCAGCCGCGCGCGCGCTGTGGCTGCGTTGGAGGCAGCGCCGGAGTAGCGCCGACGTGGCGGGCGCGAGGGAGTTTGCCCCTTGAAACACACGTGATTGACCCGATGTAACGCGCAGAGACGTGCGCAAGCACGGCACCGCCCAGTTATGTTGACCCAAAAAAGACAAATAAGACCATGAGCAAACAAACCCTTTCCTTCCAAGCCGAAGTTGCGCAACTACTGCACCTCGTTACGCATTCGTTGTACTCGAACAAAGAAATTTTTCTGCGCGAATTGATTTCGAACGCGTCCGACGCCTGCGACAAGCTCCGCTTTGAGGCGTTGGCCAACGGTGCATTGTGGGAGGATTCGCCGACGCTTGAGGTGCGCGTCTCGTTCGATAAAGACGCGAAAACGTTAACCATCGCCGATAACGGCATAGGAATGTCGGAGCAAGAGGCCATTGACAATCTCGGCACGATCGCCAAGAGCGGAACGCGCGATTTCATGAGCAAACTTGAGGCGTCGCAAAAGGCGGACGCGAAGGAGCAGGGCTCATTGATTGGACAGTTTGGTGTGGGCTTTTACTCGGGCTTTATCGTCGCCGACAAGATCACCGTTGATTCGCGTCGCGCGGGTTTGAAGGCGGACGAAGGTGTGCGCTGGATCAGCGGCGGCACGGGTGACTTTGAAGTTGAAAGCATCACACGCGAAATGCGTGGCACGAGCATCACGCTGCACTTGCGCGATGACGCTATGGACTACGCCAACGGCTGGCGCATCAAGTCAATCATCAGCAAATATTCGGATCACATTTCGCTGCCGATTCTCATGCCGAAAGAAGAATGGAAAGACGGCGAGGACGGCAAAGACGGCGGCATGGTCGCCACGGGCGAATGGGAAACGGTCAACAAAGCCAGCGCACTATGGACACGTGCGAAGAAAGACATCACGCCGGAGCAATACACCGAGTTCTACAAGCAAATCGCGCATGACAGCGAAGCGCCGCTGGCGTGGAGCCACAATCGCGTTGAAGGCGCAACCGAGTACACGCAACTCCTCTACATTCCGACCAAAGCGCCACACGACCTGTGGAACCGCGACAAGAAAGCGGGCATCAAACTCTACGTCAAGCGTGTGTTCATCATGGATGAAGCTGAGGCATTGATGCCCGCGTACCTTCGCTTCGTAAAGGGTGTGGTCGATTCGGCGGATTTGCCGCTGAATGTCTCGCGCGAATTGCTGCAAGAGAGCCGCGACGTGAAATCGATTCGCGAAGGCAATACGCGTCGTGTTTTGACGATGCTTGATGATTTGGCGACGAGTGGCGACGAGGCCGAAAAGGCGAAGTACGCGAGCTTTTACGGTGAGTTCGGAGCAGTGCTCAAAGAGGGCTTGGGCGAAGACTTTGGCAATCGCGAAAAACTTTCGAAGCTGTTGCGTTTCGCGTCGACGACGAGCGACACGGCAAGCGTGAGCTTCGCCGACTACAAAGCGCGCATGAAGGAAGGTCAAGACGCGATCTACTACATCACCGCCGACACGCTCGCAGCCGCGAAGAACAGCCCGCAGCTTGAGCTCTTCAAGAAAAAAGGCATCGAAGTTTTGCTCATGACGGATCGTGTCGACGAATGGGCGCTAGGCTTCATGCAGGACTTCGACGGCACGCCGTTGCAATCGGTCGCCAAGGGCGCGGTAGATCTCGGCAAGCTGCAAGACGAAACCGAGAAGAAAGCCGCCGAGGAAGCCGCTGAGTCGTTCAAGCCCACGCTCGAGAGACTGAAAACCACACTCAAAGACAAGGCCGAAGACGTGCGTGTAACCACGCGTCTCGTCGACTCTGCGGCGTGCTTGGTGGTGCAGGATCACGGCATGTCTACGCAGCTCGCGCGCATGCTCAAACAGGCGGGTCAACAAGCGCCGGATACAAAGCCGATTCTTGAAGTGAACGCCGATCATCCACTCGTGAAAAAGCTCGTTGATTCTGCGCATTTCGACGACCTCGCGCACATTCTGTTTGATCAAGCATTGCTTGCCGAAGGCGGGCTGCCTGATGATCCTGCGGCTTACGTCAAGCGGGTGAATGCGTTGATCAGCGCTTAGCGACGCATCGATGAGTTCGCTGCGCCTCGCCCCATACGAGGAAGCAGCTAGATCCATCCGCGCCGATTGAACGCTGCTGATGTGTCTCAGACGCAGTTGAAAGGTCGGCGCGGGCTTGGCGCGCGTCGTCACATACTTGGAACGACTGTGGCTGCGGGTTTGCGCGCAACGATGTAGGGGCGCACATCTCGACCCCGTGTGCCGTGGCGTTCCACGTTTACGATGGTCAGGCCTTGCCGCTGCATAGCATCTAGCAAATCTCTCTCACCTAAATTCTGAACCGTAGGCGCTTTACCGAAGAGCCGGGCGAGAGGAACCGCGACATTGGGAATAAGCCAGTTCATTTCGCGTAGGCAAGGTGTTTTCGATATCAAGAGTCCACCTGGCCGCAGCGCCGCTGAGCAGCCTGCGATCATGTCGTCAACATCGTCGGCTAGGTGCAAGACGTTGAAGGCGAGTACTCGGTCATATTGCTTACCGACCTCTGCGGGCGAAGCCTCCGCGTCTGCAACTGAAAACTGTAGTCGTGCATTGGGTGAGGCGGCTAGTTTTTTTCTGGCGATTGAAATCATTTCGGTTGACACGTCGGTCGCCCGGTAACTGCTGCAATACGTCGCGAGGCGTAGCGCGGAGCTGCCTGTTCCGCAGCCAACTTCCAGCACATCGTAGGATGGCCCGAGGTAGTTGATGGTTCGCGCAACGCTTTGCTCGTAACCTGGAAGGTCGGCGATCTGGCTCGCCGCATACTTGCTTGCCGAACGATCCCAAAAGCGCGCCTTGCGCGCGTTGAGCCAGTCGGATTCTCCTTGCGAGGTGGCGACGAGTCTCCCAGTTGGACCCGTGGGCGTTGAAATTGGCATGTAACGTTCCTTTGATGCGGTTTCGAGGCGTGTCGCGCACACCATGTCCGATATGATAAGTTTGCAAAAGGGAATCGATAACATCCTAAAACGCACTACGACCATACAAAAACGCATGGAATGGAATCACCTCAGAGCGTTTCTTGAAACGGCTCAAACCGGCTCGCTCTCGGCGGCCGCACGCCGGCTTGAGTTGAGTCAGCCCACACTAGGCCGGCAAGTCGACGCGCTAGAGCGGCAACTGGGAATCACCTTGTTTGAGCGTGTGGGGCGCCATTTGCAGGTGACCGATGCTGGCCTTGCGCTTCTGGAGCACGCGCGCACGATGGGCGCGGCGGCAGACGAGTTGTCGCTTGCGGCAACAGGCCAAACGCAGGCGGTCGAGGGGCTCGTTTCAATCTCGGCGACCGACGTCGTTGCCGCATACATTTTGCCGCCTATCGTTGCGCGCCTTCAGACGGAGGCACCCGGGATCGTAGTGGAGATTGTCTCGTCTAACGCTATCGCGGATTTGCGCCGTCGTGAGGCCGACATCGCTATTCGGCACGTACGACCAGAGCAGCCCGAACTCATTGGGCGGCTCGTACGTGAAGTCACGGCCAGTTTTTTTGCGTCCGAAGCTTGGGTGGCTCGGTACGGTCATCCGCGCACGGCCGCAGAGGCTGCGACGCATCGGTTTATTGGCGCAGATCGAACGGGTGGGTTTCTTGAGTACGCCCGTGCACACGGCCTGCCACTCAACGAAGCCAACTTTTCTGCCGTTAGCGAGAATTCAGTGGTTAACTGGCAATTAGTGCAACACGGCCTCGGCATCGGTGTCATGATGGACGAAATCGCTGCCAGCACGCGCAACGTTGTTCGCGTACTCGATGACGTGCCGCCTGTGCGTTTTCCGATCTGGCTGGTTACCCACCGCGAATTGCGCACTGCACGACGAATTCGCGTCGTGTTTGATCGGCTAGCGGTCGCGCTGGCATCGCCTTAGAAGAATGCGCCCTTCACCCAACCGCCACCTTTGTCCATCCCGCTTCCAGGGGATCACATGCTGAAATTTGATAACCGTTTTTTGCGTCTACTTCCGGGCGATGCCCATTCTTCTAACCAACCACGTCAAGTGCATGGCGCGTTTTGGTCGCGTGTCACTCCGACGCCGGTCGCTGCGCCACAGTTGATTGCGTATTCATCCGAAGTCGCATTGATGCTCGGTGTCAGCGAGACGGAAATGCATGCCCCGGAAATGATTGCTGCGCTTTCGGGGAACGGTGTGTTACATGGAATGGAGACGTACGCCACGGTTTACGGTGGCCATCAGTTCGGTAACTGGGCGGGCCAGTTGGGCGATGGCCGTGCGATTTTGCTTGGCGAAGCCGTGACCTCGAACGGGCGCTTCGAGATGCAACTCAAAGGCGCCGGACGCACGCCGTTTTCGCGTGGCGCGGATGGTCGTGCGGTGTTGCGCTCTTCGATTCGCGAGTATCTGTGCTCTGAAGCGATGCACCATCTTGGCGTTCCGACGACGCGTGCGCTGTCGCTCGTGCTTACTGGAGACCAAGTAGAGCGCGACATGTTCTACGACGGCAACGCCGCGCTCGAGCCCGGTGCGATAGTGTGCCGTGTTGCGCCGACATTTATTCGGTTCGGCCACTTCGAATTGTTCGCTTCGCGCAACGAAACCGCGCTTCTCCGTCAGCTCGTAGATTTCACGATTACGCATTATTTTCCCGACATTGCAAAAGGGTACACAGACGAGAACGAGCGCATTCTTGCTTGGTTTGGAGACGTGTGCGAGCGCACGGCTAAGCTCATCGCCGATTGGATGCGCGTGGGGTTTGTGCATGGTGTGATGAACACTGACAATCTGTCGATCCTCGGTCTGACCATTGACTACGGTCCCTACGGTTGGGTCGACGACTTTGATCCGGGCTGGACGCCCAACACGACTGACGCGGGCGGCAAGCGCTACTGCTTTGGTCGCCAACCGGGCATCGCGCAGTGGAACCTCGCGCGGCTTGGGGACGCGCTTTCGACGCTGGGCATCGACCCCGTTTTGTTAAAGGCCGCGCTCGAAAAGTACGAGACGGCATACGGCGTTGCGATCAACCGTGTGTACTCCGAAAAATTCGGGCTGTACCAATGGCAGGACGCTGAAGGCGATGTGATGGACGCGGCATTCGCGTTGCTCATGGAAAGTGAAATCGACATGACGATTTTCTTTCGTGCGTTGGCGACGGCCGAAAGCACCGAAGCACTCCAAAACGCGTTCTACCTCGATGGCCAATGGCAGCAAGCACGTGAAAAGTGGACTGCGTGGTTTGCGCGTTATGCCGCGCTCGTCGCCGAGCAAAACCCAACGTTCGAGCAGCAGACCGCGCGCGTCAGTCGCATGAACGCGGCAAACCCGAAATACGTATTGCGCAACTATCTCGCGCAGCAAGCCATCGACGCCGCGCATGCGGGGGATTACTCAAAGATTGCCGAACTGCTCGACGTAATGCGTAAGCCCTACGACGATCAACCCGGACGCGAAACTTACGCCGAAAAGCGCCCTGACTGGGCGCGCACGAAGGCCGGGTGCTCGATGTTGTCGTGCAGCTCTTAGCGTCAAGCGCCTGAACGGCAGACGACGAATTGGCGCCTCTCCGTGTGCCGGAGAAGCGTGGCCACGTTCGCGCGTACAAGCGTGTCAGTCCTTGTCGAAATCGCTGCCACGCCCGCCGAGTCCGCCGCGCTTGACGCCCGCTTTTGTACTCTTTGGTTTGCGTTGCGCGCCCGATCTTGCGGCGGCGCGAGCGCCCGAGTTTATAGACTGTTTTGAGGTGTCTGCAAATGTCGAACCGGTACCCTTGAGGGTCATTGTTGCTGCGGCCCACAGCAACAAACAGCCGACTAATGCGAAGAGCCCGACGAACACGAGCGCGACCATTTCTTTCTGCGGCTCTCGCGCCACCATCATAAACATCGGCAACGTGAATCCGCTCCACGCCGCGCCAAAGCCCCAGATGCCCACGGCGTCGAAAAGATTGCGGTAATAGGGCAGATTTGCGAGCGCGCCTAGCGCGCCTGCGATGCCCGCGAGCGCTATCAACCCGAAGCCCAACGCCATCGGAAGGCGCGGCGCGAGCGCGGCGAGGGGCAGGTCGCGCGAAACAACTGCGATTGCGGGCTTACGAGGACTGACCCAAATTGTTACGGGTTTGCCGTCGCGTTGTGCGTCCTCCAAGTGTTTCGAAACGGCGGCGTTGGCCGGTTCATCGAGTTCGTCCTCGTCCAGCACCGTCAGGCGTTCGGCCACATACTGTTTGCCGCCCAACTCATAGCGCACAGCGCGCCAGCTATAGCTGGAGCCATCACCAGCCTTCGCGGTTTGTGTCACAACGACACCGGTAACGGATTGGTAGTCCGTCGCAACGCGCCAATTTCCGACGGCCACCGCAATCGGCTTCACGGCGAAGATCCACCCGGTGATGGCAAATAGCGTCGCCATTGTCGCCCAGAGTAGCATCGCGAGAATACGTTTGGACCAAGAGGCGTGCGGAGAGGCGATTGCGTAATTCATGGATGCATCATACGTAAATTGATGTGGTGGGGATATATAGCTTTTGGCCACAAGCGACAGCTAGACGGTCGATGCACCTATTTTTGTTTATAAGTCGACTGTAGTAAAAAAACGCGCGAAAAGACCGCCTACCGGTCGATTCAACCAAAAAGCCATTAACGGAAGCAACACCGGTTTTTTCGCTGCATCGCCGAAAGAACAGTGATAATCAAAAGACGATTTCTTGTATCAGGTGACGCCATGTTTGAACGCTCTCTCGCACTCGCAGCCGCGTTGCTCGCAGGCATTAGCTTTGCGGGCGCTGCGCATGCGCAGCAAAAAGTAACCTTCCAAAGCAACTGGTTCGCGCAAGCGGAACACGGCGGTTTGTATCAAGCGCTCGCGGAAGGTACGTTCAAGAAATACGGCCTCGACGTCACGATCAAAATGGGGGGCCCGCAGCTAAACGGTCTGCAGCTCCTTGCGGCTGGAAACGTGGACATTTTCATGGGCTTTGACATCCAGAACTACAAAGCCTGGGAGCAGGGCGTGCAGGCCGTGAGCGTCGGCACGTTTTTCCAGAAGGACCCAATCGTTGTTATCGCCCACAACGACGTCAAGACATTCGCGGATCTAAAGGGCAAGACGATCCTAGTGTCGACCGATGGCCAGACCAATTGGTGGCCGTGGGCGAAAGCAAAGTATGGATTCAAAGACGAGCAAACGCGGCCCTACACGTTCAACGTTCAACCGTTCGTCGCGAACAAGAACGCAGCGCAGCAGGGGTACTTAACCTCGGAAACGCTCGCGGTGCAAAAGGCCGGGATCAAGGACGCGAAGGTCTTCTTGCTCGCAGACTTGGGCTATCCGCCGTACACCGAGACGATCACCGTACTCAAGAAAACTATCGACAGCAATCCGAAGATGATCGAAGCGTTCGTGAAGGCCTCGGCCGAAGGTTGGAAGAGTTACTTGAAGAATCCCGCACCCGCGAACGCGCTCATCAAGAAGGACAATCCTGCGATGACCGACGAACTTCTCGCCTATGGTCTCTCGAAGATCAAGGAAATGGGGATCGTTGACGGCGGCGACGCCGCGAAGCTCGGGATCGGCATCATCACCGAAGCGCGGATGAAGCAGACGTGGGACATGATGGTCGCCAACAAACTTGTCGACACCACGAAGGTAAAGTTCACCGACGCGTGGACTGATCGGTTCGTGAAGGACGCGAAGGTGATGCCTTAGCGCGCCCTGCGTTGCAACCTTGCTTGAAATGTTGACGACGGCCGCGCCCGCGGTCGATATTCTCGGCGCCGAAAAGACGTATTCGAGTGGTACGCGTGCGTTGTTGCCTGTGAACTTAGCGGTGCAACGCGGCGAAGTGGTGACGCTCCTTGGGCCTTCCGGCTGCGGGAAAAGCACGCTCCTGAATATGATCGCCGGATTGCTGTCGCCCAATGCGGGCGAGGTGAAAGTCTGGGGTAACGTCCGTGGCACTTGCGCCGCACCCGCGGCGAGCGGCGTGTCTTTCGTGTTTCAAGAAGCAACGCTAATGCCCTGGGCGCGTGTGGCGGCCAATGTGCGCTTGCCGTTGGACTTGCAAGGCGTCGCTCGCGCGGAAGCGGACGCGCGAGTCGAGAGCGCGCTGCGTTTGGTGGGCCTGGAAAAATTCGCGCGCGCATATCCGCGCGAGCTCTCAGGCGGTATGCAAATGCGTGCGTCCATCGCGCGCAGCTTGGTCACAGAGCCGACGTTATTGCTGATGGATGAGCCTTTCGGCGCACTCGACGAGATCACGCGCAATCGGCTCGACGACGAGCTCCTGCGCCTGCGTCGGCAACGTGACTTGACCGTTATTTTTGTCACGCACTCGATTCACGAAGCGGTGTATTTGTCGGATCGCGTCGTTGTGATGACGGCGCGCCCCGGTCGCGTGGTTGATGAACTGGCCATTGCTCCGTCTGTGCCGCGTGATGAGGCGTTTCGCGTCTCTACTGAATTCGCGGCGTATGCAAAACACCTGCAGGACGCGCTCTTGGCGGCGTCGACAGATGCCGATGAGGCGTTGGCATGAAGCGCTTTTTACCGCCTACCATTGTCGCGATTGTGTTGCTCGGTTTGTGGCAGTCGTGGGTGACCGCGTTCGAGATTCCGGTCTTTCTGGTGCCCAGCCCGGTGCGGATTGCGCAGACGTTGGTGGCCGATTGGGCGCTCTTGAGTGGCGCGTTGATGGTCACGTTGAAGGCGACGTTTTTGAGTCTCGTTTGCTCAGTTGTTCTT
>JAGNQL010000125.1 GCA_017989135.1 Burkholderiales bacterium
CCGCCACCGGCGGGGATGACGGCATTAGAGGGCTCATGAGCACCTTATCGATAAAACACCTCGTCAAAGAATACGTCCCCGGTAAACCGGTGCTGAAAGACATTTCGCTCGACATTGAGGGTCGCGGCATCACAGCCATCATCGGCCCGTCCGGTACCGGCAAATCAACGCTCATTCGATGCGTCAATCGCTTGATTGATCCGACGGCGGGCGAGATTTGGTTCGAGGGAAAAGATCTCGCGAAACTCTCCGGGCAGCCTCTACGGGAAGCGCGACGACGCATCGGCATGGTGTTTCAGGAATACAACTTGGTTGAGCGCTTGACCGTGATGGAAAACGTGCTCTCGGGGCGGCTCGGGTACATGGGCGCATGGGCGGCGTGGCGTCGCCAATTTAGCGACGCCGACATTCAGAAGGCGTTTTCGTTGCTGCAACGCGTGGGGCTCTCGGATTTTGCGAATCGCCGCGCGGATGAGCTCTCGGGCGGACAGCGGCAACGCGTGGGCATTGCACGCGCCGTCATGCAAAGTCCCGGGTTGTTGTTGGCGGATGAGCCGACCTCTTCGCTCGATCCGAAGACCTCCGTCGAAATCATGGAAATCATGCGTGATCTCGCGGCGGACAACAACATTCCCGTGATGATCAATATTCATCAAGTCGAGCTTGGCAAACGCTACGCCGAACGCATCATCGGCATGAGCGGCGGCTTGGTCGTCTACGACGGACCGCCCGACGGGTTAGACGGTGAAGTGCTCCGTAAGATTTACGGCGGGCAAGATTGGTTGGCGACATGAGCAGCGCGACCTCTTCGACGACCGTTACGCGCGCTGATTTTTTCGCGCCGACCATCGGCAAGCGACTGGCTTACGTCGGGGTGCTCGCTTACGTGGTGTACGCGGCGGCGACGCTTGGCCTGTCGCTCGAACGCGTGCAGGCGGGTCTCGGCCACGGCGCACGCTTCTTAGCCGGATTTTTCCCGCCAAACTTCACGGAGACGGACATCATTCCGGGTTTGCTGGAATCGTTGCAAATTGCCTTTCTGTCGTCGCTGATTGGTACGGCATTGGCGATTCCGGTCGCGGTACTCGCCGCGCGAAACATGATGCCCGCAGCAGTGAGTAGTGCGGCACGGCTATTGATCGCGTTTTGTCGTTCCTTTCATCCCGTCATCATTGCGATCATCGCAGTGAAAGCCGTGGGGTTCGGTGCGCTCGCGGGCATCATCGCCTTGACCTTTGCGAGCATCGGATTTGTGGGCAAATTGCTTGCCGAGGCGATTGAAGAAATCTCGAAAAAGCAGATTGAAGCAGTGCGCGCGACGGGCGCGTCGTTTATGAGCGTGATTGCGTTTGGCGTTGTGCCGCAGGTGATGAATCGCTTCATTGGGTTTGTAGCCTACGAAACCGACAGCAATTTGCGCAACTCAACAATGGTGGGCGTCGTCGGCGCTGGCGGTATCGGCGGCACATTGTTCTCCGCGTTTCAGCGCTTTGATTACGCGTTTGTCGCGGGCATCATTATTTGCATCATCGGCTTAGTGATGATTGGTGAAGTGTTGCAACTGTATGTGAAGCGGGTGTTTCGATGAGCGCGCTAACAACATCGGCAGCAGCCGAAGTGCAGCGCTGGATTCGCTTCACGCCAGCGCAGCGCATGGCGCGATTTGCGGTGTTTTTCGTGATGGCCGCGGCAATTGCGTGGGCGCTCAAAACGATCGAAATCATTCCCGAATTTTTGTACGACGCCCCCGAGCAGGTCGTGGATATGGGCACACGCATGTGGCCCATCGACTGGGCACACTTCGCACCCGTGGTTTGGCCCGCACTGATAGAGACGTTGCACATTGCTGCGATGGCGACGATCCTTGGGCTCATCATGGGCATACCGGTGGGGTTTCTGGCGGCGCGCAACGCGACGCCGTTCGTGTGGGTCAATCTCATCGCGAAGTTCATTCTTGTGGCGACGCGCTCGATCTCGACCTTAATCTGGGCTTTGTTCTTCGTCGCGATGTTTGGCCCCGGCCCGCTCGCGGGTGCGCTCGCGATTGCGTTTCACTCAATTGGTTTCATCGGCAAGATGTTTTCCGAAGGCGTTGAGGAGGCGAACAAAGGAAGCATCGAAGCGTTGCAAGCCGCCGGCGCAACGCGTATGCAGCAAATTCTCATGGGTTACTGGCCGCAGGTGAAACCCACGTTTTGGTCTGTAGCGCTCTTTCGTTGGGACATCAACGTGCGGGAATCCGCCGTGCTCGGCTTGGTCGGTGCGGGCGGCATCGGAATGGCGCTGAACGCGGCCATTGATTTGATTCAGTGGCAACGCGTAGCGTTGATTTTGTTCACAATTTTCATTGTCGTCATCATCATCGAAGCCGTCGTCACACAGATCCGCAAACGCGTGATATGACCATAACGGTTTACGGGATTCCCAATTGCGACAGCGTGAAAAAGGCGCGTGCATTGCTCACCGCCAACGGTGTTGAATACGCGTTTCACGATTACAAGAAACAAGGTGTTCCCGAACAGTTGCTTCGCGATTGGGTCGCTGCAAAAGGCTGGGAGGCGCTGCTGAACCGCAAGGGCACGACGTGGCGGTCGCTGGATGATTCGACCAAGCTGTCGGTGCTTGACGCTGACTCTGCAGTGCGGGTGATGCTTGCCAATCTGAGCACGATTAAGCGCCCGGTCATCGTCAGCGGGCTAACAGTTGTCGTTGGCGTCGACGAAACCGCAATCGCCGCTTTGCGTTAAACCTTTGCGTGTTGCATGGCGAAAGCTGCCATTTCAATCTGCCCGCACGACACAGTCACTGCCGTGTTCGGTGGCACCAGCGTCCACTCGGGACAGCAATCATTCGCTCGATCTTGCAGCGGCTCTGAGGCGACGACCGTTCCGTGGTCGCATCGGTTCAAGTAGAGACTCGGCGGTTTGTCGTCGCTCGCATAGCGAAACGCAAACACTTGCTGGCCGTCGGAGAGCGCGGCGGCGAAGCGAAGCGGCGCGCGAATGCAACGGGAGTCCATGCTGGCGCGCACTTCAGTGAGCATTTCGCGTACCGCCTCAATCGGCGTTGCGCCACGTTGAACGTGCGCCATTGCCAAGAGAAACATGAGCTCGGAATCGGTCGCGCCTTTGCGTGCGGCATAGAGATCGTCAGGCAATGCGGCCTCAAGCTCACGGCGCACCTTCGCGTAATCGCCGATCTGACCGTTGTGCATGAACAAGTAATGATCGAAGCGATACGGGTGACAGTTTTGCCGTGCGACAGCCGTGCCCGTGGTGGCGCGAACGTGTGCGAAGAAAAGCGGCGAGCGCACGGCGGAGCACAGCGCAAGCAAGTTCTCATCTGACCACGCGGGCATGACTTCGCGATAAATGCCCGGCGCTGTGTGACCGTCGTAGCCCGTGTACCAACCGATGCCGAAGCCGTCGCCGTTGGTGCTGACCTTTGACTCGTCGGCCTGCATCGACTGCCGCACAAGCGAGTGCTGCGGCTTGCAAACAAATTCTTCAAGGAATATCGGATCGCCAGAATAAGCGAGCAAACGGCACATAGAAATTCGCGAGAGTGGACGGGGTTGCGCTACGCTAACGACTCAGCAACCACCGCCGTTCGGTAAACCCTGCGACAGGCTCAAGGCGAACGGCTCGAAGGCCACACGAGATCGTGAAACTATTATGACAGCCCCCTCTTCTTCGTCTTGGCTTCACGGCGCAATCGCGCGTATCGAATCCGATTTTCAGCGTTCAGCGGACACGCATTTGATTGCGCACTACCTGCCGCGCTTCGCTGCAGCCGGTATCGATTTCTACTTCAAAGACGAGTCCACGCACCCGACGGGCAGCCTCAAGCATCGGCTCGCGCGATCGTTGTTTCTCTACGCACTCTGCAACGGTTGGATTAGTGAAGGGCAAACCATCATCGAGGCAAGCAGCGGCTCAACGGCTGTTTCCGAAGCGTACTTCGCGCGCTTGCTCGGCTTGCCGTTTATCGCGGTGATGCCGCGCAGCACGTCGGCCGAAAAGATTGCGCTTATCGAGTTTTACGGCGCCCGCTGCCATTTCGTGGACAAGGCCTCGGAGGTGTACGCCGCTGCAAAATCGTTGGCGATTGAGACGTGCGGGCATTACATGGACCAGTTCACCTACGCCGAGCGCGCGACTGACTGGCGTGGCAATAACAACATCGCCGAGAGCATGTTCGCCCAGATGCAACGCGAGCGCCACGCGGTGCCGCGCTGGATCGTCGTGGGTGCAGGCACTGGCGGCACGAGTGCGACGATCGGGCGCTATGTGCGCTATCACCGGCACAGCACGCAACTGTGCGTGGCAGACCCCGAAGGCTCGGTGTTTCTGCCGTATTGGCGCGACGGCGATGCGGCGATTACTTCGGGTGGTTCGCGCATCGAAGGAATCGGTCGCCCGCAAGTGGAGCCGAGCTTTGTTCGCGCGCTGGTGGATCACATGCTGCCGGTAACCAACGTTGAATCGATCTCCGCGATGCGAGCGCTCTCGGCGCAACTCGGTCGCCGCGTGGGGCCGTCAACTGGCACCAATTTTCACGCGATGCAGTTGCTCGCCGAAGCAATGCTCGCACGCGGCGAACAGGGCTCAATCATGTCGCTCATTTGCGATGCTGGCGAGCGCTATCTAAACACCTATTTTGATGAGGCATGGGTGAACAAGAACTTTGGGGATTGCGCGCAGTGAGTCGTAGGCGTGGACTTGGCCGCGCTTTACGGTGCGCAACCAAGCGACGCCAAGTCGTCGCCTACCCACCGCGCTCGACGTTATTTACTGCGGCGCGCAGAGCTTCACGCCCTCGCCATCCCAGCCCAACGCAACGAAACTGTTGTAAATCGCTGTGTCCGTTGTGTAGCGGTGATTGGGGTTGTCGGGGAAGCGCGTCTGTCCGCGAAAGATTCGATACACCGGCGTTTGACCCGCCGCGCATGACCCGCCGACGCCCGCCACCAGAGGCGCGAATAAGTAGGAGTCGACGCCTTCACTTACCGGCAGGCGTGGTGTCGCCGCATTCGTTGGATTGAGCGATGCAAGAAGGTCCTTCTCGGCTTGAACCGCCGTGTAGAAGTGCGAACCGCGCGAATTGGCTAGCGCGATTTGGTCGTAGTAATAACGCACGAGACCGGCGGTACCTGCTTGCGCCGTCGTGTACACGTTGAACGATTTGCCCGTGCGCGCCCATGCGGCAACACTGTCGAGCAACGCGATTTCCGTGGCGCGTGAAGTGATGAAGTAGTAGTCGAGCCCCGCGTGGAAATATTCGACCATCGTCGCCGTCGTCACCGTTGTGCTCGCGACACCCGTGCCCGAGAGTGCGACGCTGCTGGTACCGCCGGACGCGTTTTGGGCGATGCTGAGTGTGGCCGAGCGCGCGCCGGCAATGGTCGGCGTAAACGTCACGTTGACCGTGCATGTGGTGGCTACCGCGAGCGTTGTAGTCGCCGTGCACGTGCCACCAGAGATGGCGAAGTCGCCGCTGCCCATCGTGACCGCGGACAATTGCAGCG
Source organism: Burkholderiales bacterium (assembly GCA_017989135.1). Lineage (GTDB taxonomy): Bacteria > Pseudomonadota > Gammaproteobacteria > Burkholderiales > Casimicrobiaceae > Casimicrobium. The sequence goes on from JAGNQL010000125.1 coordinate 5,528, forward strand.
GCGCGCCGCCGGTGTTCGAGAGCGTGACGATTTTTTCTGGACTGGTGACGCCGACCGTGACCGAGCCGTAATTGAGCGCGGTGACGTAAAGCGTAGCGGTGGGCGTCGTGACTGCGGCGCTGGGGTTCACAATGTACGCCGCGAGGTCATTGAGTTGCGCAGTCGTTAAGACGCCGGCCAAAAAGCGCATCTCGCTCACGCCGGAAATGCCGGAAGATATCTTTGCCGCAGTAGTGCCGTTCTTGATTTTGTTTTGGTTGAGCGTGGGGCTCGGGCCGTGGCAGGTGCCAGCACCGCACGATAGTTGGCCGGGCACCAAGACGGCGGTGTAGAGCGCTTTGCCGTTGGTTGCATTTTGCGCCTGCGCCGTAGGCGCTGCAACAAGTCCAGCCGCGCATAAAAAGCTCGCGGTTACACGCACTGCAGCAGACCAAGCTCCGTGACTAGTTCCAAATTTCATCCGATTGCCTCGTTCAAATAGGTTGCGACGGCATTCCCCAGGACGACGCGCAATCATGCCCAGATGTTAGGCATTGAAGTGTCGCGCAAGCGCGTTACTGCGCGAACGAAACGTAAAGAATTGTTAAGCGCCGTCGATTGAAAGCGCCAACCTTCGTTTGCACAGACCCGAGAAACGCAGTGACTGTCGCCAACTCGAGCATTGTGTGCAGTTGCACACGTATCGATGACGACAACCTATTTCAACAGCGATTTCTTATCAGCCTCTGAGGCCGCGTTAACGCAGCCTGAACGCGCTATCGACACGCCGATGGCGAACTCAGGGCGTCAGTGCGGCCAGATACATCGCGATCGAATCGCTATCGCGCGTCGCGCCCACAGCGAGCGCATTGGCGGTAAGCACTGCCCCGCGAAACCCGAGCAGGTAACGCAGAAGCAGCACCCCGTCAGTCGTAGCGTCGGTCTGGCCATCGCCATCAATATCGAACGCTGGGCGCATGTCATCGAACCAAATCACGAGCGCAGCGGCATCGGTGCGCGTCGCGCTGTCAGCCGTTGCGCCGTTCACCAGCGCGCCGCCGCGCAGTCCCAACAGATGGCGCAACGCCAGCAGGCCGTCGGCGAATGCCTCGTAATTCGCGCTGGCGTCGGCATCGACGCGCAAAGGCGTTAGCGCTGCTGGCCCGAAGCTTGCGCTGACGCTGCTCGTAGTGCCCGGCGTTAATGTGCAAGGTGCGCTGCCTGTACAGGCGCCGAGCCAGCCCGTGAACGTCGCACCAGCGGCCGGTGTCGCAGTTAGGATCACCGGCAGCGCGACGGCGTAGGGTTCGCTGCAATCGCCGCCGCAGGCGATGCCCGGCGGCTCGCTGGTCACGGTGCCGGTTGCGGAGCCGACGCGCGTCACGGCGAGCGTGGCAACCGCGTTCGCCGACACATCGTGTGCGAGCGGCGCCGACGAGCCAGCCGCGTGCATCGCGTCGCCTCCGTACGTAGCGACGAGGCTGTGAACCCCAGCCGTGAGCGTGCTGGCCTCGCAGACCGCGGCACCGCCGCTCAGTGCGACCGCGCTGCAGAGTGTGGCGCTGCCGTCAGCGATGAAGTCGATGTGCCCGCTGGCAGCTGGGCTGTCACCGGCGACGTGCGCCGTGAGGCGAACGCTTTGTCCGACCGCAGTGGGTGCAAGGTTGGCGGCGAGCGAGACACGGCAGTAACCGGCAGTACCGCTTTGCGCTGCCGCAGTCACCTCGCCTGCCGAGAGCGCACGGGAGAACAACGTCACTTCATCCACCAGCCCCTGAAGCGCGGCACCTCCGTAGCGCGAGGTGTGACCGATGCGTAGCGGATTGTCGGTGGACGAGATGGCGCGCGCAGATGTTGTGTTGCGC
>JAGNQL010000126.1 GCA_017989135.1 Burkholderiales bacterium
GCATGCATGGTTGTGCATGGTTGGTACCGCGCTCATCTGCGGGTTCGTCGGCGTGGTGCTGATGACGCCGGGCTCGGAGATTCACCGCAGCGTGGGAGACACTGGCGGCGTGGAATCATGGACCATGTTCGCTGGCGGCTTGATTGCATGGGGTGTGCTCTATGACCGCAACGCCGTGAGCGATGAGCGCGATCGCGCCATTGATGCGCACGCTCAAAAGATCGGTTACGCGGCGCTGGTGACGTTGCTTCTTGTACTTCTACTCGCGTTGGGTTTTGCCCCGAAGCACGCGATGGCGCGGTTCACCCATTGGTTAATTGCGAACACGCTTTTGATGCTGATCATGGTCGCCGCACTGATCCAATACGCCGCGCAGCTGCTCGGCTACGCGCGAAGTGCGCTGCAACTCGACCGCGGAGCCGATACGTGATTGCGGGCATACCGTCAACCGCGCCGATCGACAACCAAATTCGACGCCTTCGCTTCGAGCATGGCGAAATGACTCAAGAGGCGCTTGCGAAAGCGGTGGGCATCACTCGGCAGACGGTCATCGCGCTTGAGTCGTCGCGCTACGCGCCGTCGCTTGAATTGGCGATGAAGATTGCTGAGGTCTTTTCGGCGCGTGTCGACGAAGTCTTCTATCGACGCAAAAGCGACTAGCGCGAAGTAACACCGCGCGCGGCGCCCCCCCATCAACGTGTTCATCCATTCTGCTTGGAGCCCTTCAATGAAATCCCTATTGGTCGTTTGTGCCACTGCGTTAACCGCTTTTTCTTTAACCGGCGCAAGCTTCGGCAACGACAAGCCGTGGCCCGAGAACCACGGACGTGTGGCAACGCGCTTGTTTGTCACTCCCGATGAGTCCCCGCTTCCGGCGGACGCTCCGAAGCGACCGCTGATTGTCGCCATGGGCGGCGCGGAAGGCGGTAACGCATGGTCGGGCACCCGTGCGCAAGCGATGCGAAACGCGTTTCTGTCCGATGGATACGCGCTGCTCGCGCTCGGCTACTTCGGCGCGCCGGGCACACCAGAAAAGCTGGATCGCATCGCGCTTGACGGCGTTCGTAGCGCAATCGCCGAGGCTGCCAAGCATCCACATGTTGACGCACGTTGCATCGCATTGATCGGCGGATCAAAAGGCGCAGAGCTGGCACTCTTGCTTGCGAGCCGTGATCCATCGATCAAAGCGGTCGCTGCGATCGTTCCAGGGAGCGCGGTCTTTGTCGGGCATACGGACACGTTCGACACGAGTTCGTTCAGCGAAAACAAAGTCGAAATTCCGTATGTACCGATGACGGAGAAAGCCGTGCCAGCGCTAATCGCCGGGAACAAGCGAAAGGCGTTCGACGTGATGATGGAGGATGCCGAAGCTATGAAACGAGCCCGCATCGCCGTCGAAAAAATCAACGGCCCAATTTTCTTTCTTTCGGCCACACAAGACGAACTGTGGGCCTCGCGCGAAATGTCAGACCAGATGATGCATTCGCTAAAGCAGGCAAACTTTCGCCACAAGCACGAACACGTCGCAATCGATGGCTCGCACGCTGCCCCAATGCGCCATCTAAACCTCGTTCGTAAGTTTTTGAACGAGCAGTTTTTACCGCAGGCTACGCAGGGGTGTGCGCGTTAGGCGGGCGTTGGCGCAAAGTTAAATCGAATGTGGCGTTAGACAGCAGTACATCGTTCCTACTTGACTCAAACCCGATTTGTGCCTGAAAACAACGCTTCAGGTTGATTCTTGGTCCTCATTCAACCCCCGACCCACTGACGATATCTGCGTCACGCGGCAGTCGCGGTCTGCCACGCGGCCTGACCTCCCTCCGCTCGCCGGTGGTGCGTTCAATCATCTCGGCAAATCGGTTGTTTCCCAGCGGCTGAGACTGTTGTAGCGCCATGCGAATGTCGGTGATTTGTTGAACCTCGATTTCGTTTGCGAACAGGCCGCGATAGTTCGATTGGCGGGACTCCTCATTGTTAGCCAACGATAGGTACGTCGCATGGGGCGTCAGCAGCGCGTCGGGCTGCCCCAGCGCGTTGCTGCGGTAGCTGCTCCACCGATAGTGCGCCGGCTCGTCGACCATGCGTGCGCGAAGGGGTTTTAGCTGAATGTAGCGCTGGCAGATCAACAGATACTCGTCGGCTTGCACCAATCAGGATTTGTACCGACTGCTCCAGAGCGTGCCTGTGCGTCCATAGGTTTTGTTGATGTATTGAACGTAGCGCCGACCGAGCGCCATGATGAATCGGCTCACCGCCTCGCCCGAGGGCGGCGTGAGCGGCAAATGCACATGATTGGTCATCAAAACATACGCGTGCAGCGCACATCCGGTGTCTTTAAGCGCTTCCGCTAACCAGTAGCGATAGCTGACGTAATCGTCTTCACCAAAGAAACACGCATCTCGATTGTGGCCACGCTGCACAATGTGAAACGGCATATCTGGCGGATGAACTCCGCGGCGGCGGGGCATGGCACTGCATTCAAGGCTCAATTCAAAATGAACCTGCCCCCTTTAATCGCTTTAATCTTTCTATTTGCTTATGAAACCCAACGAGACAACTAACTTCGGGTAAAGCAGAACAGTAATTAATATCGATATTGGCAGCACAACGTAGGCGATAGCTTCAAATTCAGAAATAGCAGTTGTCCATCTCAACAATCCAGCGATCAACATCCCCCAGAACACGCCGCCAGCAAACCCGGCGCACGTGACGGTTATGCGACGTCGCCAACGCAAGACAAATCCTTCATCGCTCATTGTTTGTAAACCTCGAACAAAGGGTCAGAACAAAGGGGTCAGGTTGATTATTGGTCTATGGGGCGTCGCCTTGCTCCTAAAACGTGCAGTTCATTTCCTTGTTGACCCGCGCGTTCACCCAGTTCATGTCAAGCGTGCGCAGGAATTCGCGGGCGTTCACGGGGCCCCAATAACGGAAACCGCCGTCAACGTTCGCGACAACGACGACATCACCGGCGAGATTTGCGCCGCGCGCACACGCCTGCACAGCGGTGTACCACTTCTGAACCTGCGCGTTATCCGCCGTCAGAAAACGCGGGCTGACTTTAGCGAAAACCCAGCTGCGGCCATGCGATTTCACGTGGGCAACGGAGTACCTCACGGCGCTACTCGCCGCGGCGGGCGCAGCAACGCGGCGCAGCCGATCAGCGCCAACCCATTCGTCCCAACTTGAGTCGTAGCCCTTGTAGCGAACGTAGCAGCGCGTCTGCGTCTCGTTGACCTTGAGCACGCTCGCCGCGTACCAACGGCCGGCTTCACCGGGCTTCGCCCAATAGACGTTGACGGCGTCGTTGACCGAACAAACAGTCTGCGCGGCGACCCAGCCCGGTGCAGCGAACAGGCAAAGAATCAGGCAGTTACGGATAAATTTTGTCATGCTTCCCGCGCGCGGTTGAGTGTTCAAACAAAAGGTTTCGACTGCGCTCAATTGTCGAAACGACAAACGGAGCAAACTTCGCGCACCAATCATACGGAGAATACGGCGCCCAGACAGACTTTTTGTCCGGATGCGCTAACGTCTGCGGCGCGAATCTGCGTCGCAGACGGACAAACGATTGCCCTTCAGCTTTCTTACGTAGTGCCGTTGCACCCGGGCCTGAAGACCGTAGCCGAATTAATGGTGTCCGACCCAATCTACACGTCGGCAGAAGTTAATCAGCTTTTGGCACCAGCGACCATTCTGTGGCGGTTTCAGCGCGTTTAATGCCATAGTTGACTAAGCAAAAAATTGAGCCACAACGACCGCCGGTCGGTCGTTTGATGGGTAAAGGTGTGAACGCCATGTTGGGCGATTTCGCAATACGGAATCGCGACGGTGAATCGGTCACTCACCGCATTCGGCAGAACCGCAAGCGTTCTGCCCTACCGGGCTAAACCAGGATTCCGGACAGACTCAATAAATCAACCTGACCCAGTGGTTTGCCCCTTTAGTTTTGCCTTCAGTTGTTGCGGCGGGCAAGCGCCAACGGTCAGTGTCACACTTAGCTCTTGTACAGGACCACCGACGTAACCACGCCGCCGTAGACCATCGCGGCGACGCTGCCGCCTTGCCCTTTGCCGCCTCCAGTCGCGGCTGAAGCAACCGCGACGTACGCTTTGAGTTGTGTGAAATCAAGCACGCTGTAGTTCGCAGCCGTTACGCCCAAGAAAAGATACAGCGTAACCGCGCCGCTTCGTCCGACGCCTACGCTACCTTTGCCAAGGCTTGCGCCGACGCTAAATTCAAACATAACAACTGTTCCTTCGAAGTCCGCGACGCTAAATTTGCCGCCAAGCCCCGGGCCAGCCATCACATGGGAGAGGCCGCGCGAAAATGTTTCCTCGCGTGACGCCGACACTCCGCCGCCAGGTGTCATCACACCGATTCCGGCCGCCGTGTAGTTCGCCTTCCAGCGTCTGACATCCCCCGGCTCCTTGCGCTTGAAGATGAGGTAGCCAGTGCCTCCGCCGACACCGGCCCCGGCGCCGACAGCCCCGCTGGCCCCAGCCGACGTATCGAACCGCCACCCGGTGTCTGTCGTGCAACTCGCTATTGCACGCTCCAGTGCACTATCGTTCGGATCAAAGGTAGGCAGGTTGCCATGTTTTGCTTTCGGAATGAGGCCCCACTCGACCACATAGTGCCCCTCCTTGTTGGCTGTGCCTGGTCCGCCCGGCAATCTATACGCGACGCCGACTCCATGACTATCGACTTTAGGCACGTCGGGGAAACTCCAGAGTTCCGCCCACGGCTTCTGATTGTGCAATAACTTGATCGTGTAATGCTCGCCCAAGCGATGCGATCGCCAGTGCTTGGTGGCGTTCGTGAACTGCGGTAATCGGCCGTCCTGCGGTCCGATAAGCAACCAACGACCTGACCCCGTAGCCGGGTCACCCAACACTCGGATGTGTGCGTACACGGGAGCATATCCGCCCGAGCGCGGACTGTACTGGACTTTCACCGACACCTGAACATCAATGAGCACAATTTGATCCTTGAAGTATCCCTGTCAGGATTGACGATAAACGGTATCTGTGCCCAGCGCAAGCTTAGCTATCTGGGAGAAATCAGAGGAAATCAAAGGAATTGCATTAATGTTGTCAGGTTCATTAAAAATTCAATTCGAAATGAAGGGGTTTTACGGTCCGCGATCGATTCACGAGTGAACGGCTCAATGTTGTCAGTCTTCATGCCATTTCATTGCGCTGCAACCGTCGCGATCCAACCTTCCAGTGGATCTGCACCGGATGGAATTCCGTACCAGTTGTCGCCAGCGTCAAGATGTCGGCGCGCCACCGCTGCTTGCACGGCACACAACACCGCATCTAAGGTGTCACCACTGCCGTCGTCGATGCACTGCTGCCGTAACGTTTCGGACACATCCAACTTAAGATCGCCGATTAAATTCGCGCTTTCGTTTGCACTGCACAAGTGCTCCATGATTTGCGTACGCGCTTCGCGTCGCTGCGCGGTGGCGCCCTCTTTTCCATCCTTCTTGTAGCTCGCGCGCGTGATGCGCCGCGCTAGGTAGCCTGGGTACGTCTCAAGCGCCACCCGATCACTCGCGGTAGGCATGCAAGGGATCACAGACAGCTGTGCGGCCAGAAGTCTGTGCGCGCCTTCGTAAAACATGAGTCCAACGGGCGGATTTATCAGTTTCATTGGGCTGGACGAACCGGCGACGCTGTCGCCTAGTCGGTGAATGTAGCGCGCGCCAAACGGACGTGATTCTCTGATCGTGTTCAACGCGAGCTTGAAGGCGTCCTTGCCGATGTGTTGAATGTGCGCAACAAGCCGTGTCCAGTCCGTCGGCCAACCTAGTGTGGTGACTAATTCGCGCGGCAGCCCGAACGGCATATCGAAGCCTGCCACCCACGGGCCGGGCGATTGCAATAAGTTTTCAAATGCCGGAAAGTCGGTTAAGCGATCAACGCGAACGACAGTTAAGCGACGCCCTTGCAACGACCCAACGGCAACTGTGATCGCTTTGCGTCGCGACGGTGCGGACGTGAAATCGACACCGAAAATTGTGCATTGCGCGTTTATGTGCGGCAGACTCGTCACGCCGTCGGCGCGGGCGTCAATCAACTACACAGGCTATAAAAATGCGCCGCGCTGAGCGAACCGACATGGGTTCGAGCTCTAAATCCAGTTTGGACCGGTGGGACGCTCCACCAATAGCTTTCACTTCCACGGAGCTCAAAATTATCCGCGAGTCCCGGCCACGGCAGCGTGAGCGGATTGGCTCCTTTTGGCAGCGTGATTTCACCATCGGCATCGGTAGGCGCTTGCGTGAGCACCGTGACGAGCGCGCTGGAGAGCTGCGCGTCCAATGTATCCATAGGCGCGCGCGTGGCTTGAGCCTGCATGATGGCATCAGCCCAAACGTTGGCGAGCATCGCTGCGCGCGGCAGCAAATTTTCGAGGTTACCTTCCAGCACAGGCGTCGTAACAAGAAACGGAAAGTTGCGGCCCACTCGATCACACGACGGCGCAATCACGCCCAACTGTCCGATCGGAATTCCGGCTTGAGCGGGTATCAAGAACGCCCACTTTGGAGTCGCGCCCCACAACGCCCACCCGCTTACCGGGTTACGCTCTTTAAGCACTTCCATGCCATTAGCGCACCACTGATCCCAGTACTGCTGCAACGGATAGGGCATGCGACGCGAGACAAAGTCACCCGCGCTAGGAAGTTTGCCGAACCAAGCGAAACTTTGACTCGATCCATCGGTCTCGCTCATGAGCGGCCCGGGCACGAAAAGTTTTGCATCGCTGGCAGGCGAAGCGGATTTCGCACTGACATAGCGCGAAAATCAAGTGTGACATCGCGACCATCGACGTTAACGACCACGACGACACGTTCGGGGGCGTTGCCCGATTGTGCTGTTCCGCGATCAATCAAACGATGCAGCGCCCAGTTGCCTTCCGTGGTCAGGGGGCGTCCAGCGCCCACGGTGAGCTTCACTTGGTTGCTCTTTTTCGGCCCGGGCCAAGAAACACGTTTGCTGCTGTCTTGTGAGCTAACGACCTGACCGTCGACGTCAAGCTCAATTTTGTCTGCGCCGCTGGAGGAAACGCGCGCCTCAACCTCGAACGAAGGCGTGCGGCTGCCTCCGGCGAAGAAGGCGGTGCTGATGTCGCGTGCACGTTGAAACTGCGCGAGGTCTGCGGCTGATCCTGCCGCAGCGCCGTCGCTGCCCTGACGCGGCGCCCACGGATTCTTGGACGTGTCGACGAACTGTGCCAGATTTTTTTGAAAGAAGTCGTCCA
>JAGNQL010000128.1 GCA_017989135.1 Burkholderiales bacterium
GGCACCGACCATTCCCATCGTTGGCAGCACGCAGACATTTCCCGTGCGTCGCATCTATTGCATCGGCCGAAACTACGCAGCGCATGCACGCGAGATGGGCTCTGATCCGATGCGTGAGCCGCCGTTTTTCTTCCAGAAGCCGAGCGATGCCATCCAGTTCGTGCCGGTTGGTCAAACGATCAACCATCCGTACCCGCCGTTAACCAAAAACTACCACTACGAAATCGAGCTGGTCGCGGCGCTACACAGCGGTGGTCGCGATATCTCCATCAATGATGCGCTCAAGCATGTGTACGGTTACGCGCTGGGGCTCGACATGACGCGTCGCGATTTACAGCGCGGCATGGGTGACCAAAAAAAACCGTGGGAAATCGGGAAGAGTTTTGACCGCTCGGCTCCGATTGGGCCAATACATCGCGTGGCCGATGTGGGGCATTTCACGGAGGGCAGCATTCAGCTGCTGGTCAACGGCGTGGTCAAACAAAAGGCAGACTTGAAGCAAATGATCTGGAGCGTCGCAGAGCAAATCAGCAAACTCTCCGAAGCGTTCGAGCTCATGGCTGGCGACATCATCTACTCGGGCACGCCGGAAAACGTCGGCCCAGTGGTTCGTGGGGACGTAATGCTCGGCAAGCTCGCAAAGCTGCCGGATATTTCGGTAAAGGTTGTCTAGGCGTACGGCAGTTTTACGGCTTTTTCGCGCCAACGACTGTCAGGCGGTCGTTAGCGGCGATATTTTCTTTAAGTCGACAATCTTATTTTTCGGCGCGTAACGACCGCCTGACAGTCGTTACGCCTAAAAAGCTATTACCTCACTCGCGTTAGACCGCAGCGCCTCGCACATCGCGCCTGCTAAGAGCTTGCCGCGAGCGGGTACGCGCTACTTGATTGACGCCAAAACTTGGTCGATCATGACGCCCGCTTGGCCCAAATAATTCGCCGGATCGCAGAACGCCTCAAGCTGCGCGCGCGAGACATGCGCATTGATCTCGGGATGCTCAGCAAGGATGTCCACAAGCGGGCGGCTCTGCTTCACTGCTTCGCGGCAAAGGTCGTACACAAGGTCGTGTGCGTATTCGCGGCCGATGTAGGGACCAAGGCCCATCATCACGGCCTCGGACATCACAAGGCCATGGGTCATGTCGATATTGGCGCGCATTTTCGCCGTATCTACCTCTAGGCCAGCCAGCACAAATTTTGTCTGCTTGAGCGCGCCGGAGAGCAGGCAGAAAATTTCGGGGAGCGATACCCACTCAATTTCCCACGGACCGGTCGAGCGCTCGTGGTCAGCAACCATCGCGTCCATTAGCGCCGCCGCGTGCTGCCGCACGACGGAGATATTGGCGTGAATGTAGAGACAAGAAATAGGATTGCGCTTTTGCGGCATCGTTGATGAGGAACCGCGGCCTTGCGCAAACGGCTCGAATACTTCACCCACTTCTGTCTGCATCATCAACTTGACGTCCATCGCGATCTTGCCTAGCGAACCGCCCACCAAACCAAGGAAGGCGCCCACTTCGGCAATGTTGTCGCGCACGGTATGCCAGGCAATCAACGGGCAGCCCAAACCTAACTCTCGCATCAAGCCCGCCTGCGTCTCCATCGCGCCCTTTTCGATGGAAGCCAACGTGCCGCAAGCGCCGCCAAACTCGCCCACGAGCACACGTGGTTTCAATTGCTGCAGCCGCTCTCGGTGCCGCTCGATGCCGGCGAGAATACTTGCCGTCTTGAAGCCAAACGTCACCGGAATCGCCTGCTGCAGATTGCTGCGGCCGATGACGGGGGTGTCACGGTATTTTCTGGACAGCCCAGCGAGAGAGTGTGAAATTTCTGCGAGATCAGACTCGATCAGGGCCAAGCCTTCGCGAATCTGCATCACCGTTGCGGTGTCAGTAATGTCTTGGGTGGTCGCGCCCCAATGGCAGTACTCGCCGAGGCGATCTCGAGTGAGTGCGTTAATCTGATTGACGACCGCAATGATGGGATAACCGATCTGCTCGGTCTTAGCCTTCAGTTTTGCCCAATCAATCTTGTTGATATCGCAGTTTTTGACGATCTCATCGGCAGCCTCTTGCGGAATGATGCCGAGCTCGCCTTGCACTTTCGCGAGCGCACGCTCGATGTCGAGGTATTTCGCCGTGCGATTCTCGTCGGACCATACTGCGCGCATTTTCGCGTCACTGAATATGTCACCAAAAATTTTTGAATCAACAATTGTTGCGGCCATCTCGGCTGTCTCCGTTAATTAACAAACTAGTTTCTGTGAAAGCTCAAGCCCCAAGTCGCTGCAAAATGCGCTGCGCTTTCAGTACCACTGGCCGATCCACCATTTCACCGTCCACCCGGACCGCGCCAGCACTGCTCGCGGTCGCATCCAACACTCGACGCGCCCACAGAATTTCATCTTCGCACGGGCGCAGCGCAGCTCGAACGCCTTCGATCTGCTTGGGATGAATGCAGAGCTTGCCGCCAAACCCCAGGCCACGTGCGGCCCGCATATCGGCCTCCACTGCGGCAGCATCGATAGCAACGGTGACGCCCGCGATCGGTGGTGAGATTCCCGCCGCTCTCGAAGCCAACGCGATGTCCACCGAGACGTGATCAAGCAGCGCCGCCGTTGAATCAACGTCAAGGTCAACCGCAAAATCGATTGACCCAAAGGCAATTCGAGACGTACCCGACGCCTCGGCGATTTCGCGAATGTTTTGCACGCCGCGCGCGCTTTCGACCAAGGCAATAATTTCAACGTCTGCCCCGACCGCATCGCGCAAGGCATCAATTTGCGACGCGTGCTCACACTTTGGCAGCATGACTACGCTCACCCGCGCACTGATAGCCGCTGCAACGTCGTCCAGATAATGTGTGGATAGTGCGTCGTTGAGACGCACAGCGATCTGCGGCGAAGCAGCATCAGATGCCTCTCGCGTATTCGCCCAGTCAACAAACGCGGTCCGGGCACTCGCCTTTTGCTCGGGTGCGACCGCATCTTCGAAGTCAACGATCACAACGTCTGCGCCGGAGGCCATCGCTTTTTCATATCGCTCGGGGCGGTTCGCTGGAACAAAAAGGTACGTCTCCGCGGCGGGCGCCAGTGATGTTTTCATCGCGTTCAAGTGTGCGAAAAAATCATATGGCACCCTCAGCTCGCAGCGACGCGATGCGTGCATCGGAGTAGCCCAGCGAAGCGAGAATTGCCGACGTATGTTCGCCCAACGCAGGAACCGAATCCATGCGGGGCGGCCCCTTATCCCAAGAGCCCGGCGGCTTCAACGCGGGAATCGGCCCGGCGGGCGATTGAATTTCGGCCCACCGTCCGCGCGCCTTAAGCTGCGGATGACTCCAAACGTCCTGCATCTCGTTCACCTGCGCGTTAGCAATCTGCGCCTCGTCCAATCGCGCCAACACCTGTTCCGCCGTTAGCGCGGCAAAGGAATCGACAATGATCTTGCGTAGCTCCACGCGAGCAGCGCTGCGCTTCGGATTGCTAGAAAAGCGCTCGTCAGTAGCTAGCGAAGGTTGCAGCAAAACCGTGGTGCAAAACGCCACCCATTCACGTTCATTTTGCAGGCCGAGCATCACCGTTTTGCCGTCGCCCGCGGGAAAAGGTCCGTACGGGTAAATCGTCGCGTGACTAGCGCCCGTGCGCGGCGGGGGCAACGCACCGTCGAACGCGTAATACATCGGATAGCTCATCCACTCGGTGAGAGATTCGAGCATCGAGATATCGATACGCTGCCCCTCGCCGGTCTGCGAGCGGTGCAACAGCGCAGCCAAGATGCTGCTGTATGCGTACATCCCCGCAGCAATGTCGGCAATGGAGGGGCCAGCCTTTGACGGCTCGTCGGGCGTTCCGGTCACCGAGAGAAAACCCGCCTCGCTTTGAATAAGCAGGTCGTAAGCCTTTTTGTCGCGGTAAGGGCCATCGGCCCCGTAGCCGGAGATGTCGCACACGATGATCCCGGGTTTGGCTTTGGACAGCACTTCGTACGAAAGGCCGAGACGCGCAGCGGCACCTGGCGCGAGATTCTGCACAACGACATCCGCGTTCTCGACGATCAAACGATTGAGGATGACTTGGGCTTCCGGGTGCTTAACGTCTAAGGTCAGGCTTTCCTTGGAGCGATTGGTCCACACAAAGTGTGATGCCAAACCACGCACTCGCGTGTCGTAGCCGCGAGCAAAATCGCCGACACCCGGTCGCTCAACCTTAATGACTCGCGCACCCAAGTCGGCCAATTGCCGAGTCGCAAACGGTGCCGCGATGGCGTGCTCAAGGGTGACAACAGTTATGTGCTCTAGCGGTCTCATAGGAATCGTCGTTAAGAATTATTTTGCCAGTACCGCGCTCAGGCAATCGTCACCAGCGCGTCCATTGTGAGCCAGCCCTCGTGATCCTGCCCCCAAAGGCGAACCGACTTTCCGTCGCTCGACGGTTGACCGTGAATTGAAAACGGATGAATGTCAAACGTTGGCCGCACCGCCTTGAACACGAAACGAGTCACGGAGGCCGTCGGCATCTGTCGCCGCAGCAAATCGAGCAGGAGCGTTGCGATCAAGGGGCCATGCACGATTAACCCCGGATAGCCCTCGGTCTGTGTCACGTACTGGCGATCATAATGAATGCGATGCCCGTTGAAGGTCAACGCAGAATAGCGAAACAGCAGTACGTCGTCGGCCACCACATCGCGCGACCACGTAGCGCCCTTCGGTGCAGCAAGCGGTGGTGGCACCACATCGTTCGGCGAGGGCAGATCACGATAAACAATGTTGTGATGCTCATTTAGCGCCACAGACGGTTCACCCTGACGGCGAACCTCGTGCCGCACCATTACGAAGACGAGACGCCCCGTGCGACCTGATTTTTCCGAGACATCGACGATGGTTGAGGTTCGCTCAATCGCGTCACCAACGCGTATGGGCGAGTGAAACTCAAAATCACTGCCAGCCCACATCCGCCTAGGAAGCGGGATGGGCGGCAAGAAGCCTCCGCGTTTCGGGTGCCCGTCCGGGCCAATCTGCGATTGCTGCGCGATAGGCAGAAAGTACAGCCAATGCCATAGTGGCGGCAATACCGTTCCAACCGGTGGCCGTTGCGGCGGCCAGTCCAAGGTTGCGGATAAGGCCGCGTAGGGCGTTGCCGTTGCTACGTCAGCGACCGTCTCACTCCGGCCTACCCAATCCCGCCAATTCGTCTCACTCAAAATATCGCCTCCTAATCAGCCTTGATTTTCGCAGCTGCGACAACGCCGCGCCATCGCACCAATTCCTTTTGCACCAGCGACTTCAACTGTTCGGGCGTACTGGTTTCGACATCGGCGCCCTGCTCTTCAATTTTCTTGACGACATTCTTTTCGGCGAGCGTCGCGTTTAGCTCCTTGTTCAGGCGGTCAACAACCACTTTAGGGGTCTTCGCGGGTGCGAACAAGCCATACCACTGCGACATGCTCACGTTTTTGATTCCCTGTTCCGCTAAGGTCGGCACATCCGGCATCACCGCGGAGCGCTTATCGCCCACGAGACCCAGCGCCCTCAACTTGCCGCCTTTAACTTGAGGATAAGCGGTGAACAAACTCGGCAGCATCAACTGCGTCGTTCCTCCTATCGTATCCATGATGGCTGGTGCCGATCCTTTATACGGTACATGCAACATGTCCACGCCAGTCGAGAGCTTTAGAAGCTCCGCCGCAAAGTGAGGAGCCGTCCCATTGCCGGCCGACGCGTACGAAAAGCTCCCGGGCTTGGCTTTCATGAGCGCGACGAGCTCCTGCATGTTCTTTGCCTTCACACTGTTGTTCACCACTAACAACGTAGGCGACGCCGCCACCAGACCAATGGGTTCGAAATCAGCGACAGGGTCATAGCGAAGTTTCTGTAGCGCAGGATTGATCGCGTGGGTAGCGATGTAGCCGAACAAAATCACATGGCCGTCAGGTGCTGCTTGTGCAACATACTCGCTGGCGATCGCGCCGTTCGCGCCCGCTTTATTTTCGACGATAACTGGCTTGCCCAGTCGCTGACTAAGACCTTGCGCGACCAATCTTGCCATGGCGTCGTTCGCGCCCCCCGCGGCAGTTGGCACCACAATCGTGATCTGCTTGGTTGGAAAGCCCTGCCCTTGCACGGTGCCCGCCAGGACCGATATAACCGCTAGCGTCGTCGCGAGTCGTACTGCCCAAAGCTTACTTATGTTTGAACCCATCTTCATTCCTCCAATTGCGCCCACAGTTGGCAGCAGTTGCGTAATGTTTACGCAAAGGAATGATTTTGCCCAGTGCAATTTTTGTTAGTATTAGTGCATGGCACGCATCAATTTTGATCTGCAGCAATTACAGGCTTTTCTCGCTGTGGCGGAACGAAACAGCTTTCGAGCAGCGGCGGAAGCTATTCATTTGTCACCGCCGGCGCTGAGTCGTCGAATCGACAAACTCGAAACGATTCTTGGCGTCAAACTGTTCAATCGCACTACGCGCGAAGTTGAACTCACGAGTCTGGGTCGCGTGTTTTTAGAGCGCGCGCGTACAGCACTCGATGATTTGGAAGCGGCGATGCTCGGAATTAGCGAAGTCTCGGCCACCCGCAGCGGCAGCGTCTCTGTGGCCTGCGTGCCATCGGCAGCGCTCTATTTTTTACCGACTGTCATCCGTTCGTTCACAGATCTGTATCCGAAGATACGCATTCGCGTGATCGACGAAGCTGCTGACGTGGTGCGCTCCAGCGTTGCGTCCGGCGAGGCTGACTTCGGAATCGCATTCATGAGCGCGCAAATGCCGGGCATCGATTTTGAGCCCATCCATGATGACCCTTTCGTGCTGGCCGTCTGCTCCGACAACGCGTTCGCCCGCAGGAAATCTGTTCGCTGGCGCGAGCTCGGCACGGAGCGCCTCATTAGCGTTGCCCGCAGCAGCGGTAATCGTCAATTGCTAGACGACGCGTTGTCGAAAGCCGGATTTGACCCCAAGTTCGCGCTGGAAGTGAACCACGTCGCAACACTTCTCGGCATGGTGGAAGCGGGTCTCGGTGTCGCCGTTGTGCCGCGAATGGCGCTGCCCAAGTCACATACGTCGTTGGTTGGTATCGCCCTCAGCGAACCCTACGTTTCGAGACGTCTTGGTCTGATATTGCGTCACAACACGGCCCTGCGC
>JAGNQL010000127.1 GCA_017989135.1 Burkholderiales bacterium
CGGTCAACCTGAGATTACGATCGGCACGATTCCGGGCTTGGGCGGTACGCAGCGCTTGCCGCGCGCAATTGGCAAAGCCAAGGCGATGGAACTTTGCCTCACCGGCCGGTTCATGAGCGCACAGGAAGCGGAAGCCGCAGGCTTGGTGGCGCGCGTGGTTCCGGCCGACAAATTGATGGAAGACGTACTTGCAACGGCCGGAAAAATCGCCAGCATGTCGCTGCCGGCGGTCATGAAGGTGAAAGAGTCGATCAACACCGCGTACGAAACGACATTGACGCAGGGCCTGCTGTTCGAGCGCCGAGAATTCCACTCGACGTTCGCATTGGCAGACCAGAAAGAGGGCATGAGCGCGTTCGTGGACAAGCGAAAACCTGACTTTAAGAACAAATAGGTTAGGTAAGCATCGCGTGACGCAAAGAGTTTTTGGATTCGCAGGGTGGTCCGGCAGCGGAAAAACGACGCTCATTGAGCAAGTCATTGCGCATCTTTCGTCGAAAGGGGCGCGCGTGGCGTTGATTAAGCATGCGCACCATGCGTTCGACGTCGATCATCCGGGCAAAGACTCGCATCGTCACCGGGCGGCGGGTGCGTCGGAAGTGCTGATTTCGAGCGGCACGCGCTGGGCGCTGATGAACGAGCTGCGCGGCGCGCCGGAGCTGACGCTGGCGCAATGTTTGCAGCGGTTTAGCCCGTGCGATCTCGTTATCGTCGAGGGCTACAAACGCGAGCCGATGCCAAAACTTGAAATTTGGCGGGCGGAACTCGGCAAGCCGCTGCTTTTCCCCACCGACTCGCACATCGTCGGACTGGTGTCGGATGATGCACTCCCTGATTCCATTCGCGAGCCTGCATTCGCGCGGTTTGGGCTTAGTGCGATTGCCGACATCGCAGACTTCGCGGTGGCGCACGCCTTATCGATCTAGCGAAGCGCCAGCGGCATGCGCTCCATTTGGGTGCGTTTCTGGCATTTTTGGCTCGGATGCAACATTTTCCGTCGGGATCAGTCTGAACTTGCTGCGGTGCAGTGTCCACGTGTTGACACTGCGGGGCTGCTAGCGGAAGATGAGGGTCATGAATTCGTCCAAATTGCCAGTTTTAATGCTTTCTCGGCGCGCGGTAGCGTGCGCTGCGGCGCTGGTCTTGGCGTTCCCAGTCGTCGCCCAAGAGGGCGGCTATTTTTCCGGAATTCGCCTTGGCAGTGGCAATAAGGCTTGGAGTTTTGCCGCACCGGGACTGAAACTCGGTCAGGCATTGGAATTTTCGCGCTCGGGCAGCTCGCTCGAACGCACGAACACCGCTTTTGGCGGCTATCAGTTTGAGAATGGCTTTGCGGTGGGGGCGGCGCTTAATTCGGAGCCGTGGATTGCCAATGTCGCGAACTCGGGCGTCGGGCTTAAGTTTGATGGTTTGCGCTGGGCTGACCACCGGCCCAACGTAAACGTAGACGTTGTATCCGCCTTCAACTGGCACAGTTCCTTGTCCGTATTCGGCAAGTTGGGCGTGGGACGTGTGGACAACCGTGGCGTTCCCGACTGGAGCATCGGCGCGTTGGGTTCGCAGGATCGGCCAGCGATTTCGTACGGTGTGGGCGTACGTTATGACCTGACGCCGAGGTTCGGACTGAAGCTCGAGTTAAGTCGCGGCACTCGGTTTGGCGTGGATCGCTTGCGCACGGACAGCGATGTCGATGCCGTCAATTTCGGCTTACGCTGGACTTTCTAATCGCGCGAGCTGTTGATGGCGCTCGAGCCATAGAATCTCTGCATGACGATTCAATTAGTTTTCTTGGCGCGGCTGCGCGAGCGCTTTGGCGCTTCTCGCGAAGTACTCCCGTATAGCGCGAATCTAGCCACAGTCGCGGATTTGCTGCAAGCGTTGCGAGAACGCGGCGGGAATTTCGCCACTGAACTTGCCGCGGACAAAGCGTTTCGCGTCGCGGTTAATCAGGATGTTGTCGAACTGAACCATCCGATAGCCGCGGGCGACGAAGTGGCAATATTTCCGCCCGTGACTGGAGGCTGAAATGGCGTGCGTCATTCGAGTGCAGGAAGCAGACTTTGACGTCGGCGCCGAAATTGGGTCACTACGAAGTGGCAATCCCGGTATAGGAGCCGTTGCAAGCTTTATCGGCTGTGTGCGCGATATGAACGAGGGCGACAACGTTGGCCTCATGTACCTTGAGCACTATCCCGGAATGACCGAGCGGTCGCTCAAAAAAATATGCGCAGAGGCTGCGGCGCGGTGGGATATCTTGGACACGCTGGTCATTCATCGCGTGGGCGAATTGCGACCACTCGACCAAATCGTGTTTGTTGTGGTTACTAGCGCGCATCGAGGGGAGTCGTTTGCGGCGTGCGAATTCATCATGGACTACCTGAAGACAAAAGCTCCGTTCTGGAAGCGGGAGTCCACACCAAACGGCGAGCGATGGGTGGAGGCCCGTGCGAGTGACGACGCCGCCGCCGAGCGGTGGAAGCAACCATCGTGACCGTTGAAACGTCCACGTTGTCGGACGTTACGCTGATTGGATTGGATTGGGGCTCGACCAATCTGAGAGCGTACGCATTTGCAGCCAACGGTGAGGTGATCGACACACGCACGTCTGAGTCCGGTGCTCTCACGCTATCGGGACCTGCGGCGTTCGATGCGGCGCTGCGTACAGTCGTGCAGCCTTGGCTTGCCGCGGTGGACAACGAGCGAAATCGCGCAGAAATTCCAATGATTGCGTGTGGCATGGTGGGCTCCAAGGCGGGCTGGCGTGAGGCACCCTATTGCGATTGTGGCGCTGGTGCGAAGGCGCTTGCAAAGCACGCGATACATGTTGAAACCACGCTAGGAAAAACGCTGGCCATCATCCCGGGCATCAGAAGCTCAGAACCGGATGTGATGCGCGGTGAGGAGACTCAACTTATTGGTTGTGGCTTGACGGAAGGCATCGTTGTGCTGCCTGGAACGCACAGCAAATGGGTTGAGTTGCGCGACGGCGTTGTGCACAGTTTCGCTACGTTTATGACCGGTGAGATGAACGCGTTGATTCGCGGACAGAGTTCGATGGCGGCGTTGTTGAAAGACTCACCCAACGCGGCCGACTTTCCAGCATTTGACTTGGGTGTTAACTACGCGCGCGCCGGCGCGGCGTCGTGGTTACACGATCTTTTTGTGTTGCGCGCGTCGGTGGTGTCTGGTCAGAGATCCGCAGCTGAAATTAGTACCGTGTTCGCGGGCTGGCTGCTCGGTTGTGAGTTCGCCGCCGCGCTTTCTATGTATCCAAATGCGCGCAAAATTTCTTTGATCGCTAGCCCAAATTTGGTGCCTTGGTACGAGCTGGCCGCAACGCGTTTCGTACTCAATTGCGACGTGCTCAATACCCGTATCGCGACACCGCGCGGCTTGTGGCGCATCGCGCAAGCATTGATAGACGACAACTAAGACTGTTGATTGCGCGGCCTACAATGGGCCATGGCTCAGCACAAACTCAGTAAACTCTTCGAACCCGAATCGATAGCCGTCGTAGCAGCGTCTGAACGAGAGGGTAGTCTGGGTCGGGCCGTATGGCAGCGCCTGCGTGCGCATCCTTATACGGGGCGAAGCTACGCCGTCAACCCGAAACACAGCGCAGTGTTTGGTGACGTGTGCTACGCCAAGATGACCGACTTGCCCGAGCGCGTTGATCTCGCGCTCGTTGCTGTGCCAGCGAATGCGTGCGCGCAAATCATTCGAGACTGCGGCGCTAGTGGCTGCCAGTATGCGTTGATTTTGTCGCATGGTTTCGGTTCCGGCATGGAGCCGGAGCATCTCGCGCTAACGCAAAAACTTGCGGATGTCGCGCGCGAGTCACGTGTTCGATTGATTGGCCCCAATGCGCGCGGATTGTTGCGCCCTCACATAGCGTTGGATGCGTCGGCGATGACCGATGTCGACACGATGCCATCGGCTGGCTCGCTCGCTGTGATGTCGCAGTCGGGCGCGTGGCTCTCGATTCTTCGCGACTTCGCGGCCGGTTCGTCGATTGGTTTCTCGAGTCTACTTTCGCTTGGTGCCTCGCTTGATTTGGACTTTGGCGAACTGCTCGACTATTTCACATTTGACGCACAAACTTCCGACGTTTTGCTCTACATCGAAGAGGTGAAAAACGCGCCTGCGTTTATGTCAGGTGTACGGCAACTTTCTCGCATGAAGCCCGTCATCGTGTTGAAATCTGACCGCGCCGATTTGCACCGCGAAGCTGATGGCACGCATGCAACGACCTTGGCCAGCCACGATCGCATTTTTGAAGCCGCAATCGCGCGTGCGGGCGCAGTGCGTGTCCAAACGGCTATGCAAATGGTGTCGGCGGCACGGTTGTTGACGGGCGCACGGTCGGTCGGCCAGCAGCGAATCGTGGCGATCACCAACGGGCGAGGGCCTGGACTCGTTGCCGCTGATGCTGTGCGCCAACAGGGACTTTCGCTCGCGCCGCTTTCCGATGCAACATACGCGTCGCTTCGCGCTTCATTGTCCAGCCACGCGTATGTGGCTAACCCGCTCGATCTCGCAGGTGACGCCACTGCGGAACGCTACCGCGTAGCCATCGAGACGGTGCTGGCCGATGCTAACGTGGATGTCTGCCTCATTCTGTTCTCGCCGCAATCAATTGTGAGCGCAGACGATGTTGCTGACGCGATCATTGACGTCGCCAAGCGATACCGAAAAACTGTGCTCGCGGTGCTCGGCGGTGGCGCGAGTGTGATGCACGCGCGGGCCAAGCTTGATCTTGCGCGGATACCACAGTTCCTGAGCGCAGAAAACGCCGTGGATGCGATTGGATTTCTCGAAACCTTCACGCGAAACCAGTCGCTGCTGCGGCAGGTACCCGAACAAAGTTTTGATGGATTCGCGCCGCACCTTGACGAAGCCAAGGCGCTATTTGATCGCGTGTGGAGTGAGGGCCGCACTTTACTTTACGCGCATGAAGCGCGGCAGTTGCTCTCCGCTTTTGGGCTGCCTATGGCCAACACGGGCATCGCCCGATCACCGACAGAGGCGGTCACGCTGGCCGATAGTTTTGGCTATCCCGTGGTGCTGAAAATTGTCTCGCCCGATATCTCCCACAAGACGGAAGTGGGCGGTGTACAGCTGGATCTGCGTGACGCCGAAAGCGTGCGCCGCGCCGCACGAAAGATATTCGAAGACGTCGCCCATCTCGCGCCCACCGCGAAGGTGATCGGACTGACCGTGCAACCGTACGTGCGTCAACGTGGTCAACGGGAGCTCTACCTAGGGCTGGCTACCGATCCCACGTTTGGCACCGTGATCGGATTTGGTGCGGGTGGGATTGGCGTGGAGCGACTTGATGATGTGGCTTTTGAGCTGCCACCGATCAATGACGTATTGATTGCCAACTTAATCTCACGTACTCGCGTTTCGCGCCTGCTAGACAGTTACAGCAACGTGCCGGGCGTTGACCGAGACGCGCTGACCAAGATGATGCTGCGGTTCTCAACGCTTGCGTGCGCTTGTCCGGAGATCGCTTCTTGCGACCTAAACCCGGTTATTGCTTACGAGCGCGGAGTTGTGGCCGTCGATGCTCGCGTGGTGCTCAAACCTCGTGACGTTGCAACGAAGCTGTCGCGACTGGGGCGGTACGGGCATCTTGCCGTGTATCCGTATCCGCGTGAGCTGGAAGAGCCGGTGACGCTAAAAAACGGCGTTGAGCTACTCATTCGCCCCATTCAGCCCGAGGACGCTGATCGCGAACGCGAGTTCGTCGCGCGTTTGTCGCCCGAAACGTTGTACTTCCGATTCATGATGCCAGTGCGAGAGTTGTCGCCGTCAATGATTGAACGGTTTACACAAATTGACTACGGTCGAGAGCTCGCGCTGGTCGGTGTGATGGGTGCCGGGCCAAGCTCGAAAATCGTCGGTGTGGCACGCGTTACGCCGACCACTATTCCGGAGCGCTGCGAGTTCGCGATTGTGGTCGAAGAAGTTATGCACGGGACGGGCCTTGCAAGAACGCTAATGTTGCGCCTTATCGAAGCGGCCCGTGTGCGCGGCTACCGCGAAATTGAGGGTGTGGTGCTTCGCGAAAATCCACGCATGCTCAAGTTTTGTGAATCCCTCGGCTTTAAGATACTGCCAAATCCCGATGACCCGGGCGAGCGGATCGCCATCCGCACGTTGGACTAGAAGCGAGTCGCTAGCGCTGTCGTCGCAGTTGCCAATAAGATGGCAAAGCTGCTAAGGCGGTAGAGCTATTAGAGCTTTGCTCGGGTGTCGGCGCGAATCGTGATCGGTTGTATGCGTCTGCGAATGCCTTGAAAGCGGATGCATGCGCCGGCCATTTCTCGGTTGCACGCGCCATCGCTGTTGAGACCGTATCGTGAATATCGGTCGCTAATCCAGCTCGCTGCAATCGATTTCGCAGTGACTTCCATGCGCGCAACCACGGGTCGGCGCGGCGCGCTTGGCGTTGATTGAACAACCACCACGCAAGTGCCATCAAGCCGCCACTGGCGGTGATCGCAAGCAACATCCAGCCAAGCGCAGCGAGCGGATTGATGCCCTCGAGCCCCATGCGTTTGAGCAATGCTTGTTGCCGATCTCGATCAAAGCCGATTACCCACTTTGTGTAGCTGAAGTTGGCCTCTTCCCAGAGATTTTTGATGCCTTGCAATCCACTCCAGCCTCGCGTGTTGATGAACATCCGCTCGGCGTCCGGCAGCGAAAATTCGAGTCCTCGTTCGATCCGACTTGGAGCAACGGCAGCCGTCGGATCAATGCGCGTCCATGCGCCATCAAGCCACGCCTCGACCCACGCGTGCGCGTCGCTTTGCCGGACGATCATGTAACCGGATGGATGAAATTCTCCGCCTTGATAACCCGTCACCACGCGCGCTGGAATCCCGCTGGCCCGGAGTATGAATGCCGTGGCGCCAGCGTAGTGTTCGCAGAACCCACGTCGACCGTCGAACAAAAATTCGTCGATGGCCGCGATGTCTCTTTCTGCGCCGTAAAGCGGTGGTTTGAGCGTGTAATAAAACTGTTCTGCGTTAAACGTCTTGAGCAATGCGACGACTCGACTTCTAGGCTCCGGGAAACGCGAAGCGAGATCGGCGGCGAATGCACGCGTTCGTGGGTTCCATTCTCGCGGCCCGGTC
>JAGNQL010000129.1 GCA_017989135.1 Burkholderiales bacterium
GTCTCTCGTAGACACGAATTACCCGCCCCGGCATGTCATCTGTTCGCGCCTTCCTTCCCAAAGCAGCGCCCTCGCCCTCGGTGAGCACCGCGGCGTGCGTGCGCAGCCACGCGAGAAGCGGCAGCGCCGTCGCGCAGGGTGCGTTTTGGGTCATGGCGCGGCGGATCACGTTGGTGGCGGCCTGCGTAGACGCGGCAATGCTGGTGCTCTTCCTAGCGCTGGGTTCGCCAATTCTGGCGTGGATGAATCTAGTTGGCATGGCGATGTATGCGACAGCGTATTGGTGCCTAGGGCGGCGACTGAATGCGCCTGCCGTCGCCTTGATATGGGTTGAAGTGCTTGGTCACGCGGCCATCGGCACGCTACTCGTGGGCTGGAACAGCGGTTTTCACTACTACCTCTTGATGTTCATCCCGGCAATCGTCGTCAGCTCGCGCTGGCGTGAGGCGATCCCGATGCTTGTCGTCTTGTATGTGACTTATTTGGGCATGTATGCCGCGTCGCGTCACTACGGCGTTAGCGCGCCGCTGTCTGAAACGGGCCTTTGGATAGTGCAGACGTTTAACGTCGCCGTGGTGTTCGCGATGGCGGCCTACACGGCGCGCTTTTACTACGGCATGGTTCGAAGCGCGGAGCGAAAGCTGGTCGAACTGGCCACGAAAGACTCGCTGACCGGTCTTTCCAACCGTGGGCACATGCTTGCGCTCGCCGAGCACGAGATCGCTCGCGCCCGCCGCTCCGGACAGCACATCGCGCTCATCATCGCCGACATCGATCATTTCAAAAAGATCAACGATGGCCGTGGGCACGAAGCCGGCGACAAGGTGCTCGCGCACACCGGCAAGCTCCTCGCGTCGCTCTGTCGCGAGCAAGACGTCGTCGCACGTTGGGGTGGAGAAGAATTTTTGATTTTGTTGCCCGCGACAGTCTTGGCGTCGGCGCACGACATTGCTGAGCGCTTGCGCTCTGAAGTCGCCGCGACTCCCGTCGTACACGGCAACAGCCGCGCCAGCTGCTCACTGTCGTTGGGCGTCACCACGCTCGCGCCAAGCGAAAGCTTCAACACCGCCATCGCGCGCGCGGATCGCGCGCTGTACCGAAGCAAAGCCGAAGGCCGCAACAGGGTGACGGTTCTAGCGTAATCGAAGGCTGTCCGTCCAGCGCCCGCCCGCTCACCAGTCTGCGCGTGTGCGACACTCGACGGTCGCGCGCAGGTCGGGCACTGAAGCACTCGTACTTACCTACAATCTGCGACGCATCAATCAATGAGCACAATCGTGACCACTCAAAACATCTCTGTAACGCTGATCACACAGGGGGAGCATAAGTTCTACTCAGGAACAATGGACATTGAGCTCATTGCAGTGACCTGCTCAACGAATCCTCGCGCCGCTGATCCGACAGAAGGATTCCAGCGAATCCTTGACGAAAATCGCGCGCAATCAATCGCTGACTACATAAGAAGCGGGGGCACTATACCTTCCAGCATAGTTCTGTCCGCACAGGATGCCTCAGACTTGATTTACAACTCAAAAAACAAGACCATCACTTTCAACGAAGACGAAAAGTCGTTTCTGATATTGGATGGGCAACACCGCGTTTACGGCTTCCGAAAACTGCTGAACGAAGGCGTGAAGTACCGAGTGCCAGTGATCATTTACAACGAATTGACGCCCATTCAAGAAGCAAGAATTTTTATCGACATAAATACTCTTCAGCGGCCTGTTCCTAAAGAGTTGCTTCTTGATATTAAACGTCTCGCTGACCGCGAATCGAATGATGAACGGATGCTGGATGAGCTGTTTACTAGCTTCGAAAACGAACCGGACAGTTATCTATTGAATAAATTGAGTCGTTTCGACAAGCAGAAGGGAAAGATATCAAAGGTCACTTTTTATGAGTCCATGAAGCCTATTTTGAAAGAGTTCAACATCTCTAACACCGATAGGCTCTATAGGATCGTAAACACTTTCTTCTTGGCTGCTGATGACGTCGCAGAAAACAACAATTTCGAACTCACTTCGTCGATTACAAAGGCAACGCTTTTTAAGATATTGGTGACTCATTCGCGCGCCTTAATCACGATAATCTCTGACAATAACAGTGACGATTTGGAGAAAATAAGTGAGCACAAGAAGTACCTTGTACGTTCCCTCCCTGGTTCGTTCCACGAAATATCTAATTCCAAAGCTTATCTAAAGTCCGCAGAAATTCTTGATCGAAAATTACTTCGGCGCAACCTTACGATCTAATGGATCTGAAAAAACTGTTGCGGCTGCTCGCCCCGTTAATGGTGCAGGGCGTACTTGCCGTCAGGCGCGACACCGATGGTCGCTTGATGGAAAAATTGCATCAACTCGAATTCGTGACAAAGAAAATTGACCAAATCGCCGGTCGAGTCGTGATAGAGCTGCAAATTCTAGATTCTGATTTACTCTATCGTTTGCTCGCTGGCGAAGCTAACAAGTTTTTGTTGGCAGCCTGCGTTAGTCACGAGCGTGCAAAACAAGAGCAAAGCAACAACGCTTCGTGGCAGGTCATCGAACACTATTACGCTGCGTACTTTAGTGTTCATTACTTACTACGTTTGACGGGTGCGAGTGTGACAAATATTGACTCATCTGGAACACAAGCGATCATTCGTAGTAACTTAGGTGCAGCGAATTCAAACGCGATTCCCACCGGGCTCTACTCGATGAAGTACGACGACTCCTCGCAGACCTTGACTTTGTCTAAAAATACTAAAGCAAGTGGTGGTTCGCACCAAGAAGCTTGGCTATTGTGGGACGCCTTGGTTGAAAAGCTCCGGGACAGAACAAATACTGACGCTGTTGAGTATGCACGCACATATTTGGATTTATCTGAGCACAGGACCTTGCTCGTCCGATCCACGGCGAAATACAACCCGCCGGAAATTCGAGGAGAAATAAACTACCAATTTAAAGGCGGGTTGTGGGTCTTTGAGAAAAATGCGCGCGACGCCGTGCAACGCATGCAGCGGTCAATTGGCTCGCAACTAAGTGCAAACGCAACGAATGGCGCAACGCCTGATGGAATGGTAGCTACAAACAAGTTGATTATTAGTATCGCGATGGCCGTTTTCAAGCACGCGTCAGAGACGTATCCAAAAGGTATTTGCAGATCTCTCGCAAACAAGTACTCGAGCTACGTTGTTTAGCTGGTTCAGATTTGGCACGTTAGATTCGCGATCTGTCGAAGCGAAAAATTCATTCTTGTTTTGACGCGATTTCGTGGCACCTACGGAAACCTCACCTCTGGAAATCGTCGCTGCAAATTAGCAACTCCAACGCCGAGCGCCTTGCGCCATTTGGGGCCTCGGCTCATGGCGTCTTCGTACACTGCATCAATTTGTGATGGTGAACGCTCTACATAAAACGAGATCAGTGCAGCCGCTTGAGAAATGTCTTTGTTGGCTTTCGTGGTGAACGTTCCACTCCGCAATCCGCTAACTATCAATTTGTGGATGGCCATGCGCGCCGGATCAGGAACACTGACCAAACAAGGTTCGCCAGTTTTCGCGAACACCGCAGCTTGCGCCACGCCTTCCATCGAGAACTCCATGAAACGGAGCGCCTGAAACTGTGCGTTAAACGCGGGGACCATCACGAGGTCTTTACCTGTGCGATCCATTGTCGTGACAAAGTCCAGCCGAAAAGTTGAGTCTGTCGGATGAATCCAGCTTCCACCAAGCACTCCGTCAAGGCTACTCACGGGGGTGAATCCCATTTCAAGTTTTGATATTGCGTCGTGCAGGTCAAGTTTGGCATTCGAGGGCAACGCCAACGAAAGTTGCTTGCCAGCGTGCGCAAAATCCAAGTCTTGCGTGCGCTCGTCGTTTCCCCAGCGTACACCGAGCATATTGCCAGCGGCAATGAATGCATGCGTCCCGATGAGCAAGCCGCCTGCGCGAAAAAAGCCCTCGTCCGCTAGTTTATTAACGACGCGCAAGTGCGCAGGCAGAATCGGCTCAGCGCCCAGCGCGACTGCGTGCGCGCCAAGCGCTGTCGTGGCTCGTGGCGCAGTCGTTGGCCGACGCTTGCCATCTTTTCTAGTCTCGATTAGCGCGTCGAGGCGTTCGCTCTCTGGCCCGAGATAGATCTGTCGCATCGTGCCGTCTAGGTGGCGCGACTGGTAGTACCAATACTGCTTTCCACTCACTTCTTTGCGATTAAACGAACCGGGCACATCGGTAACGCAACGCTTGACTGCCAGCGACTGCAATGAGTCCACCAGCTGAGCGTAAGCGGTTTGGGCGGACAGCGAGAGATCCGTAAACATCTTCAAACTATACTACACAAACAATATTTGTAGTATAAAAATAAACTGCATTCAAACGGGAAGCAAGTGTTTTCAGTTACGCGCTCACAAAAAAATTATGCGTAAAAAACGGCCACTCAGAGATGGCCGTTGGATTCAACGTGAGCCGCTCAGCGGCTGATGACACGAACTACGCGAACGAAGCCAGCGCCGCGTTGAGTGTCTTGCTCGGGCGCATGATTGCTTTCACTTTGTCAGGATCGGCCATGTAGTAGCCACCGATGTCCGCCGGCTTGCCCTGCACTTCGGAGAGTTCGGCGACGATGGCCTTCTCGCCATCGGTAAGCGCTTTAGCCAAACCTGCAAACTTAGCCGCTAGTGCTACGTCTTCGGTTTGCGCAGCGAGCGCTTGCGCCCAATACATCGCCAGATAGAACTGGCTGCCGCGGTTGTCGAGTTGACCGGTTTTTGGAGATGGACCTTTATTGTTGTCGAGCAGCTTTCCGGTCGCGGCGTCGAGCGTTTTCGCGAGAATTTTCGCGGCGCCATTGTTGGTCTTGAGACCCAAATCTTCCAGGCTCACGGCCAACGCCAAGAATTCGCCGAGCGAATCCCAACGCAGGTGATTTTCTTCAACGAGCTGTTGAACGTGTTTCGGAGCGGAGCCGCCCGCGCCGGTTTCGTACATGCCGCCGCCGGCCATCAAGGGCACGATGGAGAGCATCTTGGCGCTGGTGCCCAGCTCCATGATCGGGAACAAATCGGTGAGGTAGTCACGCAAAATGTTGCCGGTAACCGAGATGGTGTCCAGACCGCGAATGACACGCTCGAGCGTGTAGCGCATCGCGCGCACTTGCGACATGTGTTGAATGTCGAGGCCCGTGGTGTCGTGATCTTTCAAGTACAGCTCAACCTTCTTGATGAGCTCGTTCTCATGGGGGCGATATGGGTCAAGCCAGAAGACGGCCGGTGTATTCGAATTCCGCGCGCGGGTCACCGCGAGCTTGACCCAATCGCGAATCGGTGCGTCCTTACACTGACACATACGCCAGATGTCGCCCGGCTCCACGTTTTGCGAAAGCAGTACTTCGCCGGTGGCGATGTCAACGATGTTGGCGACGCCAGCCTCGGTGATCTCAAACGTTTTGTCGTGTGAGCCGTATTCCTCGGCTTGCTGCGCCATCAGGCCGACGTTCGGCACCGTTCCCATCGTCGTGGGATTAAAGTTGCCGTTGGTCTTGCAGAAGTTGATGATCTCTTGATAGATGCGCGCGAAGGTTGACTCGGGCATCACGGCCTTCACGTCCTTCAGGCGGCCATCCGCGCCCCACATCTTGCCGCCGTTGCGGATCATCGCTGGCATGGATGCGTCAACGATGATGTCGTTTGGCGAATGGAAATTGGTGATGCCTTTGGCGGAATCGACCATCGCGAGCTCTGGGCGATGCTCGTGGCAGGCGTGCAGATCGCGCTTGATTTCATCGCGTTTGGACTGCGGCAGCGTGGCGATCTTGTCGTACAGATTGGCCATGCCGTTATTCACGTTGACGCCGAGTTCGTCGAAGAGCTTGCCGTGCTTAGCGAATGCGTCTTTGTAGAAAATTTTGACGCAGTGGCCGAATACGATCGGATGCGACACCTTCATCATGGTCGCTTTTACGTGCAGCGAGAACATGACGCCGGTTTTGTGTGCGTCTTCGATTTCCTTTTCGTAGAAATCACAGAGCGCTTTCTTGCTCATGTTCATGCTGTCGATCACTTCACCGGCGAGCAGTTTGGTGAGCGGTTTGAGCACAATCGTTTTGCCCGCTGCGGTGACCAATTCCATGCGAACGTCGCGCGCCTTGTCTAGCGTCATCGACTTTTCGCTGTGGTAGAAATCACCGTGCTGCATGTGCGACACATGCGAGCGCGAGGCTTGGCTCCACTCGGTCATGCTGTGCGGATTTTTGCGTGCGTATTCTTTGACGGCTTTGGGTGCGCGGCGGTCGGAGTTGCCTTCGCGCAGCACGGGATTGACCGCGCTACCCATGCATTTGTTGTAGCGCAGGCGAATCGCTTTTTCTTCGGGCGTTTGTGGCTGCTCGGGGAAATCAGGCAGTTTGTAGCCTTTGGATTGAAGCTCACGAATGGCCGAAACCAATTGGTTTTGCGACGCGCTGATGTTCGGAAGCTTGATGATGTTGGTGTCGGGCAGCAACGTGAGGCGGCCAAGCTCTGCCAGATTGTCCGGCACTTTCTGCGCGTCGGTCAGGAACTCAGGAAACTCACCCAAGATACGCGCCGCAACCGAGATGTCGCTTTTCTCTACCGTGATGCCCGCTGGCTTCGTGAAGGTGCGGATGATCGGCAGGAAGGCTGCGGTGGCTAGCGCCGGTGCCTCATCGGTAATGGTGTAGATGATGGTCGGCTGCTTGGTGCTCATCGCTGTCCTTTTGGAATCGAGGTTAGGTCGATACGGCCCGCTTCTGGCGGCATGCCGTAGATATGCATAGGCGAAATTTTGCCTCAAATTGCTTGCAGCGCTCTGACGGGTGTCAATGTGGCCTAACTCCGCTCAAACGCCCGGCAAAAGCGTCGCGGGTGAAATGCCGGGATGTTGCTCGCGTTGAGGTCACTAGGCGTTTGTCGTTGGCGCCCGCACAGCCAATAACCAGAACGTCAAAAGCCGTTCGTTTGATCGCCTTCTTCGGTCTCAGAAAACTCTAATAATTCATCTCACCGCGCAGTAATGCTGGCGGCATTTGTTATTACAAATCAATGCGTTACGCGC
>JAGNQL010000019.1 GCA_017989135.1 Burkholderiales bacterium
TCGCTAAGGCGTGCGGCATCGACGCGTGGGTGGCGGGCGGCGTTGAGACAGGCCCGAAGCAAGTCATCATCGAGCCGATTGGCGTGACGTACGGCCCGGATGATCTGAAATTGCGATGAGCACGAATTTCACCTCTCGTCCGCGCATCGCTGTGCTCATTTCAGGGCGCGGGTCTAATTTGTCTGCGCTGTTGGGCAATGATTGCGGCGGCGACATCACTGTGGTCGGTAGCAACAAAGCCGAGGCTAAGGGGCTCGACATCGCGCGTGACGCGGGTGTGGCGGCGTTCGCCATCAGTCACAAAGATTTCGCTTCGCGCGAGGCGTTCGACGCGGCTCTAGTCGCAGAACTTAATAAGCACGAGGTGGACTTGGTCGTGCTCGCTGGCTTCATGCGCATTCTGACGCCGGTGTTTACCAACGCGTTCGCGGGGCGGCTCATCAATATTCACCCGTCGCTGTTGCCGAGCTTCCCCGGCGTCGATACCCATGAGCGCGCACTCGCCGAAGGCGTGAAGTTGCATGGTTGCACGGTTCATTTCGTGACGCCGGAGCTCGATCGCGGACCGATCATCATGCAGGCCGCTGTGCAGGTGGACGACGACGACACTCCCGACTCGCTCGCTGCAAAAGTGCTGGTGCAGGAACATCAAGTGCTGCCGTTTGCGGTGCGCCTGTTTTGCGAAGGCCGCCTGCGCATTGAAGGCCTTCGCGTGCGGACGTTGCCCCGAGTCATCCAGTCAACGTCCGAGCGCGTTTAGCCTCGGCTATGCCCCACTTATCCACTTCGCTTGGTTCCGTCCCTGACGAATCGTCGTCGGCGGGATTTGATTTGGCGAAAGCGCTGGTGCGTCGTCGTGGGATGTTCGCGACGCCGCAGCGCAAATTAGTCGCTGCGCTGGTCGCTTCCTTAGTCGCGCATTTCGCAATCAGCGCATTTGTGACTGTCGAAGCAAACGAAGAAAAGTTTCAGCCGATCGTGGCCAAGCTCATGGCGCTGCCACCGCCGCCTGTCGCAGTTCCGGTCGCGAAGCCAACACCCAAGCCCAAAGCGAAACCGAAGGCTAACCGGCCGCCGATAGTTACGGCTGAATCCCCTGTTGCGGTGGGAGCACCAGAACCGGCTGCAGAGGTCGTGTCACCCGGCACTCCCGAGCCCACAGCACCCGCTGCACCCTCGCCCGAGCCCGCACCCGTCGCACAAGCGGCGCCCGAGCCTGCGCCTCCCGCGCCTGTGCCGCCCGAACCGCCCGCACGCATGCCTCCGAAGAAAATCGAGCTGGGCTACACGGCTTTCTTTGGTGAACAGAAGTTCGAAGTGGGTCCCATCGCTCTGAAGTTCGAGCATGACAATGGGCGCTACAAGCTGCGTATCGTTGGACGTGGCAAAGGCATTGCCGCGCTGCTGTATCCCGGCACGTTCACCGGCGAATCCGAAGGCCGCATCACCGCCGATGGCCTGCGCCCAGACAAATTCACCGAAGAGCGTGGCAATCCCGACAAGCGTCGTGAAACCATTTTCGATCACGAAAAGGGCCTGTTGCGGATTCCAGAAAAAGATCCAATTCCCTTCGAAGGCTCGCCGCAAGATCCGCTCACATGGATCGTGCAGTTCTATTTCGCTATGCCAAAAAGCGACACGGTCACCTTCAGCGTTGGCAGTTCACGACGCATGGACGTCTACACATTGGTGCGAGAAGGCGATGAAGAGATTGATGTGCCCACTGGAGACGCAGACCCCCTGACAGGCCTGCGTGCCACGAAGAAAGTCATGACGCAAGTATGGAAAGGCTCGCGCAAGCCCGACCCCGATGGAAAGCCACAGGGAAGCGCGCAGTTTTGGTTGGCACCCGAGTGGCATTACGTGCCGTTTCGCTTAAAAGTTGTGAGTCCACAGGGGCGGAGTGCCTCATTCGATTTGACGGGTATCAGTGCCGAATGACACTGCGTGACTGAACGCACGCTGCGCAGTTTGTGCCTTTTGCACCATCCGACTCAACCATCCGCGCCCAAACGGGGATGAATGGTTGACCGATTGCACAATGTGTTTGGTCGCCCGCGCTGTATATGCGAAAGCGCATATCTGCTATGTCCTGATAGGCAATTGTGTATTTTTGTCATGCTCCAGAGAATGTGTTCATCACATAATTTTCGTAGGAGTAGGACATGGATCGTCGTAATTTTGTTCGCTTGGTGGGGGGCGGCGCGGTCGCTGCCGTGACGCTAGGTGCGTTACCGGGATGCGCGAGCTTCACTGCGTTTCCGACCGAGGCGGTAGAGGCGTGGAGTGGTCCCGGCGCTGAGACGGACGTCCGCCGTCGCGCCGTGGCCTACGCAATCACGGCACCCAACCCGCACAACATGCAGCCGTGGCTCGTTGATTTACGTGAGCGGGACGTCATCACGCTCTACTGTGACAAAGAACGCTTGCTCGCCGAATCGGACCCGTTTGCGCGGCAAATTCTCGTGGGGCACGGTTGCTTCATTGAACTGTTGGTGCAGGCACTGGGGCAACAGGGTGTTGGTGCTCAGGTCAAACTTTGGCCGCAAGGAGAATTACCGATGCAACTCAGCGCGTGGGATCAACGACCCGTTGCGCGCATCGAGCTGACAACTGGTGGCAAGGCGGATCCACTTTTTGCACAGGTACTCAACCGTCGCACGGCGCGCTGGGGCTACGACATGACCCGCCCGGTCAGTATGGACGCAGTGCAGATGCTCCTTGCTAGCGTTGGCAGTTCGAGCGTAAAGACCGGTGGTACGGTCGAGGCCAAGGCCGTGCAGCGCTTGCGGGGCATCGCACGTGAGGCGGGGATGGTCGATAAGACGGTGCCGCGTGTCGTGATTGAAACGCTGGGCAAACTTCGCATCGGTTCGGCCGAAATCATGGCGCACCGAGACGGCGTGGCGCTGACCAACTTCTTGGCGCGATTTGCGGACACATTTGGTTTACTCGACCGAACGGCCGTGCCAGCGGTCGGTAGCCCTGCCGATAAACAAATGACCGAGATGTATGTCACGACCACCGCCGAGACGATGGGTTGGGTGTGGCTCGTGACGGACAACAACCAGCGCACGCAGCAGATCAATGCAGGGCGGGCGTTTGTCCGCATGCAACTCAAAGCCACCGAAATGGGATTGGGGCTACACCCGATGAGTCAGGCGCTGCAAGAATATCCGGAGATGGCGAAGCATTTCGAAGCCGCGCACCAGGCCGTGATCGGCAAGCACGCGCCTCGCACTGTGATTGATACAACCGTGCAAATGCTCTGTCGTATCGGGTACACGACCGAGCCCACACCCGCCGCGCCGCGCCGCGCTCTTGAGAACATCCTCCGAACCTGATCTCGCTTCGGCAAAACAAAGCGACGTTTCGCAAAGGCATCCAAATGCACCACGATCAAATTTTCCAATTCGCCAGCCTGCCGATGGCCTTCGGCTGGGTGCTCTTGTGTGTCGGACTCCTTGGCCCTGTGCGTTGGCAATCACTCGCGCTAACGGTCGGTGGCCGCGTCATGCCGCTTCTTCTTTGCGTTGGCTATGTCATCGTGTTGGCTTCGTCGCGCGGTGCGCCCGGTGGTTTTGGTTCCTTGTCCGAGGTCTCGCTGCTTTTTTCATCGAAAGGCCCGTTGTTGGCGGGTTGGATTCACTTTTTGGCGTTCGATTTGTTGGTGGGACGGTGGCAGGTTGATAAAGTGCTCGCCGTCGGACGACCGTGGCTGCTGCGCCTCCTGACGGTGTTGTGTTTGTTCGCCACGCTGATGTTCGGACCGATGGGATTGCTGCTGTTTCTTGTCGTATTCAAGCTCAGCGAACGATCACATGTCGCAGTGGGGCAGGTACGATGAAACCGAATCGCACAGATCACGCGTTCCCCGCGAACACACCGCAGCTTCAGCCGTTTACTGTGATGTCGATATGGCGGGACATGACTAAGGCGTCGCCGGCGCTGGCATGGACGGGTTTGCTGTTGGTGCTTTGGTCGTGCGTCACAGCGCTATTGCCGTTGGTCGATTCGAGACTATTTCAGGGCGTGAGCGTTTGGCTGAAACCCTGGAAGTTTCAGTTCTCTGTTGGCACCTACCTGCTGACGCTCGCTTTTTTCCTCGTATGGCTTCCGGTGCTGCCGCAGCGCAGTTGGGCGCGGCGTTTCGTCGTATGGGCGGGCGTGGCAGGCGGTTTATTTGAAGTGCTCTACATCACCTGGCAAGGCGCACTAGGCCAAGCCTCACACTTCAATCTGACTACTCCGCTGTACGCCACGCTCTACACGCTGATGGCCATTGGCGCGATCCTTCTCAACACCACTTCCGGCGTGCTCGGCTATTGCGTGCTTCGAAGCCGCGACTGGTCCGCGTCGCGGTCAATGCGGCACGCGATTGGCTGGGGTCTGCTGCTTACGTCGGTACTCGGCACGATCACCGGCTTCTACCTCGGAGGACGCGCGACCACCGTCGGGCATTGGGTCGGTGGCAGTGCGACCGATGCCGGTGGATTGGCGATTTTTCATTGGTCGCGCGACGGCGGCGATTTGCGCGTCGCGCATTTCTTCGCAATTCACGCGATGCATTTCCTGCCGCTTTTTGGGTGGGACCTGCAACGGCTGCGACCGCAGTCACCTTCGCAATCGTGGCGAACTTACAGTGTTTGGGCTGCGGCGGTACTGCTTTGCGCGCTCTGTGTTCTGACTTTCCGGCAAGCTCTGCGTGGCCAACCTTTTCTGGGTTGAGTTGCTAGGTGCCACGAGAGCGCGCTACCTCGCCCGCGCTCGTCTTTTGCGACGCTAGTACGTCATGGCGCAGCGTGAGTTGACATTGCCGCGGATTGCAGTTGCGGTTTGAAACTGTGCGCCCGGTGGCACCGTAACGCCGACCAGCAGTGCGGTGTCAGGAACGCCGAGCATCAATCGCATGAGCACGAGACCATCTTGTAGCGCTGTTGGCGGTGCGCTCGGCACACGGCCAAACACGTCGTACGCATTTGCGCTGTCGATGAATGTTTCGATGAGTGCCGGCGTGTTGCGAACTCCGTTGAGCGGGATTCCTGACGTGAGGCCCGACCCACGCATTCCGAAGCCGTATCGCACAAGTAGCGCACCATCCCTGCTGGCCTCGCCCGCAATGCCGTTGCCATCAATATCGAGGCACGTGTTCACGGGCGTTGCCCCGAACTCGAACGCGCCCATATCGGGTGCCGTACCGACAGCACGGGCGTAGCCTGCACCGCGTTGATCGGTTGGCGCGTTGAGTGGGTTGCTGCCGGCGTTGATCGCCTGGCTTCCGGCTTGTAGCGCGTGAGTGCGCGTGATGCCGCCATTATTGGCGAGTGCGCCAAGCTGCGCTGAGACGCCTACAAGATTGCCGCTGCCGCTGACCGTAAACGCTGGGTTGAAGGTCTGAACGAGACTCTTGTTCGCTGTCACTGGCTCCAGAGGCGCGCCATTGAGGTTGTAGTTCAAGTCCGGCGTCGTCCCTGCTGGCGCAGTGTTGTCTCCGATAATGCTGCTCTCAAGAATCACGACGCTCGGCAAATTGTTGACGGCTGGCACCGAACCGGACACGATGCCGTTGTCGACGCGCAAGCCACCGCTGGCGGCGGTCGCGCCTTGTGCTGCGTTAAACGCCACCGTGGAATTGGAGACGATCGCGAGCACGTTGCCGTAGAGGCTTATGCCGCCGCCGCTAATTAACGCGGAATTCCCGGACACCGTCGTGTCGTACAACGTGATTGCGCCTTTGCCGTTAGTTGTTTGTGCGTCGGGCGAATCGTTCGCTGCAAGAATGCCGCCACCGAAGCGCGCGATATTGTCCGACACCTCGCTGCGAATCAGAATCGTGCGTGCGGCTTGCGGCATCGGTGCAATCCAGCTCGACAAAATTCCACCGCCGTTTCCTGTCAGTGCGGCGTTGCCGTTGGCTGCGATGTTGCCCGAAATGACCGAGTCAACTATGGTTAGCGTGCCGGGCATGAAATTGGCGATGCCGCCGCCGAAACGCTCGGCCGTGTTGTTCAATACGCGAACGCGCGTGAGCGTCGCAGTCGCTGTGCCACTCGTCGGGAAGGTAGCGTCGACAGAGAACATGAGCCCGCCACCGTTGACCGATGTGAGTGCTCCAGCACACAGTGACGTGTTGTTGCGTATCACCGAGTCGGTCATCACGAAGGTCTGTCCGCTCTGAGTCGGGAACCAACCTAAGCCGCCCGCGTTGCGCGCAGACGTGTTGCCGTCGATCTCAAGGTTGGCGAACGTCACCGACTCTAGCGCGGCAATCGCGCCACCGCTGCCACCAGCCGCCGCTGGGCATGAGCCCGGGGG
Source organism: Burkholderiales bacterium (assembly GCA_017989135.1). Classification (GTDB taxonomy): domain Bacteria; phylum Pseudomonadota; class Gammaproteobacteria; order Burkholderiales; family Casimicrobiaceae; genus Casimicrobium. Next base: position 6,316 of record JAGNQL010000019.1, read on the forward strand.
ATTACTTGCGTTGGGATTGCCGCCGGTTAGTCGAAGGCCGGAGAGCGTGACCGGCGAATCACTGGTCGCATTGCTGTCGGAAATCACAAAAACACGGCTTGTGTTGTTCCCCGAGATCGTAAGTTGCGACGGGCCGGGACCAGCGATGGTCAACCGCTTGTCGAGCACCACTTGCCCCGAGGTCAGCGTGATCGTGCCGGTCACCGCGAAGTTGATCGTGTCGTCGGCGTTGGCAGCGGCAACGATCGCACGCAGTGAGCCCGCGCCCGAGTCAGCCGTACTGGTAACGGTTAGCGTGGCTGCCGTCGCGGTCGCACACGTGAGAGCGAAGGCGGTCGCGCCCACGATGCGAATCGCGCGCTGCTGCATGGTTGGCGTTGATAAGTTGTGGTTTCGCATTGTTGATACCCTCCTGTCTACGTCACGATCTGGAACGGACGCAATTTGAACACGCATTCCGCTGCGACGGTTCAGATTGATAGAGATACAGCTTTATGCGTCAAGCGACTGCCTGGCGGCCATTACGGCTAATTATGACCAATAGTCGACTATAAGAATAAATGGCATGAAATCCCCGTGCAGCTGTCGATATAGCCAAAAAGCTATAAAGTATGCGTAACCGTTATGGCGTGCGTCCATTCACCACGCGCCACAGCGCTTCGGCTGCATCGGTGAGCGTGACGCGCGGGCGGACGAGCCTAATGTCAATGGGCACTTGCCACGCTTTTCCCGCCGCGTGGATGAGTCGTCCGGCGTCAATATCCTGTGCGACGAGGCTTTGCGGCAGCCACGCGACACCGCGTCCTTCGATTGCCATCGTTTTCAGCAGTACCGCGTGGTGCGACGTGAACACCGTGGCGAAGCCGGCTGAAGCGAATTTTTCGCGCATCACCGAGCGCATGATTTGCCCGATACCAGAGCCCTCACCGTAGGCGAGAACGGGCAACGCGGAGTTTTTCGATGTGATCTTGTGCAGCGCGTCGCCGTTGCGCACTGCGGATACGGGTACCAGCAAATCGTCGCCGACGTTGGCGAACGTGAACTGCGAATCGTCCAATCGACCGGGCACGGCGGGATGGCCGTGACAGAGCAAGAACTGCGCGCGCCGCTGCAGCATCAGGTCTTCGCAGGCCGCGAAACTGTCCGACACCATCTGAATCGGACCGACGCTAATGCGCCCTTCAAGCCCGCTGAGCCATGCAGGAAAAAACGTGAGCGAGAGCGCGTGCGTGGCGGCAAACAGCAAGCTCACCGCCGCTTGTTCGTGCGCGGCACGCGCAGCGTGACGAGCGCTTTCAAGGCGCTGCAACGTCGCGGCGATCTCGGGCCGAATGCGCACCCCCGCAGCGGTGAGCGACACCGGATGCGTTGCGCGGTCAAAGAGTGCCACGCCGACCCATTCTTCGAGCGACTTGATGTGACGACTGAATGCGGGCTGCGCAATGTTGCGCGCCTGCGCCGCGCGCGAAAAATTGCCCGTTTCGGCCAGCGCCAAGAAGTCTTCCAGCCAGTCAAGATCGAGCGGTCGATTACCGGGGCCCATTGCTTCGCTTCTCTGTTTGCATAGTTCTATCTGTTTCCCGTATTGGACGGCGGCGCGTGGCGGCAGCAAAATGGGAACTGAATTTCTTCGCTCTACGAGACATCCTACTGCTCATGCCCACTATCCAAAACTATCGCGGCATTATCCCCGCAATCTCCACCCCCTTCACGTCTGACTATCGCATCGACGAGCCGGCGCTTCGCAAACTCGCCTCGTGGCTAGCAGGGCACAAAGGCATCGTTGCGGTGATGACCAACGGTCACACGGGCGAAGTTTTCGCGCTCACGCCGGAAGAGCGCGCCGAAGTAACGCGCATTGTCGCCGACGAATTGAAAGGTAAGTTGCCGGTCATCTCATCGGTGGTGTGCGAAGGCTTGGGCGATGCGGCGCATCACGCGCGCTTGGCGGTGAAGGCTGGCGCAGCGGGCATTGACGTGATGCCGCCGCACCATTGGTTGCGCTTCGGGTTTCATCCACAACATGCGCTTGATTACTTCGACAACATCTATCAGGCCAGTGGAGTGGATTTGATTTGCCATGTGTATCCGGCGTGGACTAAAGCATCGTACTCGTCGGCCTTGCTCGCCGATTTGGCGCGCTTGCCGTACGTGCATGCGTTCAAGGTTGGGCAGCGCGACATGAGCAAATACGCACGCGACATCAAAGCCATTCGCGATGCCGACGCCTCCAAAGCCATCCTTACTTGCCACGACGAATACCTGCTCGCCTCGATGGTTCAGGGTGTCGACGGCGCGCTCGTAGGGTTTGCAAGCGCGATTCCGCAGCTCATCATTGACTTGATGAACGCCGTTCATGCGGGCGACCTGAAAAAGGCGATGGCCGTGCAAGCGTTGATCACGCCGATCAAAGAGGCGGTTTACGGCGCCGGTGAGCCAACGGGCGAAGCGCACGCACGTATGAAGGCCGCGATGAAGTTCGCGGGTGTGATCGAGAATGCAACGGTGCGCCCACCGACGCACGAGCCGAGCGCACAAGAAAACGAAATCATCCGGCAAGCGCTCGCGCATGCGGGTTTGTTGAAGCATTAATTTAGACACCAAAAACAGGAGGACACCATGTTCAAGAACACACTCGTTCGCAAAGCGCTCGCCACTGCGTTGGTCACGCTCGCGTCCACCGTCGCGCTCGCCCAGGCATACCCAAACAAACAAGTTCGCGTCATCATCCCGTTTCCGCCGGGAGGAACGCTCGACACTGTGGGCCGCTTGCTCGCGCAGAAGCTCGGCGACCAACTCGGCCAGACATTCGTCGTGGAAAATCGTCCGGGCGGCAACGGCACCATCGGCGCGGACGCTGTCGCGAAAGCATCTGCCGACGGCTACACCTTGATGTTCAACGCTTCGACGTTCACGACCTCGACGCTCGCTCTGAAAACGCCTCCGTACGACACGGTCAAAGACTTCGTGCCGATTGCACTTGTGGCGAAAGCGCCGTTGGCCGTCGCGATTGACAAAAATCTTCCCGCAACCGACATGAAATCCTTCCTGGCGTACGCGAAAGCAAACGCCGGAAAGCTCTCGTTCGCCGTGGGCTCCACGGCGTCGGCCGGCCACCTCGCCACTGAGCAACTGCGCCGCGCAGCAGGGCTTGAACTTTTGATCGTTCCGTATAAAGGCTCAACGCCGGCGTACCAAGATTTGCTCGGCGGCCGCATCACCGGCTTCATCGACCCGATTCTGGGTTCGGCGGGTTACGCGAAAGCGGGCCAGTTGCGCGTAATCGGCGTGACCTCTGCCAAGCGCGTGCCTTCGATGCCAGACATTCCGGCGGTCGGTGAAACGGTGCCGGGCTACGAGGCGTATAGCTGGTACGGCCTGTGGGCTCCGGCGAAAACATCGGGCGACATCATCGCGCGCCTCAACAGCGAGACGAACAAAGCACTCGCGGGCGACATGAAAGATCGCTTGCTCGGAAATGGCCTCATCATCGAAGCTGGCAGTCCGGATGATTTCGCCAAGTTCCAGCGCGACGACACTGCGCGCTCGATGCAAGCGATTAAAGACGGCGGCATCAAGTTTGAGTAATCTGCACGCGGTCGTCACAGGCAGCAGTTCAGGCATCGGCCACGCCATCGCGAGCGCCATGCTCGCGAACGGCTGGCGCGTGAGCGGGCTTGATGTTGTCGCGCCGACGATTTCGCATGCGACGTTCACGTCGGTGCGCATTGATTTGACCGACGGCGATGCACTGGTAACTGCGGCGAATTCGTTGGGAGACGTCGATGCGCTTGTGCATGCGGCGGGTGTTTTGCGCGTCGGCAATGTGGGCGCGCTTGATCACGCGAGTGGCGAATTGATGTGGCGCTTGCACGTGGACGCGGCGACCCGGTTGTGCGACGCGCTGCTACCAAACATGACTGTGCGCGGCACGGGCCGCGTCATCTTTATTGGTAGTCGCGTCGCAGCCGGCATGGCCGGACGCGGGCAATACGCTGCGACCAAAGCTGCGCTCATCGCGCTCGCGAAAAGCTGGGCCGCAGAAGTCGCGCCGCACGGCGTCACCGTCAATGTGGTTTCACCCGCTGCCACCGCTACCGCCATGCTCGACGATCCGAATCGCGCGAGCGTGATGCCGAAATTGCCGCCAATCGGGCGCTTAATTCAACCCGAAGAAATCGCCGCGCTCGTGAGCTTTTTGCTCTCGCCCGCCGCCGCTGCGATTACGGGACAAGACATTCAGATCTGCGGTGGTTCGTCACTCGCAAAGTAATGCGCATTTTCAATTTCGCTGTGTTTCGTCTTTTTCACAGCCGCGTTTTTGCCACAGATTTTCACAGATGAACACAGGTTGTGTGGCCTGCGAATTGACATGAATCTGCGTTCATCTGTGTAAATCCGTGGCTAGTAGTTTGCTTAGTTTCACGCCTATTTTTCAGTCAGAATCAGTATGAAAATCACCCAAATTCTCGAATCCACGCGCCCGATCAAATCGGCGATTCGTAACGCCTATATCGACTTCAGCAAGATGACGCTGAGTCTCGTCGCCGTCGTCACCGACGTGATTCGCGACGGCAAGCCGGTGATCGGTTACGGTTTCAATTCCAATGGTCGCTACGGACAAGGCAACTTGATGCGCGAGCGTTTCATTCCGCGTGTGATGGATGCCGATGCGCCGTCGTTTGTCAACGACGCAGGCACCAATCTAGACCCGCACAAAATCTGGTCCTGCATGATGACCAACGAAAAGCCCGGCGGCCACGGCGAACGCTCGGTCGCGGTCGGCACGATCGACATGGCGGTGTGGGACGCGGTGGCGAAGATCGAGAACAAGCCGCTGCATCAACTGCTTGCTGACCGCTACGGCAACGGTGTGGCTAATCCACGCGTTTTTGTCTATGCGGCGGGCGGTTACTACCATCCGGGCAAGGGGCTTGATGGCTTGCGCGGCGAAATGCAGAGCTACTTGGACCGTGGCTACTCGGTGGTGAAAATGAAGATCGGCGGTGCGCCACTCAAAGATGATATTGAGCGCATCGAAGCAGTACTGAAAATGCTCAAGCCCGGCCAGCAGTTGGCGGTGGACGCGAATGGTCGCTTTGATCTGAAAACTGCGATTGAGTACGGCAAAGCGATGTCACAGTATCCGCTCTTTTGGTACGAAGAAGCGGGCGATCCGTTGGACTTCGAACTGCAGGCGCGCCTCGGCGAAAGCTACGCTGGCGCGCTCGCGACGGGTGAGAATTTGTTCTCGATGCAAGACGCGCGAAACCTCATTCGCCACGGCGGCATGCGCAAAGATCGTGATTGGTTGCAGTTTGACTGCGCGCTCTCGTATGGGCTCGTCGAGTACTTGCGCACGCTTGACATGCTCAAAGCATACGGTTGGTCTCCGTCGCGTTGCGTCCCGCACGGCGGACATCAAATGTCACTCGCAATCGCGGCAGGTCTAGGCCTCGGCGGCAACGAGTCTTACCCCGATTTGTTTCAACCGTACGGCGGTTTCCCCGACGGCGTTCGCGTCGAAAACGGTTACGTCACGTTACCGTCGCTGCCCGGAATTGGCTTTGAGGGCAAGGCCGATTTGATCGCGGAAATGCACGCGTTGGCGCGGTAGACGGAGTCGCAGCGAAGCGTTGCGGGGTGTCGTTGTCTTCACTGCGTTTCGTAGGGTTGGCCACGCGTTGCCCGCTGTATGGCTTTTGTGCGCTAACGACTTACAGGTGGTCGTTGTAGCCATAAAAAGACTAAAGTCGACTAATTGTGAAAATAGCCTGTAGTCGCCGCTGGCTGGTCGCTAGGGCGAAAAAGCTATTAAATCGAGCGACTACAATGCGGGCATGTATCTAAGACCTTCTGCCCTCAACGCGCTGGCGTTCGCTATCCAGTCCGCGTCCAAATTCGAATACCCAGCGGACCGCACGCTCTCTTATGTGCTGCGCGAGCAACGCGTCGGCTCGCTTGACCGCCAGCTCGTCGCCGAGGGTTACTACGCGTGGCTTCGCCATCGTCTCTCCGTCGAAAAAATCGCGGGTGACGGCGCAACGCACGCAGCCATCGCGCTCGCCGCGCTGGCACGTCAGTTTCGTCGCCGCGTTACCGCGCCACCGGGCGAAGAAGATCGGTACGCGAAATTTTTGAAAACCGACGAGACACTCGGACCGCATCCGCGCCGTGAATTGCCGGCTTGGTTGTGGGATCGCTTGGGCTTGCAATACGGCGAAGAAGAGCGTGTGTTGCTTGCAGATTCGCTGTTGCAAACCGCGCCGTTTGACATGCGCGTCAACACGCTCAAAGGTAAACGCGACGCCGTGCTCGCACGCATGAAGAAGGAAGGCTTTGCCGAAGCCCGCGCGATGCTTCTCTCGCCTTGGGGTATTCGTTGCCCGGATCGAATTGATATTTCGCGTCACCCGTTGTTTGAAGACGGAACGGTTGAAGTGCAGGACGAAGGCAGCCAGCTGCTCGCGCAATTGGTTGGCGCTAAGCGCGGCGAATTTGTGATCGATTTCTGCGCGGGCGCAGGGGGCAAAACGCTCGCGATGGCCGCGATGATGGCCAGCACGGGTCGCATTTACGCGCTCGATGTGAATGATCGTCGCCTCGACAACATGGGTCCGCGCCTCGCGCGCTCGGGCGTGAGCAATGTGCAGCCGATGCGCATCGACGACGAAAACGATAGTCGCTTGAATAAATTCGCGGGCAAGGCCGACCGTGTATTGGTCGATGCGCCTTGCTCAGGTCTCGGCACGTTGAAACGCAACCCTGACCTCAAGTGGCGGCAATCGCCCACGAGTGTCAAAGAGCTGGCTGTGAAGCAAGCCAACATCTTGTCTGCAGCATCGCGGTTAGTGAAGCCGGGAGGGCGCCTCGTTTATGCGACGTGCAGCTTACTCGCGGACGAGAACGAAAAGATTGCCGAAGGCTTCATGCAAACGCACGCTGGATGGACCAACGTGCTCTCCACGCTACGCGCCGGCGAAGAAGACGAAGGTACGAAGTACACGCAGCTTCTCCCGCATCGGGATGGCTGCGATGGATTCTTCGCGGCGGTGTTCGAGAAAACCGAATAGCGCGCGGCGACATCGTAGCTGAAAATCACGCGCGCTTTCGGCTCTCTCTATTGCCTTACGAGCGCGGCTCGCCGCGTGCGTTCACGGTGACCGTGCGGCCTGGTGGCGACACCATTTGCATGTTGTGCTCTACACCTCGGAAGTTGTACGAAACGTCCCAGTAGTTGGGTTGTCCGCGATTGCCGGTGTCGGCGCAGCGCTGAACATTTTGCGAATAGCCACCGCGCTCATCGCGAGCGGCGTTCGAGCCAATCGCCGCGCCGGCTACAGCGCCGCCGACCGTGGCAATGTCTTGCCCGCGTCCGCCGCCCACTTGATGTCCGAGTACGCCGCCAAGAATGCCGCCAATAATCGCGCCTGGCAGGTTGCGGTCCTGTCCCACTTGCTCTCGCTCGATCCAGCAGCGTTGTTCCGACGCACCCATCACGGCACGAACCGAGGTCACTGTCGCTTCGTAGAGACGTTCGTTGCCGCGGCGGTGGTTGTCGTAGATCGGAGTCGCCACCGGTGCGTAGCGATTGTCATCAATACGCGAATTGCGGCCCACGGCGCGCACGGAGGAGACACGATCATTCAAGCCCATGGCGGACAGCGATGGGTAACGTCCCGGACGCAATACAACGCAACGACCTGAAAACTGTGCGTCCTCGCACACTTCCCAGCGTTCGTTCAGAACGACCACCGACGACGCTCGGTCATTGAAACCGACGTTGACTAAATTGCGGGTGTTTCGATTCGCTGTGAACGACCGTCCGGCGTAACCGTCGTTTTCATAGAACGTGACTTGCGCCGACGCTTGCGCAGCGATGCCAATCACGGCGGTCGCGAGCACTGTTTTCAATAGCGTTTTCATGCAGATTTCCTTTGTGGGAGAGCGTTCGACGAATGCGCCGAACTCAAGCGAGCATCGTACGGGCGAAGCTTTTCGCAGCCTGCGGGACGTAAGCGCGAGGCGTTGTAGGACGAGCGCCCTGTGTCGCGCGCGATCATTGTTGTCGCTACGCGCCTTGTTCGGAAACCGATGTCATCCGCAGCACGACTAAAGACGCGCTCCCACCAACAGACGGCCCCACGTCCTACGTATCCATTGCGAGTGCGTAATTAGCATCCTTTACGACGTAAGTGCACCATGCTCGGTGTAACTCGCAGTCCGTGCACTCATGAAAGATAACGCTATGTTCGCGAAATATTGGCAACGGAGCTGGGCGGCGTTGAGCATGCTGCTCACATTCATCGCAGCAGGTCTCAGCACTGCCGCGAACGCTCAACCCGTCACAGTGATTGAGTACTACAACACAACACTCGACGCGTTCTTTATCACTGGTCGCAGCAGTGAACAAGGCACGTTGGACGCATTGCCGCTATTCAGGCGCACTGGGATGAGTTTTCAAGCCGTCAGCGCAGCGACTGCCGTGGCTCCCGCCGTGAAAGTGTGTCGGTTTTATGTAAACCTGTCCTCGCCGTTGGCGAATTCGCACTTCTATGGTCTGGAAAATGTGGATTGTGAATCCCTTCTGGCAATGAACCTACCCGGCTTTAATTGGGAGGGCTATGACTTCGCGCTGAGCCAACCCACGGGTGGAGTATGCCCCGCAGGCACCAACGCGATTTATCGAAGCTTCCGTGAGGCGACATCGGGAAAGACAGCCAATCATCGCTACACGACAAGCATCGGAACCTATGCCGCGAGTGCGGCCACCGGCTACGCCTACGAGCAGGTGGCGTTTTGCAGCACCGCCGTCACCGACGCAACGTTCATCGCGCCCACTCAGTGCGGCACCGCTTACTATCCCGGTGTGCGGGTGAGTTACACCTCAATTGATAAGTACGGACTCAGCGACAGTTGGATTCGCTTTCACGGCCCGCAAAAAATCATGTTCAACGGGAAACTGGTGCAGCCCGTCGTTGAAGAATATGCGTTCGGTGACATTAAGACCATCATGCTCGATGACAGCGCTACATCGTGGAGCGAGCTTGGTACGACGCTGCAAACTGAAACCGAATCGCTGCAGTTCTACTACGTGCCGCCTAGTACCATTCCCCGCAACATGGCGGCCGGCGAAACTGTGTTCTTCAACCGATTTGCAGCCTATTCCCCCGTGGTTGAGTTCAATTCGCCGACTCAGAAAGGGAGTATGACCTTCGTCGGAATGGAGGTGACTGATGCATTGGGCGGAACCTACTGTGCATGCAAATTTCGCACACAAATCACCACCGACTATCCTACTCTCGGCATCACGTATAACCGACAGACCACCACTTGGATCGTACCGACTATCGGCATCGTAAAGGCCGAAATCGCGGATGTCACCAATGACGGTTTCGGGCCTGGCTCCAGCTATACATTGACCGACGTGACCGCCGTGTCCGTAACGAGCTTCTAGTGTGTCTCCGGCGCGTCGTTGCGCCAGCACTAGAGGCGTTGCAAAACATCGGATACCGGCGCGACGCCCTACATCGCGACGGCGCTTTGTCCTACGGCGCGTGTTGTGCGCGCGGATAAGCTCCATCAGTGGTTTGGTGCGTAACGCTCGCGACAAACCGTCTCAGCCTCATGGCTCGTCATATTGCTTACTGGTAAATGAATTGGCTCTCAGGATTTACCTCGTGGAGGACAACATCATCATTCGCGAAAACTTGGCGGCGACGCTGGTTGAGCTTACTGATTCCACAGTGTGCGGTAGTGCCCGCGGCGAGAATGAGGCTGTTGCTTGGTTTGCGACACATACAGATGATTGGGATCTGGCGATCGTCGACTTGTTCCTATTGCAGGGCAACGGCCTAGGCGTTGTCGCGGCCTTGCAATCAAGGCACAGCAAGCAAAAAGTGGCGGTGCTCACCAATTACGCCTCAGCCGCAGCGCGTGATCGGTGCCTGAAACTCGGGGCAGATGTCGTCTTTGATAAGTCGCATGACATTGACGAACTCATCGCATTCTGTAACGCGCACAATGCCCCCGCGTAGCGCTGCCGATTGGCGTAGCGGACGACGCAGGCTCGCTTCCTCAATCAATCAACTTCGCTTTGAGTGCGTAGTAGGTCAAGTCACTGTTGGACGACAGCCCCATTTTTTCCATGATGCGAGTGCGGTACGTGCTCACCGTCTTTACGCTCAACGAAATAGCGACCGCAATTTCGCCGACCGATTCGCCCTTGGCGAGTCGCAAAAACACTTGCGACTCGCGATCCGAAAGTTGCTCGTGTGCGGGCCCCCCTTCAGCACGATCCAACTGCTGTACCAGCAGTTCCGCCACGGTAGCAGTGATATAGCGTCGGCCGTGCGCGACAGTGCGAATGGCCGTGACAATTTCGCTTGGGTCACATTGCTTATTCAAATAACCACTCGCGCCCTTGCGAATCAGGTCGACCGCATAATGCTCCTCGGGGTACCCGCTGAGTACAAGAATCGCGAGACTAGGGGCGCGCGCGTGGATCTGAACGATCGCGTCCGCCCCGGTTTGGCCTGGCATGGACAAGTCCATGATCAACACATCAAGCGCGGTTGTGCGAACCATTTCAACGGCCGCGCGTCCGCTTGCGGCTTCACCCACAACCTGTAGATCGGATTGATCTTCGAAGTATTGACGCAGGCCAGAGCGCACAATGCTGTGGTCGTCCACAATCCCAATTCGTATCTTGATCATTTGATGAATGGCCTTGTGCTAGTGAAGTATCAGTGTAGTCCTCATCGCTCGATCAGCGGATGCAGCGACTGGATAACCCTTTGAACGCACGCTTAGTTGGAGTCGCCACGTGGATGCACTGAGTCGTAAGAAAAACGTTTGGGTGTTGCCGCTTGCCGTGCTGGCGGTTGCGTCACTCATTGCCCTCAATGAACTGGGCTACCGACGCTCAAGCGAAGCGGCGCAAAGTATGGTGAACGAACAGGAAAAGCGCAGCGCCCTGAACACGTTGCTGCAGCAGGTGCTTGACGCGGAAACTGGACAGCGCGGCTTTCTGCTGACCGGTGACGAAAAATACTTGCAGCCGTACGCCGAGGCGATCACACAAATTGACGACTCGCTTGAAACGTTGAAGAAGATCTATGCGACCGACAACGCCGCGCAATTGGCTCGATTCGGCGTGTTGTCGCTTTTCATTACGCGAAAAATGGCAGAGCTTGACGTCACCATCAAAATTCGTCGCGTAGGTGGCGACAGCGAAAATTGGATGCAGGTGGTGCGCAGCAATGTGGGGCGCGACTATATGCACGGCGCCCGCGATTCAGCCCGCGAGCTCTTTGCCAACGCCGTTGAAAATATGGGCAACACACAACTGCAAATCGACCGCGCTTTAACCGTGTCCCGAATTGGCGTGACCCTGGGGGCGCTTCTCGGGTTGCTCGCGTTTCACCTATATCTGCGTCAGACCGAGCGGCTCAATGCGGCGGAGGAAATACAGCGCAAATTGCTTGCGCGTGAGCGAATCGGCCTCGAAGAGCAGGTGCGCGAGCGTACGGCAAGGCTTACTGTGCTCGCCAACCACCTGCAAACCGCCCAGGAGGACGAGCGCGAACATCTCGCACGGGAGTTGCACGACGAGCTCGGAGCGTTGCTCACGGCGGCCAAGCTTGACGTCGCGCGAATTCGCTCAAAAATTCCGACCGATAACGAAGCCGTAGCGCAGCGCTTTGCGCATCTCACAGACATGCTCAACGCAGGTATCGCACTCAAGCGCCGCATCGTCGAGGATTTACGGCCTTCGTCGCTGACGCATCTAGGCTTGGTGGCAGCGCTCGAAATTTTGACGCGCGAATTCGTAGAACACTCCGGTATCGCAGTCACCACCGATCTCGATGCCGTTGAGTTGTCCGACAACGCCGCGCTCACGGCCTACCGTGTGGTGCAGGAATCACTCACCAACATTTCCAAGTATGCGCAAGCAACGCAAGTCACCGTAACGCTGCAAACATCTGATCATCACGTTGATCTCGTGGTGCAAGACAATGGCTGCGGCTTCAACGTGGATGATCGTCAGGTGACCACGCATGGTCTAGCAGGCATGCGCCACCGTGTTGAAGCGCTGCGCGGATCGTTGTCAGTAACTTCAACCATCGGCCAAGGGACCAAAGTGTGCGCGGTTATTCCTCGAGCATTTGTCACCGTGTCTGGCGACGTCGATAGCCACGCCTAATTCGTTGACGCCGCGCGTACCGATGTAAGCGTCGTCCTACGCGCGAGTTCTTTTGCGCCCTACAGTGCGTTGAGGACTCGGCTGATGTGCGCAACGATGTGCCTCAACGAAACTTCTCCTATGGCGACTTGAGGTTCGAGTGGCCCCGAAATTTCCATAGGAACACACCATGTTGCACTACGCCGTCGTCTTTCTAGTCGTTGCACTCATCGCAGCCGTTTTTGGTTTCGGCGGCATTGCCGCCGGTGCCGTCGAGATTGCGAAGATTCTGTTCTACATCTTTGCCTTTATGGCAATCCTCACGTTTGTTGTGAGCCTCGTCCGCAAGGGCTAATGCGTCTGCACTTCGCACGCCTCGGCCATTCGAGTGCCGCCCAAACTTTCAATATTCTCAAAGGTACTACATCATGAATTTCGGCAAAACCACCGCAGAAAAAGTCGCTGACGAACTCAGCAAACGCGGAAACCAAGCAGTCAATGGAATTGAAAACGCCGTCGAGTCGGCAAACGATGCCGCGCAACACGCGCTGTCAAATGTCGGCGAAAAAATGGATCGTTTGGAAGGCCAGGTGAAACCTACGTTCGACCGCATGGTGGCTCGCGGCGAAGCGATGGCCAACGACGTGATGACGAGCACGCGAGATGCAGGTGAACGAGGCAAACAAGCCGTTTCGCGCTACACCGCCGCTTGCGAATCGTATGTTGCCGAGCAACCTATGAAATCGGTTGCTATGGCGGCGGCTGCTGGCGCTGCGCTTGCCGCCGTGGTGCTGATGCTCTCGCGCAATCGCGCTAGCAAGTGCAACGGCAACAACGCGCGCTAACGCGACGAACCTCGGCCTAAAGGAGCGCGCGAATCATGATCGGTACCACGTTAAAGCTGCTCACACGGCAGCCAGAACTCTTGCTCAATTATGTGTTCGCTTACTCGACCCTGGCGCGCGACGAAATTGCACTAGCGAAAATGCGTCTCGTACGGCGAGTCGTGGCTGGGGCGATCGCGTTCGCTACTTTGCTCGCTTTCCTCGTTCTCGCTGGCATTGCGCTCATCATAGTAAGCTCGTCGTCACAGCCATACGCGACATGGGCACTGCTGTGCGTACCAGGCTTCATGTTGGTGCTCTGCGCCTTCTCAACCGCAATTGCTCTCGCACGAGGCGAATCAAGCTCGCGTGATTCGCTGGGTAGCCAACTGCATCGAGACTTACAGTCATTTCGCGTGGCGCTGGAGTCGCGCAGATGAGCGAACCCGCTGGCAGCATCGTCGGCACCGCAACTAAGCATGCGAGTCCGTCGATAGATGAAGCGCGAGCTGCTTTGCTTGATTTTTTTTCAGTGCAACGCGATGACTCATCGCCACTTCGGCAACGCAGTGGCGAGGTGCCACGCACCCGCTCGGCGTCTAGCGCCGGCGCGCCTACAGACAGCGGCTTTAACTGGAGCGCATTGGTGGAGGCTGGGTTGTCCTCGTGGTGGCGTGAGCACCCGCTGCACGCGGGCGCGTCGCTTGTGAAGTCTGTGACTGTGGAAATCGCGCAGCGAAAGCCCCTGCAGTTGGTCGCGGTGGCGGCGGTGGCCGGAGCGGCCATTGTGTTGCTAAGGCCGTGGCGCATGGTTTCTGCTTCGGCGCTTGCACTGAGTCTGTGGCGCTCCTCGAATTTTTCCGGCATGACGTCAGACGTCTTGCAGTCAGCTGTTGAATCGCTTCAAGAGAAAAAGCGGTGAGGCGGTGCGCGACTAATACAGTCGCGCCGCACTTGCCCAAAACCTTTCGCCTATTGCGCGCTGCCGCATCGGCGATAACTGTCCCAGATACATCGCAGCGTTCCGTCACTCACCTCAGGAGATACATATGAAAAAATCAACTCAACTCATCGCAACCGCAATCTTTGCTGGCGTTACTCTCTTCGGCAGCGGTTGTGCCGTTGTTCGGTCGCAGGAGTCCGTCGGGGCTTACATCGATGACACGACGATCACTACGCAAATCAAATCGCGTATGGCGAGCGACACGCGCGTCGACACCGTAGCCATAAGTGTCGAGACACTCAAGGGCGTGGTTCAGCTCTCAGGCTTTGCTAAATCTAGCGAAGAGAAAACTGTAGCAGAGCAAATCGCCCGTGAGATCAACGGCGTTCGGAGCGTGCAAAACTCCATCGTCATTCGTCGTCCGTAAGCTGATCGCATGACGTGAAAGAACGCCCTGCGGGGCGTTTTTTTTGGCGCAGATTCCATAGCTCAGTTGACCAAAAAAAACCTCCGCACGCGGAGGTTTGTGTTCGCTGCAAGGGCCACCCGCGTCACGCGCCTTTCAACACCAAGCGATTATCGACGCGCGACACTCCCTTCACGGACATCGCAATAATGCTGGCGCGGCTGCGTGAGGCCTCGTTCGGAGCTGGGCCGATGAGCGTTACGCTGCCATTGGCGGTATCCACGTCGATTTTTACTGCACTGAGATCTGGGTCTTTCATCAGGCCCGCCGACACCGACGCTGTGATCGCCGCATCCTCGCTATTTGTACTGGCGCTGCTGGCGGCTTGTTTCGCTGCGTCTTTGGCCTGGGCTGCTCCTTCACGTATCGCTGCCCCAGCGGAGTCGACCGATGCTTGCGCTGCCTCCTTCATGTCTTCTGCTTTCGCTTCGGTTTTCGCGACAGCCGTGTCAATTTTCTGTCCGACCGTTTTGTTGCTATCTGACGAATCGCAGGCGGCGAGTAACGAAAGTGAAGCCACAGCGCATGACGCCGCGACCACAGCCGCACTTACGCGACGGACGCCAATTGGTTTGTTTGTTTGCTTAGTCATGATGTGTAGCTTTCAAATTGCGACTACTGCTGGCGGTGGCGCTTCTACGGGAAACGGGGCGGGCAGTGGGGGCTCTTGAACCCGTTGGGGTTCATTGGGCCAGTCCGATGTATCGGGAGCCGTTGGCGCAGGGGGCGCAATCGGCGTAGGTGGGGTCGGCAACAACGGTGGCACCTCGAGAGGCACCCCCGTCGCATTCGATGGATCAATGCGATCCACAGAGCGCGGCTGCATTTGCGCTAAAGCTTATCGACGATGTCTTTAGCGCTGTCTTTGATGATTTCTTTGGCATCGCCAAAATTTGCTTGCACTTTTCCAGCGATTTGTTCGGCTTTGCCCTTGGCTTCGAGCGCATGATCTTTCACCAAATGGCCGGTGACTTCTTTGACTTTTCCGGCAGCTTGATCCAAACGGCCTGCGACTTGATCTTTGTTCATAGTGAAATCTCCAGATAAAACGAGGCGAGCAACAGCGCGCGCCCACCTGCTCAATGTAGGCCGCAGGTAGGGGGCCGAACATAGGTGTACAGGGGGAGAGGATGTAGGACGTGGCGCATAGGCGTGCGGCCTTTTTTCTCCCGGAGCGTGGTGACGGGGGTGATTGAATGATTGGGTTTGTTTACCACGGCTTCGTTTCGCCTTTCGGCGAGTTACTTTTTGCGCCGCCAAAAAGTAACCAAAAAGCTCGCCCCGGACCCCGCTTGTCTCCTGTGGTGCTCGCAACGGGCGGGACCCGCACAAATCGCCCGAAAGTTGCGCTAACGCGCAACCAGTGGGCTCATGGTGCGGGTCTACGACCGCCCGTTGCTCCGCTTCTCGGCGCGGGGTGACGGGACGTTAGAAGCGACAAATGATCGCTTCGCGATGATTGTTTACGCGTAGCCCGGATGCTCGCATGCGGGCTACGGATTTATGTTCTCGTCGTGTACATTCATTCGATGAAGTATGTTCGACCGATTGTGTTGTTTGTTGGCTGCGCTGGCGCGATCGTATTTGGCGCGCTCTTCTTACTGTCCGTCATTTCGCCGATTCACATTGAACGCGCTGCGAAGGAAATTATTCGCTATCAAGTGAGCAAGCGCGTAGGCGAGAAGTTCGACGCGCTGGACTCCAGCGCGCTGGTGCAGAAGGCGAAAGCACTTATCCCCGGGCTTGAGGCACGAATAGAGCGTGGACGGGGTAAGCTCGATGAACGTGTCAGTGCGGCTCTGGACGCGGCCTTCGCCAACATGCAAAACCCGTCGTGCGAGTGCCGACGATTCATGACGTCGCTCGTTCGCTCGCAGCTTGAATCGGAAGCTTCCGTGGCTGAGCTGACGCGCTCAAGGCTCGCGGAATTTATTCAAAGCAAGTATGGCGATGTTGCAACCAAGCTGTTGCGCGAATTCAGAATTTTTACCGGCAGCAGCGCGGCGCTTTTCGCGTTGTTAGCGCTCATTCCCATGGTTCGACGAAATGCAACAGTGCAGTTGCTTCCAGTGACCATCGTGTTATTGCTAGGCTTCGCCATCAGCGCATGGTTCTACTTGTTCGCGCAAGATTGGCTGAACACTGTGCTGTTTGGCGACTACGCGGGCTGGGCGTTCGCGGGTTGGTTGACGTTTAACGTCGCGTTGCTGTCGGACCTGCTGCTCAATCGCGCACGCGTCACGTCAAATATCTTATCGAGCTTTGGCTCAGTAGTCGTCTCGCCTTGCTAACGTGCGGTAGCCCGGATGCTCGCATCCGGGTTCCTGTAGACAAATCGCGAAGCGATCATTTGTTGCTCTTAACGCCCCGTCACCCCGCGCCGAGGAGCGGAGCAACGGGCGGTCGTAGACCCGCACCATGAGCCCACTGGTTGCGCGTTAGCGCAACTTTTGGGCGATTTGTGCGGGTCCCGCCCGTTGCGAGCACCGCAGGGAACAGCGGGGTTCGGGGCTAGCCTTTTGGTTACTTTTGGGCAATGCCAAAAGTAACTCGCCCAACGGGCGAAACACCGCCGTGGCAAGCGGAAAATCTCATTTCATCAGACCCTGCGACAAGCTCAGGGCGAACGGTGGCAAGCACCGTCCCAGCGTAGCCGTCTACTTCCCGCTTTTATCTTCCAACAAAGTCGCTGCACCTGAGCCTGCGGTGAGCATGCCAGCTTTCGCGTACACGCCTAGTTTCGCGCGCGAGTCGGAAATATCAAGATTACGCATATGCAATTGCCCGATGCGATCCAGCGGCGAGAACGCTTCATCTTCGACGCGTTCCATCGACAAGCGTTCGGGGTGATACGTGGCATTCGGGCTTTCTGTGTCGAGCAACGAATAGTCATCGCCGCGACGAAGCTCGATGGTGACGACGCCAGTGACCGCGCGGCCAACCCACTTCTGAAGTGTGTCGCGCATCATCAAACTTTGCGGATCGAACCAGCGGCCTTCGTACAGCAAACGGCCCAAGCGGCGGCCCATCGTGCGATAGTTTTCTAGCGTGCCTTCGTTGTGAATCGCGGAGAGCAAGCGCTCATAGGCGATGTACAAGAGCGCCATGCCGGGGCCTTCGTAGACGCCGCGGCTCTTGGCTTCGATGATGCGGTTTTCGATTTGATCAGAGATACCAAGTCCGTGACGACCGCCGATGCGATTGGCTTCCATCACCAAGTCCACCGGACTGGCAAACTCTCTGCCGTTGAGCGCGACGGGAAAGCCGTCTTCAAAACGTACGCTGACTTCTTCTGGCGCAATCGCAATCGATTGATCCCAGTGTTTCACCGACATAATCGGATTGACGATGCGCAGGCCTTTGTTCAGGAACTCGAGCTCTTTCGCCTCATGCGTCGCGCCCCAAATGTTGCTGTCGGTCGAGTACGCCTTCTCGGTGCTCATCTTGTACGAAAAGCCGTTGTTGTTGAGCCATTCGCTCATCTCTTTGCGGCCACCGAGCTCCGAAACAAACGCTTGGTCGAGCCACGGTTTGTAGATCTTGAGTGACGGATTCGCCATCAAACCGTAACGATAGAAGCGCTCGATGTCGTTGCCTTTGTAGGTCGACCCATCGCCCCAAATGTTGACGTTGTCTTCCTGCATCGCCTTCACGAGCACGGTGCCCGTCACGGCGCGGCCCAGCGGCGTGCTGTTGAAGTACGTACGGCCCGCGGTCGTGATGTGGAACGCGCCGCATTGCAACGCGACCAAGCCTTCGTGCACCAGTGCCTCGCGGCAATCGACGAGACGCGCGCCCTCGGCACCGTATTCGGTGGCTTTCTTCGGAATGTCGTCGTAATTGGTTTCGTCCGGCTGTGCGAGGTTTGCGGTGTAGGCGTATGGAATCGCGCCTTTGTGGCGCATCCACGCAAGCGCAGCGGAGGTGTCGAGGCCGCCAGAAAAAGCGATGCCGACCTTTTGGCCGACCGGGAGGGAGAGGAGGATTTTGCTCATATGGAGCAAATTTTACCGGGCTGGCAGCCCGTTGTGTGGCGGGAGCCGATTCACCGAGAGTGATCGCTGCGGCGCCCACTGGTGGGGCGCTACTGAGCCGCTCTTACACCACCTTGTGGCCGTTAAAGTGGCGGCAGGATCGCTTTGTCGATGACGTGGATGACGCCGTTCGAGTTAAGGACGTCGGTGGCTGCGATGTTGGAGACGCGATTACGGCCGTCGGTGATGGCGACGCCCGTTGCCGTCGCCTGTATCACGAAGGTTTTTCCTTGCACCGTGGTGATCGACGCGTTCAGAGAAATGTCAGCCTTCAGTACACGCGCCGCCACGACGTGATACGTGAGCACTGAGCGCAACAAGGCTTTGTTAGCTGGCGTGAGCAGATCAGGGCCGGTCGCAGTGGCGCTGCCAGTCAACTCTTTGGCCAATGCATCAAAGGCAGCGTTGGTCGGGGCAAATACGGTAAAGGGACCAGCGCCCGACAGCGTGGTTACGAGGTCATCGCCGTCGCTCGCGAATTGCAGGGCTGCGACGAGACTGCTGAACTCCGGCATTGACGCAATCGCGGTTTGCACGATGGTTTTGTCAGCGGGCAGCAGCACGGCATCAATCAAGTGCACGACACCGTTGCTGGCCGCGATGTCGGTGGTGGTGAGGTTTGCTTTGCGATTGCGCCCGTCGGTAATGACGGGTTTGGCCGCTACCAGGTCAATCTTGAAAAAGCCGCCGGCTGCGGGCGTGATCGCCTTGCCCGACGGAATATCGGCGGCTTTCACGACGCTGGTGAGTACGTGATATTGCAGAACTGCTTTGACCAGCGCCTTGTTTGCGGGCACGAGGATGTCGGGGCCTTTTGCGTTGGCGTTTCCGGTCAGCGTTTGCGCCAGTTTGTCGAACGCAACGTTGCTGGGGGCGAACACGGTCAACGTACCGGCCGAGCCTAAAAGGTTGACCAGATCGTTGTTGTCGCTGGCAAATTGCACTGCGGCGACGAGGGACGACAAGTCGGCGGTGGCTTGCGCGGTCGCGAGGATCGATACGGGCGCGGCCGGAGTCGGCTCATGGCTGTCCGAACCACACGCCGCGAGCAGGGCAGTCGCGGTGAGGGCTGCGGCGTAGCGAACGTACGAAGTTAGCGTTGGCAATTTCATCAGGTGCTCCAAAAAAGAAAGGACGCGAAAGAAAGTTAAAAACTCCAGCAGCGCGGGTGCGAAGCTGGAGTTTTTGGTCAGCCTGGGTTGATTACTTCGGCAGTACCACGGTGTCGATCACATGGATTACGCCGTTTGACGCTTTCACATCGGCGGTGGTCACTTTCGCGCCATTGACGCTGACGCCCATCGCGTCGGCTTTCACGTCGAGCGATTGGCCGTTAACGGTCTGTACCATGCCGGTTTTCACGTCTTTGGCCATCACCGCGCCGGAAACGACGTGATACGTCAGGATCGCTTTCAGCTTGGGGATGTCCTTCAACAGGGCGTCAACCGTGCCTGCTGGCAGCTTGGCGAACGCAGCGTCGGTTGGCGCGAACACGGTCAATGGGCCTTTGCCCGACAGCGTTTCGGCGAGACCGGCGGCTTTCACAGCGGCTACGAGGGTTTTGAAATTGCCATTGGCGACGGCGACTTCGACGATAGTGCCGGGGGCAGCTGCAACAGCGGCGCCAGACATCAGGGCAACGCTGACGAAGCCAGCAAGAACGGATTTAAGGGGACGAAACATCATGATTGAACTCCTAGAATGAACAAATGGTCACAAAACAACCGACGGGTCTGAACTGGCCGTTAAAGCCGTAATTCACACTCGTTAGTCAATATTTGAACTCATTACTTCAAATTATTACCAGAAAGTTCAAGTTTGGCAACTCCTTATCGTTTGCGCCAGTTAGAAATGCGTGAGGAAGCGATCCTCGACGCGGCGCATCAGCTGCTCGGCAAGCATGGCTACGAAG
>JAGNQL010000130.1 GCA_017989135.1 Burkholderiales bacterium
TTTGTGCGCGCTCTTCCGCACGAACTGGTGCAGGCGTTCAAAGCGACGCTCCTGGAAGCGGTCGAGTCCGATTTACTGCTGCACATCGTCGACGGCGCGAGCGATCAGCGCGAGCAACAGATCGAAGCCGTAAACATGGTGCTCGCTGAAATCGGCGCTGCTGACATTCCGCAACTGATCGTCGTCAACAAGTGCGATTTGCTCGGCCTTGGCGCCGATGCAGGCCGCGTTGAACTTGACGAAAATGGCGAGGTTTATCGCGTTTTTGTATCGGCAAAAACGGGCGCGGGTATTCCCGAGCTTCGTTCGGCCTTGCAAGCGCGCTTTCCGCGCCAAAATACCGTGTATTCGTTTGACCAAACAGTCGACGAGCCTCCAAACCCTGCGGCCCAATAAAAAAGACTGCACGCATGAAAACTCAAGCCACGAATCCGCTGAGCGCCCTCTGGGATCGCATCAAGCTCTCGCTCAACGATCCGCAGTGGGGCCGCAAGCCTGGCGCTGATGGTGCCGGCGATGGCAAACCCGGCGACAACAAAGGCGGCGATTCGCCGGCGACACCGCCCCCCACCCCAGCATCGCCACCTCCGCCTCCCCCGCCGAGCGGCGGCAATGGCGGCGGCGGTGGCAGCAACAAGCCAAGCGGTCCACCGGACTTCGATGAACTTCTGAAAAAAGTGAACGACCGCGTGGGTGAGATTTTCGGCGGAAAAAAAGGCAACAAACGGCCCGCTAATAACGGTGGCGGCAGTGGCCCACAATTTCCATCGATCAGCCCACAGTTTGCAGCGGGTGGATTAGTGCTGGCTGCGATGATTGGCTTGCTGTTGTGGCTCGCGACGGGCTTCTACATCGTCGACGAAGGCAAGCGCGGCATCGTGCAGCGTTTCGGCAAATACGTTGAAACAACGGGCGCTGGCCCACGCTGGCATTTCCCGTGGCCCATTGAATCTAAGACGATCATCAATTTGAACGATGTGCGCTCCGTCGAAGTGGGATTCAAAGGCAGCAGCAAGAATCGCGACGCGAAACAAGCGCAGATGCTGACGGCCGACTTGAACATCATCGACATCGCGTTTGCCGTCCAATACACGCTCTCTGACGCGCGCGCTTTCTTGTTCAATCACCGCGATCCGAACGCAGCCGTACTGCAAGCCGCAGAAACCGCGATGCGCGAGGTCGTCGGCAAACGTAAGATGGATTTCTTGCTCAACCAAGGTCGTGAAGAATTCGCCGGTGCGACACAAACGCTGATGCAAGAACTGCTCACGCGCTACGGCACGGGCATCACCATCAGTAAGTTAAATCTTCAAGCCGTCGCTGCGCCAGAAGCCGTAAACGAAGCGTTCCAAGACGTTGTGAAGGCTCAGCAAGATCGTGATCGTCAGATCAACGAAGGTCAGGCCTACGCCAACCGCGTAATCCCAGAAGCACGCGGTAAAGCGTCGCGCTTGCTAGAAGAAGCCTCGGGTTACGAGCAAAGCGTTTTGACACGTGCGCAAGGTGACGCTGCACGCTTCACTTCCGTCGTCGGCGAATACGCGAAAGCACCGGCTGTCACGCGTGAGCGACTCTACATCGACATGATGCAGTCGGTGTTGAGCAACACGAGCAAAGTGCTCGTAGATCAACGTCAAGGCCAGAGCTTGCTGTATTTGCCGCTCGACAAACTCATGGAGAGCACGCGGGCTGCGGCGAGCGGCTCGTCGGCTGCGGCAGTGCCCGAGGCCACGCGTCCGCTGCTGCCCGATCCGGCTGCCGCCACCGAATCCCCCGGTTCCGCAAACGCGCGCAGCAGTGCACGCGACAGCTCGCGCAGCGTACGCGAATCGCGCAACTAAACGAGGACAACATCATGAACAAAATTGCTCCCGTTCTCACCGCGTTTCTCGTTTTGGTATTCGCAACATCTCAGATGGTTTTTACTGTCGACGAGCGCGAATACGCAATGGTGCGCCAGCTCGGCGAAGTCGTCTCCGTTGTCGACCAGCCCGGCATTCAAGGCAAGTTGCCGTTCATTCAATCGGTTACCAAATTCAGCAAACAAATTCTCACGCTCGACAGCGTGGAGCCTGAGCGTTTCAACACGAAAGAAAACCAGCCGGTGCAGGTGGATTCGTTCGTGAAATGGCAGATTGCCGACGCGCGCGAGTTCTACCGTACGGTGGCGGGCGAAGAGAAACAAGCCGAACGTCGCATTGGGCAAACGGTAACGTCATTGTTGCGCGAAGAATTTGGTCGTCGCACGTTGCTCGAAGTGATCTCGGGCGATCGTGAAAAGATCATGGCGACAGTGCGCGACGCGGCCGAAATTGATGCGAAAAAGATCGGCGTGAAGATCATCGACGTGCGCCTCAAGCGCGTGGATTTTGATGAGTCGGTTTCAACGCGTGTGTTTGATCGTATGCGTTCCGAGCGCCAACGCGTAGCGGCTGAGTTCCGCTCCAACGGCGGCGCGGAAAGCGAACGCATCAAAGCCGACGCCGACAAGCAGGCACAAGTGATCCTCGCCGAGGCGTACAAAAAAGCGCAGGAAATGCAGGGCTCGGGCGACGCGAAAGCGACGGCGATTTACAGCGCGGCGTACGGCCAGAACGCAGAGTTCTATTCGTTCTACCGCAGCCTTGAAGCGTACAAAGCCACGTTCAAAAACAAGAGCGACGTGATGGTGCTGGACCCCAGCGCCGACTTCTTCAAGTTCTTGAAAAACGGAGCGAAAGCTAAGTAGCTTTTTGGTGAAGGTGAGCGGTGAATAGTGAACGGTGAACAGTAAAAGCCGCTCCACGACGCTGCTCACTGTTCACTGCTCACTTTTCTAAACAAACGTGGATTTCTTCGCCGCCCTCTGCCTCGTCCTTGTGATCGAAGGCTTGCTTCCGTTTATCGCGCCGAAAGTGTGGCGGGAGACGATGAACCGCGCGGCGAATTTGAACGACGGGCAACTGCGCATGGTGGGACTACTCGCCATTGCGGTCGGATTAATTTCGTATTGGATTACCGTCGCGTTGATGGGGTAACAGCTTTGTAGCGCCAGCGACCAGCGGGCGGTCGTTGCAGGCGTTTTTCGGCTTACGTCGACTTTACGATTAAAGTGGCGGAAACGACCACCCAGCTGTCGTTCGCGCCATAAAGCCATACGGCAAGTAGAGCGGGCAAACGACCAGCGCCATCCGCAAACGCCGCCTTGCGATTACCGCATCAACGACGGCAAGTGCGCTTCACCCATGTATTCCGCGCTTTGCATTTCAGTCAGTCGCGACGTGGTGCGCGCGAACTCCGTGAGCACGCGCCGCGTATCGGAGTCTTTGATCGAATCATCCACACGCGAAATTTCCGTGAGCGGCGCAGCAGCGCTCATCACCAGCTTCACGCGGTGGTCGTAGAGCACGTCAACGAGCAAGGTGAAACGTCGAATCACATTGCTGTCTTTCGCGCCGAGCATCGGCACGTTCGAGAGAATCACGGTGTGGTGCGCTTCGGCTAATTCGAGGTAATCGTTTTGCGAACGCGGTGTTTCGCACAACGCAAAAAAATCAAACCAAATCACGCCTTCGGCGCGTCGGCGAACTGGGATTTCGCGGCCGAGTAACGTGATGGTTTTGTCCGAAGATACTTTGGCGGTCGCAAGGCGTGCGAATGTGGCCGCGAGCTTGGCGTCCGTGTCAGCGCCCAGTGGCGTGTGATAAACGCTGTCTTGCTCGAGCGTGCGGCGGCGATAGTCGATGCCGCTGTCGACTTCCACCACGTCCATCTTCTCCTTAATAAGCGCAATGGTCGGCAAAAAGTTTTGTCGCTGCAAACCTTCGGGATAGAGCTTGTCCGGTGGATAGTTCGAGGTCATCACAAACACGATGCCGTTGTCGAAACAGTTCGACAGCAAACGTCCAAGAATCATCGCGTCGGCGATGTCGCTCACGTGAAACTCATCGAAACAAATCAGGCGATATTTCTCTGCAAGCCGCTCCGCGACCACAACCAACGGATCCGCCTCGTGCTTGAGCGTGCGCAGCTCGGCGTGCACGCTGCGCATGAAGGCATGAAAGTGCACGCGCGTTTTGCGGCGCACCTTCGTCGCGCCGTAAAACGAATCCATCAAAAAGCTCTTACCGCGCCCCACGCCGCCGTAAAAATACACACCTTGCGGCACTACCGGTCGCGAAAAAACGCGGCCAATCATCGATGCGCGCTTGTTGCGAAACGCATGCAGTTCGTCGTTCAAACGCGCGAGACGATCAGCTGCGTGTTGCTGCGCGCTATCGAGCGTAATGCCGCGTTCGGTGCAGAGTTTTTGGAGTGTAGGGAGCATTCGTCTCGTAGGGCGGGCAATGCCCGCCAGGTGAACTAGGCGGGACATGCCCGCCCTACGATGTGTCGGAGGTACTCATTCAATCACATTTATGGTTCGATCCTTCGACATGCTCAGGATCGCCACGAACGGAGAGAACCTACATATTCAACGTCCGCTTATCAACCGCGAGCGCCGCCTCTTTCGTGGCTTCTGAGAGCGTCGGATGCGCGTGGCAAATGCGCGCGATGTCTTCCGACGATGCGCCGAACTCCATCGCCATCACGCCCTCAGCGACCAACTCAGACGCCATCGGACCAATCACGTGCATACCCAGCACTTTGTCGGTCTTCGCGTCTGCGATGATCTTCACGAAACCGTCGGTATTGCCCAACGCGCGCGCACGACCATTGGCCATGAACGGGAAGCTGCCGGCTTTGTAGGCCACGCCCGCCGCCTTCAACTGCTGCTCGGTTTGTCCGACCCATGCGATCTCTGGCGACGTGTAGATCACCCACGGGATGCAGTTGAAATCGATGTGCGGATGCTGACCCGCGAGGCGCTCTGCGACAGCAACGCCCTCTTCCTCCGCCTTGTGCGCGAGCATCGGGCCACGCACCACGTCGCCCACCGCCCACACGTTCGGCGCGCTGGTTTTGCAGTCGCCGTCAACGGTAATGAAACCACGTTCGTCGAGCTTCACGCCAGCTGCGTCTGCATTCAGATCGTTGGTGTTTGGCGTGCGACCGATCGACACGATCAGGCGATCAAACGTCGCGCTTTCCGCTTTGCCGTCGGCCATCGTGTACTCCACGGTCACGTTGTTTTTACCGGGTTTGATCGCACCGACTTTTACGCCGAGGTTGATCTTCAAACCTTGTTTAGTGAAGAGTTTTTGCGCTTCTTTGGCGACTTGTTCGTCGACCGCACCGAGGAACGCAGGCAGGCCTTCGAGCACCGTTACGTCGCTACCCAAGCGACGCCAAACCGAGCCCATTTCAAGGCCGATCACACCCGCGCCGATCACGCCGAGCGATTTCGGCGTTTCGCCGATACGCAACGCGCCGTCGTTCGAGAGGATGAGCTTTTCGTCGAACGCGGCACCGGGCAGCGCACGCGCGTTCGAGCCGGTGGCGATGATGACGTGTTTGCCAGCGATTGATGTCTTGGCAGGCTCGGTCACGTCGATTTGATACACGCCGTCTTTCGCGGCGCCCGCGAACGATGCGCGACCGTGGAAGAACGTGACCTTGTTTTTCTTGAACAAATACAAAATGCCGTCGTTGTTTTGCTTCACAACGGTGTCTTTGCGCGCGATCATTTTCGCCACGTCCATTTTCACGCCCGTGGCCGTGATGCCGTGCTCAGCGAAATGATGTTGCGCATGATCGAAATGCTCCGACGATTGCAACAACGCCTTCGACGGAATGCAGCCAACGTTGGTACACGTACCGCCCGGCGCAGGTTTACCCGCCACGTTCTTCCAGTCATCGACACACGCGACCTTAAAGCCCAACTGCGCAGCACGAATTGCCGCCACATAGCCACCGGGGCCGCCACCAATCACCACAACGTCAAATTGATCCATTTTGTTTTCCTGTCGCCATCCGTGGCGAATCGTTTATACGTAGCCTTGAGAAGCGAAGCGCGTCAAGGCAAGTTGAAGACGCGGTTTCGACGGTGAGCCCCGGACGCGCTGCACTGATCCGGGCTACGTTGCGTCACTCGCTACTCCATCAAGCGCTTAACAAGCCGAATAATGATTAGCGAACCGCCAACAAACATCGTGACCTTCTCAACGACATTCATGCTTTGAACGTCGCCATTTTGTGCGGCGACCACGCGGCGATGCCTGAACTCATACGATACCGAGAACAGCCCGAACCCAACAAAGCCCATCCAGCCAACTAGCGACGAATCCATCGACGCAAAAACGCCTGGCAGATTCGAAAGCGCTATCAGCGCAAACAGAACCTGCCAAACGCGAACCGACGTGGGCGTGTCTGAGAACATTAAAGATCCAATAACAACCGAGCCGGATCTTCCAACGCATCCTTCATCGCCACGAGCGTCAACACGGCCTCACGGCCGTCGATAATGCGATGGTCGTAGCTCATGGCGAGATAGTTCATCGGACGAATCACGATCTGGCCGCCTTCGACCACGGCGCGGTCTTTCGTGGCGTGTACGCCCAGAATCGCGCTTTGTGGCGGGTTGATGATCGGCGTGGAAAGCATAGAGCCGAAGGTGCCACCATTCGAAATGGTGAACGTGCCGCCGGTTAGTTCTTCGATACCGAGCTTGCCTTCGCCTGCACGTTTGCCGTAGTCCGCAATTTTCTTTTCGATCTCAGCGATGCTCATCTGATCGCAGTCACGAAGGATTGGTACAACGAGACCGCGCGGTGAACCAACAGCGATGCCGATGTCGTAATAGCCGTGATAGACGATGTCGTTGCCGTCGATTGACGCATTGACGACTGGATAGCTCTTCAACGCGTGCACGGCAGCTTTGACAAAGAAGCTCATGAAACCAAGCTTGACGCCGTGGACTTTCTCGAACTTGTCTTTGTACGTGTTACGCAGATCAATCACCGGCTTCATGTTGACCTCGTTGAACGTGGTCAAGATGGCGGCGGTAGATTGGCTTTGCACGAGACGTTCGGCCACGCGCATGCGAAGGCGCGTCATCGGCACGCGCTGCTCCGGGCGATTGCCGAGTGGAACGTTCACGGCGGGTGCGAACCCTGGCGCG
>JAGNQL010000131.1 GCA_017989135.1 Burkholderiales bacterium
ACCCGAGCGCGTGATCGCCGATATTCACATGATTGCGTGTGCCCCCAACGACGCGGCGCAAGCACAGTGCAAAGCATGGCTGCAATCCGGCATTGACGTCGGCGTGATCTCCGACGCGGGTTGCCCAGGCATGGCCGACCCCGGCGCGGCGTTCGCGGGCGTAGCTCATCGCATCGGCGCGCTCGTCGTGCCGCTCGTCGGGCCGTCGTCCGTGCTCCTCGGCTTGATGGCCAGCGGTTTCGATGGGCAGCATTTTTCGTTTCACGGCTACCTGCCCGCCAAACCCGTCGAACGCGATACGGCGTTAAAGCAACTAGAGCGCAGCATTCAATCCACACGCGGCACACAAATTTTCATCGAAACGCCGTATCGCAACGCCCCAATGCTTCAGGCGATCACGCAAAACGTAAACGGCAACATCGCGCTCTGCGTCGCTCAGAATCTAGCGAGCGAAAACGAACTCATCGTCTCAAAACCCGTGAACGCGTGGACCGCCGCAGACCAAGCGCGCTTCGCCACCAAATCGCCCACCTTGTTCCTACTCGGGGTCACACAGGGCTCACGCAGCTAGCAGCTAGAATCTCAAGAGTCGAACAACGCACTCATGCCCGGGTGGTGGAATTGGTAGACACAGCGGACTTAAAATCCGCCGCTTACCTGCATAAGGGGCGTACGGGTTCGATTCCCGTCCCGGGCACCACACTCAAGCGGTCTATGCTCCCTCGCCAGTCACATCTCGCGCGAGGTTCGTGATGATCTCGAGCAGAACTTTGCGTGCTACTGCGATGTCTTCGTCTGGCAAATTGCCGAGCCCTAAACCGTTGACTGTTTCCGCCAGCGGCACGAGCACGGCCTTGAGTGCGTGGCCGGATTCGGTGAGATAGATGTGTACGTTTTTGCGGTTGTCCGCGTGTTGACGGCGCTCTACCCAGCCTTTGGTTTCCATTGCGCGCACGGCCATGAGCGTGGTGGGCTCCATCACACCCGCTTCGTCGGAGAGCTGCTTTTGCGTGATACCGTCGCGCTCCCATAGCGCGCGCAAAAAAGTCCAGTGCCCGAACGGCACGCCGTGTTGCGCCAAACGCATTTGTAGCGAGCGCTGAAACGAGCGCGTGGCGTCTTTCACCAAATGCGCGAATCGATCATCGGGCACCGCGTGTTGCCAGTGGCGCAAGATGGCTTGTGGTTCACACGACTTCTTCGGCGATTTTTTGCGTGGCTTTGGCGACGGTTGGGAGGTCATGCGGGAATTATCGCTGCCAAGGCACTTGCTGATGCAATTGCACTTCGCAATTGCATTTCGCGGATTCAAGAATCGCTAGACTCGCCTCGGTGGTGGCGCGCGCCCATGCGCCGTCGTGCTGCGGCCGTCGGCCGTTCCGCAAAACGGCCCAAAGTTCGTCGATCACTTCACTGCGCGGAACGTCCGCCATAGGCGCGGGCTCGAATCGGCGCGTATCGTTGCCGTACACCCACACGCCGTCCGGCATGAGTCGCAGGTCGCCGCGCTCGCAGCTAACGATGATCGGACCGAAATGCTCATGCGTGGCCGGCGCTGGCGGCGCGACGTAGTTGGAGCCGCCGTAGTTGCGATTGGCCTTGGCGCGGGCTTCGTCGTCCGGGTTTGCGATGGCTGCTAGCCGTCTCCGCGCCACGCCATAGTCGTCTGGATTTTTCATCCCGCCGAGTTCGCCCTGCCAGCCCATCCATTCGTCGCTGTCGAAATGCGCGTAGCCACTGTACGTGAGGGTTGCAAACGCGCCGTCGGCGAGGGTAAGCATCGCGGAGTACGCACCTTCGGTGGGGCGTGCATCATCCCACTGTCCAGTGTGGGCGCGAACACTCTTCACGAGCCCGCCACCTAGTAGGCGAACGACATCCAACTGGTGCGCCGCTTGGCTGTGAACGACGCCGCCGCCCTGCTCGGTTTGCAGTTCTTCCGGGCGGCGCGGTCGAAACAGAAAATCAGTGAAATTGAGCGCTGTAATCATGCGCACGCGGCCCAGCTCCCCCGATTCAATAATCGCGCGCGCCTTTAGAACCGGCGCATCAAAACTATGGCTTGGCCCGACGATCAATTGTCGCTCGGCCGATTGCATCGCTGCGATCATTGAATTGCAATCCGCAAGCGTGATCGCCATCGGCTTTTCGAGGAGCACGTGCTTTCCCGCAGCGGCAGCGAGCGCGACGTGCTTGGCGTGCATTTGATGTGGCGTGGCGATGTATACAAGCTCTACATCGTTCTCGGCAAATAGCGCTTCGGGCGACGCGTGTACGCGACCGCCAAAATCTTCCGAGAACTTTGCGCACGCGGACGCTGTTGGATCGAACGCCGCGACGGGTTTCACGCGCGGGTCACGCGAAAGTGTTGGCAGCATCAACGTGAACGCCCGTCCGAGCCCCAATACGCCGACGCGAATCGGAGCTTGCGTCTGCGCCGTGGCGGTCTTCGCGTTGTTGGCGTTCACAGATCGAGCACCAATTGTCCTGACCGCGCGCGCGATACGCAGACCATGATCTGGCTCTCGCGTTCTTCGTGGAGAAGCACCATGTCACGATGTTCAACTTCGCCTGAAATCAAGCCAGTTCGGCACGAACCGCACGTGCCGCTCTCACAGGAGCTGCGCACGGTGCAACCGTTCGCGCGCAGCGCTTCGAGCAACGTCTGTTCAGCGTCGACATTTAGTGTTCGTCCTGATTTTTGTAGCCGCACTTCAAACGACACGTTCTGCGCGAACGCCGTCGCGTCGACGCCAAAGCTCTCGAAATGAACGCTGCCCGATGGCCAGTGGCCCGACATGTCGGCCACGGCGTCCATCAACGCTTTGGGTCCGCAACAATAAATATGCGCGCCGCTGGGGCGCTCCAACACAGGCCAAAAATCGAACACTTGATTCGCATCGCCGTGATCGTGATGAAGTGCAACTTTGCCCGGAAATTCTGAAGCTAGGTCGGCTGCGAAAGCCGTGCTTTCTGGGTCGCGCGTGCAGTAAATCAGCGAAAAGGACGCTGCGAGGTCGCCGTGTCTTAGGTGACGCATCATCGATAGGATTGGCGTGATGCCAATACCGCCCGCGATGAATAGAAACTTCATCGCGCGTGGTGCGAGTTCGAAATTGTTTCGCGGCGCGCTGACTTGCAAAGTGCTTCCCGTCTGCACGTCATCGGCCATGCTGATAGAACCGCCGCGTCCCTTCGCGTCTCGCTTCACCGCAATGCAATATCGCGTTGTGTCGGCCGGGTCTCCACAGAGCGAATAGTTCCGCCGAACGCCACTTGGCGTAACCACCGTCAAATGCGATCCAGCGGTGTAGGTTGGCAGCGGTTGCAGCCCGCCGCCGCCGGACGTGACAAGCTCAAACAGAAACGTGCCGGTGGCAATTTCGCGTTTGGCTGATACGCTGACTTCGATGAACAACTCGTCTTGCGTGGCGACGCTAGTTTGTTTGGCGGTGGTCACGCGGCAGTGTTCCTAGGCGAAGTGTTGATCGTACCTGGAGATGCTAAAGGAGAATGGTCAAATATCCGTAAATTTCTTAGTTCACTAACTATAATCGCGACAGCTTTGCCGCCTCGCAACACAACCGCACATCCCGAAAAAAATGCTCACACAAGAAGAGAACCAATTGCTCTGCCGCGTCGAAGGCGATGCGCCAATGGGCGCGCTGATGCGCCGACACTGGACGCCGGTGTGCTTGATCGAGGAAGTGAGCGAACCGGACGGCGCCCCCGTCAAGGCGCGGGTATTCGGTGAAGATCTCGTTGTCTTTCGCGACACCAATGGCGTCGTTGGTGTGATGGACGAATACTGCCCGCATCGTCGCGCATCGCTTGTCTTTGGCCGTAACGAAGACTGTGGGCTGCGCTGCCTTTATCACGGTTGGAAGATGGACGTGAGCGGCAACGTGGTGGAAATGGTGTCCGAACCTGCCGCCGTTGTGATGACCCAGAAGGTGAAACACAAAGCCTACCCGGTGCAGGAATGGGGCGGTTTTGTTTGGGCGTACATGGGCGCGGATCACGGAACGGCAACCATGCCCGCATTCACGCCGCCTGCTTGGGCCCCGACGGCGGAAGCTCGCGTCACCATCGCGAAGGTGCTCATCCCCTGCAATTGGGCGCAAATTTTGGAAGGCGCCATTGATTCTGCGCACAGCTCTAGCCTGCACTCGTCGGACATGGTTCCCGCACGTGTTGATGGCGCGAAAGCCACAGAGAATCAATGGCTGCGACCGTCTACGGACAAAGCGCCGCGGCTGCAGGTGGAGCGCACGCCATATGGCTTTCGCTACGCAGCGATTCGCCGGCCGATCACTAACGCTGCGGCGAACGACTACATTCGCTCCAGCGTCTTCGTAGCCCCGGCCACTGCGCTGATTCCGCCCAACAATTTGTATAACGTGGCCAACATCAACGTGCCGATGGATGACACGAACACGGCGTTCTATTTCATCGCATGGGGCCATCCATCACAGACGCCGGACACCGCCACGTGGCGCAAATTTCTCGGGCAAACGGTTGGCGTGGACCTTGATACGTACTACCGCCCACTGCGCACCGTCGAGAACAAATTTTGGCAAGACCGTGAAGCAATGAAAGCAGGCAACTTCACCGGCATCACCGGTTTCCCGAATCAGGACGTCGCGATGTGGGTGACGATGGGGCCGATTGCGGATCGCACCCATGAGCGACTTGGCGCAAGTGACTTGGCAATTGTCGAATTTCGCACGCGCATGCTCGACGCGGTGCGTGCACTGCAACGCGGTGAGGCGGCCATTGGCACCGGTGCGTCCGCAATCCCTAAAGATGTGTGTGCGTTTCAGGCCATTGTGCCGAAGTCGACAGACTGGCGCACCTACGCGGCCAGCCCCGTCTGGGAGGGCGAAACTGACGCGCCCGAGCCCTCGTATTCCGTCAAAAACTAAGCGCAGGCCTCTCTATGTCAAAACTAAAACTAAGCTTCGCCTGCTGGAACTACGATCGAACGCGCGCATTGATGGATGGCTCGGTACAGCCTGACGGCATTGATCTCAACTACCTGTGTCTACCCGTCGAGGAAACGTTCTTTCGGATGGCGCGGCACCGTGAATTTGATTTAGCCGAGATGTCGTTTTCCTCGTATTGCGTGTCGCTAAATCGACCGGAACGGCCTTTCGTTGCGCTGCCAATTTTTCCCTCGCGCTTCTTCCGGCATTCCTGCATTTACGTGAACGCCGCGTCAGGCATTCGCGAGCCTAAAGATTTGATCGGCAAGCGTATTGCGAGCCCTGAATATCAAATGACCGCGCCCGTGTGGATTCGCGGCATTCTGCAAGACCATTACGGCGTCCCGGTGGATGCGCAACCGTACTATTTCGGCGGTGAGGAAGAGCCGGGCCGCGTCGAAAAGCTCAAGCTTGAGTTGCCGCCCAACATCAAACTGCATCCGATTGGGCCGACTCAAACCTTGTCCAACATGCTGCGCGACGGTGACATTGACGCGTTGTACACGGCGCGCATGCCCTCGTCGTTTCGCGATTCAGTGAAGACGGGCGACGGGCGGGTAAAGCGCCTTTTTGAAGACTACGCGGAGGTTGAGCGCGCGTATTGGCGCGACACCGGCATCTTCCCGATCATGCACACCATTGTGATGCGACGCGAAGTGTACGAAGCTAATCGCTGGATCGCGCAGTCGCTGACCAAAGCGTTCTATGAGTCACAACGACGAAGCTACGAGGATCTAGCGGAAACCGCCGCGCTGAAATCAATGTTGCCCTGGCTCGTGGCGCACGTTGAAGAGGCGCGCCGCGAGATGGGCGACGATTGGTGGCCATACGGCCTAGATCGCAACCGCAAGGCGCTGGAAACGTTTACGCGTTACCACTTTGAGCAGGGATTATCGAAACGACAACTGACTCTAGACGAATTGTTCGCGCCTGAGTCGTTGGAAGCGTTCAAGATTTGACGGTCGCAGCCCGTACGGGGCCTTAGCCTCGATGCAACGAAGTGAAATCGAGGGCGGTTGCTAAACGCCCCCCTCGATTCCGCTGGGCACCATCGACGCTACGTGCGCCAAGTGGCCTAGCTCAAGTGCTTCTTGAAATGCTCCAAGGTGCGATCCCACGACAATTTTGCAGCGGCTTCGTTGTAGCGCGGCGTGGAATTGTTGTGGAAACCGTGCTGCGTACCCTCGTAAAAGTGCGCTTCGTGCTTAACGCCGGCGGCCTTAAGTGCGGCTTCATATGCGGGCCACATGCCATTTATGTTTGCATCTGTGCCGGCGAAGTGAATGAGCAGTGCGGCCTTGATTTTGCTTACGCTCGCAGTGTCCGCAGCAGCACCATAGTACGGAACCGCGGCCTGCAAATCACCGCCGAGCGCGGTGGCCAAGAAATTACTCGTGCCACCGCCCCAGCAAAAACCGGTCACGCCTAGTTTGCCAGTCGAGAGTTTGTGCGCCTTCACCCAGCGCGCGCCGTTGAGCATGTCGGTACGCAGCTTCGCTTGGTCAAGCTTAGCCTGAAGCGTGCGCCCATCGTCGTCGTTACCGGGATAGCCGCCAAGTGGCGCGAGGCCATCGGGAGCAAGGGCAAGGTAGCCAGCCACGGCAGCACGGCGTGCAACGTCTTCGATGTACGGATTCAAACCACGATTTTCATGCATCACCAACACCGCTGGAAACGGGCCGGCACCCGTCGGCTGCACCAGATAACCACGCATCGTTTCGCCATTGCCGCCGGGCGATGGATAAGTCACGTAGGAAGCTTTGATGCGCGAGTCGGTGAACGAAATCGTTTGCGCCTTTGCGTATTGCGGAAGCAGCGACGTTGCCATCGTCAGCGCCGACACCCCGAAGATCGTGAGTGCGGAAGCGCGCTTCAAGTATTCACGCCGATCAATCTTGCCGTGACAGTATTCGTCGTACAAATCGTAAACGCGCTGATCGATCTGTAACTGCGTGACTGGTTGCGGGTTCATAGCAAACTTCCGATGAAAATGGAGC
>JAGNQL010000132.1 GCA_017989135.1 Burkholderiales bacterium
TTGTCCCCAAAACCGATATAAGTCGCCCGACACCATCACGGCGTTATGCCATTCCGGGTTTGATCCACTTCCAACACGCGATCCACAGAGGACCAACCCTCAAGCGACTCGCAACCGATAAGCGCCGCGGCCTTTTTGCGGTTGTTGCGCGCACTGACCAGCATCTCTAGGTTCTCGTGAATGACTTCGCGCGCAAGCGTCGATTTTCCCGAACCCGACACGCCCGTGATGACGCTCAGGCGGCTCAGAGGAAGGCGCGCAGAGACGTTTTTTAGATTGTGCAGCGACGCGCCTTTGACTTCGATGAAGCAGTCTGCCTTACCGACAGGCGCGCGCATATGTAGCGGATGCTTGAGCGGATTGCGCAGGAACTTGCCTGTGATTGATAGTGGATTCGCTTTGAGCTCCTCCGCGGTGCCTTGCGCGACAATTTCTCCGCCGCGTACGCCCGCACCGGGGCCTAAGTCGATGATGTGATGCGCACGCTTGATCGTGTCTTCATCATGCTCAACGACGATGAGCGTGTTGCCTTTCGCCTGCAATTTTTCGAGCACGTCGAGCAAAATTCTATTGTCGCGCGCGTGCAGTCCAATCGTTGGCTCGTCGAGCACATACGCCACGCCTTGCAGGTTCGAGCCAAGTTGCGCAGCCAGACGGATACGCTGCGCCTCGCCGCCAGAGAGCGTCGGCGCCGATCGATCCAACGTCAGGTAACCGAGCCCGACTTCTTGCAAAAACTCAAGCCGCGATTTCACCTCAGCAATGATGTCTCGCGCGATTTCTTCCTCGCGCGCACCGAGTTTCAACGCGCTCATGAACTGCTCAACCGCGATTACCGATTGTGTGACCAAGGCGTGAATGCTTTGCGCGCGGAAGCGCACATTGCGCGCGACGGGATTAAGCCGCGCGCCGTCGCATGCGGCGCACACCTCAAACGCTTCCTTTGCATCAAGAAACGCGTCGAGTTCGCGGTCCGCAAATTCTTCGCTCGCGCGTTCGTCGCGCTTGAATCCTTTGACGCTTTCGCCGGTACCTTGACAGCTCACGCACCAGCCGTGTTTGCTATTGAACGAGAACAGCCGAGGATCAAGTTCGGCGAAGCTGGTGCCGCAGCTTGGGCACGCGCGTTTGGTAGAAAACACAGTGAGTTCGGCCTTGCCACTGCCCTCTTTCCATGACAGCACTTGCACCACGCCCTTGCCGTAATCTAAGCCCGTCGTGAGGGCGGCGCGCAGCTCCTTCTCACGTTTCACATTCACGCCGACCGTAGCAATCGGCAGCTCGATGTTGTGTTCCGCGAAACGATCCAAACGGGGCCAGGGCGCGACGGGGATCAACTCTCCATCTACGCGCAGATGGGCAAAGCCTTTGCCTTTCGCCCATTTCGCAAGATCGGTGTAGAGCCCCTTGCGATTTACTACGAGTGGAGCGAGCACGGTCGCGTTCTTGCCTTTGCATTCGCCCATCACGCGCGACGCAATGGCATCAAGCGATTGCGGCTCGATCGGCACATCGCACGTGTGGCAGTACTGCGTGCCAAGCTTCATCCACATTAAGCGCAAGAAGTGATAGATCTCGGTGAGCGTCGCGACGGTTGACTTGCGTCCTCCGCGCGAGACGCGTTGCTCGATAGCAACCGTCGGCGGAATGCCATGTATCGCGTCGACGTCTGGTCGCGCGGAGGGCTGCACAAATTGCCGTGCATACGCATTGAGCGATTCGAGATAGCGGCGTTGGCCTTCATTGAAAATGATGTCGAACGCGAGTGTCGATTTACCCGAACCCGACGGTCCCGTGATGACGGTGAAACCCTTCGCAGGAATCTCGACGCTGATGTTTTTCAGATTGTGTTCACGCGCATGCAACACGCTGATCGAACGCGACTGCGAGCGCGATAGATAGGAGCCCAATCCCGCGACTGACTCCTCAACCTTGTAGGTGCGGGACGATTCGGCGAGCGATGCAAGATCGCGCTCATATTCGTTTAGCGCCGTGCCGGTGTGTGAGCGAGTGTCCTTGCGAATGGAGTCCGGTGTGCCTTCGAAGAGTACTTCGCCGCCTGCATCGCCACCTTCGGGGCCAAGATCAATCAGCCAATCGCTCGCCGAAATCACGTCAAGATTGTGTTCAATCACAATGACTGAATGACCCGCGTCGATGAGTTTGTCAAACGCGCGCAAGAGTTTGGCAATGTCTTCAAAGTGGAGGCCCGTCGTAGGCTCGTCAAACACGAATAACTTGCCGCGCGGACGCTTGGGATCATCAGGCTTTATGCGTTTAGGCAGGATGGCAATCGGCCGTCCATCCACGCTTTCCGCAAGATGTCCGGCGAGCTTCAGGCGCTGCGCCTCACCGCCGGAGAGCGTTGGCACTGGCTGCCCGAGGCGCACATAGTCGAGGCCCACGTCCGCGAGTGGTCGCAATGTGCGCAGCACTTCTGCTCCGCCTTTGATGTCTTTGAAGAACAGCAGCGCTTCGCTGACCGTGAGGTCGAGCACATCGCTGATGCTCTTTTCCATGACCTTGACTTCGCGCACTTCCGAACGGAAACGGGTGCCATCGCAATCCGGACAACGCAAATACACGTCCGACAAGAATTGCATTTCTACGTGCTCGAAGCCCGAGCCAGAACACGTCGCGCAGCGGCCGTTACCTGCATTGAAACTAAATGTTCCCGCGGTGTAGCCGCGCTCCGCTGCCATCGCAGACTTTGCGAAGATCGCGCGGATTGCGTCGAAAGCGCCGACGAAGCTCGCGGGGTTCGAGCGCGAGGACTTGCCGATCGGCGATTGATCGACGAACACGACGTCGTCAATGTTTTGATGCCCAAGCAACAGGTCGTACGCACCGGGCGTGTCCGTGGTCTTGCCCTTTGCTTTGTATAGCGCGGGCACGAGAATGTCTTGCACCAATGAAGACTTGCCGGAGCCGGAAACACCGGTGACCGTGACCAAACCGCGTAACGGAAAACTGACGTTGATTCCTTTGAGATTGTTCTCGCGGGCGTTAGTGAGAATGAGTTCGTCGGTGCCAACGTCAACGCCGGCTTTTGCTTTCGGCGGTCGATTGGTCGAGAGCACGCGATGTTCTCGACCAATTCGCTCGCGGCCCAGCAAATAGGCCGCTGTGCGTGAGTCTTGTGTGTGCGCCAGCGCGCGTGGCGCGCCATCAAAAATGATCTCGCCACCGCGCTCGCCAGGCCCCGGCCCGATGTCGAGCAGACGATCCGCGGCAAACATGATTTGCGGATCATGTTCCACCACAACCAGCGTATTCCCCGCCGCTTTCAAGCGTTGCATCACGCCGATGATGCGCATCATGTCGCGCGGATGTAGGCCAATGGATGGCTCGTCCAATACAAAGAGTGTGTTGGTGAGCGACGTGCCGAGTGCGGTCGTGAGGTTGATGCGCTGCACTTCGCCGCCGGAAAGCGTGCGCGATTGCCGATCAAGCGTGAGATAGCCCAGCCCAACGTCGCACAAGTAACCCAGCCGTCCGCGCACTTCACCAAGCACCAATTCCGCCGCTTCGTCGAGCACCGCGCCTTGTGCGGATAGATCAAGCGTGTTGATCATCTGTCGCAGTCGATCAATCGGCAACAGCATCAAATCATGAATCGTCAGACCCGGAAGGGATTCGAGTACTTCGCGCGTGAACTTGAAATGCCGCGGGAAAAAGCGCTTTGACGGTGCCAACACCGCATCGGCATCGGCCTTCGATCCCAATCGAAAATTGATCGACGTCGGCTTAAGTCGCGCGCCTTCGCATGCGCCGCACGGCGTGTACGCACGATATTTCGAAAGCAGCACACGTATGTGCATTTTGTAGGCTTTGCTCTCTAGCCAATCGAAGAAGCGACGCACGCCGTACCAGCGTTTGTTAGCGTCTTTTTCCCACGAGCGCCAGGTCGGGTCGCCGTCGATGATGTAGCGCTTGTCATTCGGACCGATGTCGCGAAACGGCACATCCATCGGGATGTTGCGCGCCGTCATGTACTTCTTCAGATCGTCCTGACACTCCTTGAAACTCGCGGTTTGCCAAGGCTTGATCGCGCCCTCAGCGAGCGTTTTGTTTTCGTCGGGAATGACCAGACCAAGATCGACGCCGATCACACGGCCAAAGCCGCGACAGGTGTCGCACGCACCGAGTGGATTGTTGAACGAAAACGACGATGGATGCGGATCGGTGTAAGTGATGTCACACGCCGCGCAATGCAGGTCGGACGAATAGCGCCACTCGCCGCCAACGGGCGTTACATCGTCCAACACGAATACTGCCACCCGCCCCTTTCCGTGCAGCAGCGCCGCTTCGAGAGCTTCCATCACCCGCGCCTTGTCCGCCGTGCCAGTGCGCATGCGATCTTGCACGACGTTCAGCACGACCGCACCCTCGCGTTTCTCTTGCGAGTGCACACGCGTGTAGCCCTGGGCCGACAAAAACTGTTCGACCTCCGCTTCCTTGAAATTCTCCGGCACCGTGACCGCAAACGTGATCGCGACACGCGGATCCTCGGCCTTAGCGGCGCGCAGTTTCAGATCAACGTAAATCGAATCCGATGTATCGCGTCGCACCACCGCACCGCAGCCTTCGCAATGCAACTGCGCGAGTCGCGCGAACATGAGCTTAAGGTGATCGTTCACCTCCGTCATCGTGCCCACGGTCGAGCGTGACGTACGCACCGGGTTGGTTTGATCAATCGCAATCGCGGGCGGGATGCCCTCGATGCGGTCCACCTGTGGCTTGTCCATGCGGTCGAGAAATTGCCGCGCGTACGGTGAAAACGTTTCGACGTAGCGGCGCTGACCCTCGGCGTACAGCGTGTCAAACACCAGCGACGACTTGCCCGACCCGGACACACCCGTCACCACGGTCAGCTCGCCGGTGTGAATATCAACGTCTAAATTCTTGAGATTGTTTTGTCGCGCGCCGCGAATGCGGATGTCGGTGCTTGCGGCGGGACGCGGTGCTTGTGGAGCGATGGATTTCTTTGCGCGGAGAGCGGGAGTTCGTGGCGATTTGGGCGTGGGCATCGACGGGGCAGCAGCAGATGAAATCGGTCTTAAGTGTAGCGACTTCCCTATAAACACTGTTCATATTTCCAGCGGTGTTTGACTCATCTCGTCGTCGAGCTACGTTCCATCAAACGCAGCCGATCTGGTCTGCAGCGTTGGTTCCGTGGCGCGAATACAACCGGACGCGCGATTAACAACTATTGCTGGGCAACGACATCTAGTAGTTCGTCTACGCACTGAAATCGTGCAAATCGACTTTCTGGAAAATGGCCCATTAAAGACCGCCCACCGGTCGTTGGCCGCGAAAAGCTGTTCAGCACCACTATTGCCGGATTTGACAGAACACTGACAGAACGCGCGGATACATTTGCTGGCAGCAAAGCGACGTTCTATAAGTTGAGCGCGCTTATTCCAGCTGTTTTTTTGAGGGGGATCTATGAAACATTCACTACGCTTTACAGCGAAACTGACTGCGCTTGCCGCAGCTACGCTCGCAGCATCGAGCTTCGCGCAAACCGCCAACGTCACGCTGTTCGGCATCATTGACACGAACGTGCAGCGCTACAGCGCTTCAGGCGCCGCGTCGGTCTCGAGGGTCGGGACCGACGGTTTGGCCTCTTCGCGCTGGGGTATGCGTGGTACTGAAGATCTCGGCGGCGGCTTGCGCGCGAGCTTCTGGGTAGAAGGCGCGTTTTCGGGCGACACCGGCGGGATCGGTTCCACCAACACTAACAATCAATCAAACGGCTCAGCGACCGGGCTTTTCGGCCGTCGCAGCACGGTGAGCGTTTCCGGTGGATTTGGCGAAGTTCGTGTGGGTCGTGATTTGACGCCAGCGTTCCTCAACCTGTCTGAGTTCAACCTCAACGGAACCAACGGTACGGGCAACGCTGGCGCGTTCTTCTACCCGATATTTTCCAGTCAAACGCACGTTCGCACGTCAAACGGTGTCAGCTACTTGACGCCAGCGATGGGCGGGTTCTACGTACACGTTAACTACGCGCTGGGCGAAAACGCGGCTAACTCCGATGGTCGCTATGTCGGTGGTCGTGTGGGCTATCGCGCTGGGCCTTTGTCCGTGGGTTTGGGCACCGCGAGCGTTAAGTACGCTGCGGGCGATCAAACGCAGACGACCGCCGGCGCAAGCTACAACTTTGGCGTCGCCAAGCTGACTGCACTGTACGGCCGCAACAAGAAAGCAGCGGTTGACCATTCCGCCGTTCACGTGGGCGTCTCCGTTCCAATGGGCAGCAATGAATTGCGTGTGGGTTACTCCGACGCGCGCGTCAAAGGTGGTGACGGTGCGAGCCAAATCATGCTCGGCCTGATTCACAATCTGTCGAAGCGTACCGCTCTCTACATCGACGCGTCACAAGTCGACAACAAGGGCGTTGGCAAAACATTCGGCGTAACCGACGGCATCAAGCCGGTCACCGCTGGCGGCAAATCCACCGGTATCGAAGCCGGTATTCGCCACACGTTCTAAGCCACGCGCTTAACGCAACAAAGCCGCAGCGGCGTTTCGCCCTGCGGCTTTTTTATGACCATGTTCGCAGCTACTCCGCTAGATTGGTCATCGCGCAACTCGCTTCTAGATACGATCGAATATCGGGCCAAGTTTTGCGCACGGCGTTTGCGCCTAGCGCGCCGCTGAGGACGGCATCGCCACTGAGGCCCATCCTTGCGCGCGCGAGGAGGAGCCAGTCCGTATCGAGCCCGATGGTTCCGTCGGAATCGATGTCGAGGCTGCATTTCATGGGAGCAATGTTTACGGGTGACGCACTGTTCTTGAGTGCATCGTTGCCAACCTGCCCATAGGTATTCGCGCCCCAACACACGATGCGTTGTGAGGTGGAGAAGCGAATCAGCGCGCACGCGTGATCTTTGCCGGCCGTAATCACCTCTGGGTTATCGAGCGGAGAACCGCTGCGCGGTACCGGAGCGATGC
>JAGNQL010000133.1 GCA_017989135.1 Burkholderiales bacterium
AACTCTGCTGGTCGAAGTTCGGTTTTCACTTGTCGTCGTGT
The DNA here is from genome assembly GCA_017989135.1 of Burkholderiales bacterium. Lineage (GTDB taxonomy): Bacteria > Pseudomonadota > Gammaproteobacteria > Burkholderiales > Casimicrobiaceae > Casimicrobium. The sequence continues at coordinate 42 of JAGNQL010000133.1, forward strand.
TGTTGGTGGCGTTCGGTCGGGCGATTGCTGAAGTTGGCGCCGTGATGATTGTCGGCGGCAATATCGCCGGTTCGACGCGCGTTATGACGACCACGATTGCGCTAGAAACTTCTAAGGGCGATTTGCCGTTAGCACTGGCGCTCGGGGTGCTGCTTGTGAGCCTTGTTCTCACGGTCAACGCATGCGCCTATGTTTTGAAAACCAAACTTGAAGCGCGTCATGACTGAGTTAACTGCGCCGATTGTTTCTCTGCGACGGGTGTCGTTTCGCGTGAGTGGAAAGACTCTGCTTGAGGACGTCTCGTTTGACGTTCAAGCAGGCGAACGAGTGGTCATATTGGGGGCAAATGGAGCAGGTAAATCAACCTTGCTAAAGCTCTGCGCGAGCATCCTCGAGCCGAGCGCCGGCGAAATTAGTTCCGCGCCCCTTCGCGAGCAGGTATTCATTTTCCAGCGCCCAGCGATATTGCGACGCAGCGTTCTGGACAACGTTCGTTATGTACTAAGAAATCGATCCATGAATGAGCCCGAATGCAGCGCACGCGCGAGGTTGGCGCTTGACGTAACGGAACTCACGTCGTTTGCCCAGCAGCCGGCTAAGACGTTGTCCGGCGGCGAGCAGCAGCGACTTGCGCTCGCAAGAGCATGGGCCTGCCAGCCGCGTTTGTTGCTAGCCGACGAACCTACAGCAAGTCTCTCACCTGCCGCTGCTCGCGAGGTGGAACGAGTCATTAAAGCGGTTCACGCAACGGGTGCGACCCTGATATTCACGACGCACAACCTCGCGCAAGCCAAGCGCCTTGCGCAGCGAATCGTATTTCTCGACGGCGGGCGCATTGTTGAAGACCGACCCGCTTCTGATTTTTTTTCCGCGCCTCAATCCGGTGCGGCTCGGCACTACCTTGAAGGAGAAACTTTATGAATCGTCACTTCCGTCATTTGCTCCGTTTTGCCAGCGCAGCTTCGCTCGCGCTGATCGCGTTCGGTTCGCCGCTTGCCAATGCGCAAGACACTTCGATCACAGTATCTTCAACTACTTCGACTGATCAATCGGGATTGTTCGGGTACTTGCTGCCCCAGTTCTTGAAGGCAACGGGTATTCAGGTCAAAGTTGTGGCGCTTGGTACAGGACAAGCGCTTGATGTGGGGCGTCGTGGGGACGCAGACGTCGTGTTTGTGCATGACCAGCCCGCCGAAGAAAAATTTGTTGCGGAGGGTGCGGGCGTAGAGCGCGTCGCCGTGATGTACAACGACTTTGTCTTAATCGGACCGGCGAACGACCCAGCTAAGGCGCTGGGCAAAGACATCGTCGCGGGCCTGAAGGCTGTGTACGGCGCGAAGGCACCCTTCGTGTCGCGCGGCGACAAGAGCGGCACACACGCCGCCGAGCTGCGCTACTGGAAGCAAGCGGGCCATGATCCAGCGACCGAAAAGCAGTCGTGGTATCGCGACACAGGCTCCGGCATGGGACCGGCGCTCAACACTGCGGCGGCGATGAACGCGTACATACTGGCGGATCGGGGCACATGGCTGTCGTTCAAAAATCGTCAAAGCCTGAAGATCGTGGTCGAAGGCGATGCGAAACTCTTCAACCAATACGGCGTGATTCTCGTGAATCCGAAGAAGCATGCGCACGTGAAAGCCGTAGCGGGTCAGAAGTTCATTGATTGGCTCGTGAGTGCTGAAGGGCAGGGCGTAATCGCGTCGTACAAAATTGGCGGCGAGCAACTGTTCTTCCCGAACGCCACCAAGAAATAGCGATACCGTTTAGTCTGCGCTCGCAGTTGTTGTGCAGATGCCGTCGCTACGTAAAGTAGCGAAAAGAAATACTCTCGCTGGGCCGCTTCGCGGCCGCACTCACCCCGTGAACAATCTCTCCATCGACGGCGCCTATTCATGCGCCGTTCACGAAATGGAGGTTGTTCATGCTCGCAGCATCTCTCGTTGTCGGGGCGGCGTCCGCTGTTTTGGAGCGAGCGCGTCCCGGAACTTGTTTCCCCGAAGTTCACGGCTGGATGAAACGCGCGTCGTGGTTTGCCGTTGTGGAGGCCGCCACGGTCGTGACGCTATTTCTTGGTTGGCTTGCATGGGTAGATGTCGAACCACTGTTTGACATAAGCGAGAGCATCGTCGCTGGGCAAGTGGCTCTCAATTGGCTTCTCAGCACGTTCATTTTCTATTGGTGGCATCGTGTGCGCCACAGTAGCGACGCGCTCTGGCGCTGGACCCACCAGCTTCACCACAGCCCGCGTCGTATCGAGACGATCACGGCCTTTTATAAGCATCCGTTTGAAGTCGCCGCAGACACGTTGTTAAACCTTGTCTTGAGCTTTGTTGTGCTCGGCGTGTCAACAGAGGCGTTCCTGCTGCACGTGAGTTGCGTTGCATCCAGTCAGTTTTTCGTTCACATGAATGTCGCCACGCCGCGCTGGATCGGATACTTCCTCTCTCGCCCCGAGATGCATCGTATTCACCACGAGCTCGGCGTTCATAAAAACAACTATGCCGATCTTCCTTTGTGGGACATGCTCTTCGGCACCTACGAATACCCGCACGCTCGACCTGTCGAATGCGGATTCGCTGCGGGTAGAGAACGGCGAGTGCTTGATATGCTCTTACTTCGCGACACCCACGCAACATTTCACGCCACCAAAGAGGATAGTCATGTCTGAACACAGCCAGTTTGCATTGCTGGGAGAACGCCGCTTCGCGCCATTCTTCTGGACGCAATTTTTGGGCGCGATGAACGACAATGTGTTCAAGAACGGCATGATTATTTTCATGGCGTTTGGTGGGATGACGCTTGTTGGTATGGACTCAAACTTGCTGGTGAACGCGGCGGGCGCGGTGTTCATTTTGCCGTTTGTCTTGTTCTCGGCTTTTGCAGGGCAGCTTGCCGATAAGTACGAAAAGACGCGAGTGATTCGCGGCGTGAAAATTTTCGAGATCGTAGTGATGGCGCTTGCTGCGTTCGGATTTGTCACGGCGAATCTTGGCGTACTCTTCATTTCGCTATTTCTAATGGGCTTGCACTCAACGCTCTTCGGGCCGGTGAAGTACGCCATCATGCCGCAATCTCTCGCCAGCGACGAGCTCGTTGGCGGCAATGCGTTGGTTGAATCGGGAACGTTCGTGGCGATTCTTGTGGGCACGATTGCGGGTGGCGTGTTGGTCGCGTTGAAGCCCAGCGGCCCGACGGTAGTGGCCGTCGCGACGATGGTTCTCGCAATCATCGGGTATCTCGTGAGCCGCGCGATCCCAGCGGCCCCTGCGACTGACCCGTCGTTGAAGCTCAACTGGAATCCTTTCACCGAAACTGCGGCCAATCTTCGTCTTGCTGCGAAGAACATCGTTGTTTGGCGCTCGATGCTCGGTATTTCTTGGCTGTGGTTCTACGGCGCGATGTTGCTCAATCAGTTCGCCAATATGAGCAAAGACGTGCTCGGCGGAAACGAACAAGTGGCGACGTTATTGCTGGCGGTTTTTGCTGTGGGCGTTGCGGTCGGCTCGTTGATGTGTGAGCGATTGTCAGGCAAGAAAGTCGAGATTGGCCTCGTGCCATTTGGCTCCATTGGTATGAGTGTGTTCGCCATTGATCTGTATTTCGCGACGAGGGGCCTGCATCCCGTCGGGCAGTCCGGTGCGCTCGAGTTCATCAGCAAGCACGAACATTGGCGCGTGGTGTTCGATCTGTTCATGCTCTCAGTGAGCGGTGGACTGTACAGCGTGCCGCTGTACGCGCTCATCCAAGAGCGCTCGGAGCCATCGCACCGCTCGCGCATCATCGCGGCCAACAACATTCTGAACGCGATTTTCATGGTCTCGTCGGCGGTGCTGGCGATTGTGCTCATTAAATTCGCGGGCTTTAACGTTCCGTTGCTGATCCTCACTATTGGCATTCTCAACGCACTCATTGCGGCATACATCTACACGTTAACGCCGGAGTTTTTGCTGCGATTTATCTGCTGGATTTTGATTTCTTTCGCGTATCGCTTGCGGGTGAAAGGGCTGGAAAACATTCCGGACAAAGGGCCGGTCATCATCGTGGCCAATCACGTGAGCTACGTGGATGCGCTGGTGATCACGGCAGCGATCCGTCGTCCGATTCAATTCGTGATGGACCACAACATCTTCAAGGCACCGGGCATGGGCTGGGTATTTCGACAGATGAAGGCGATCCCGATTGCCAGCGCCAAGGAAGATCCGGCGATGATGGAAAAGGCCTTCGAGCGTGTGCGTCACGCGCTCGGAGAGGGCGAAGTGATCGGAATCTTTCCAGAAGGCAAACTCACTCGCGATGGCGAGATGAATCCGTTCCGTCCAGGAATTGAAAAAATCGTCGAGCAAACTGGCGCACCGGTCGTGCCGCTCGCTCTGCGCGGATTGTGGGGTAGTTTCTTCAGCCGAACGGCCAATGGTCAAGCGTTCAAGCGTTTCCGTGGGTTCTTTAATCGCATCGAACTCGTGAGCGGCGCTTTAGTGCCTGCTGCGAATGTGAAGGCAGCGGGCTTGGAGGCAAAGGTGCGGGAGATGCGAGGGGAGATGAAGTGACGAGCCGCCGCTCGCAGGCGCGTGATGGGCGCATGGACGCCCTGCACGCGAACGCCTTGCGGCAATGTGATCGCAGATGTCGGTCTGCACAGTAAAATACGGCCTCAGTAGTAAAGCAGTCTCCCATGCCCACGTCCGATTTACTGGACCGCCCTCAACGCCCAATTGCCGCCGACGCTCCTGCGTACGCCGACGTTTCGTTGTTTCCGCGCGTTGCCACGCCGCTCACCAGCTATACCCCGTTTCGCGCGGTTCGGCCTGCTGCCAAATTTCTGCCAACGACGCGTGCGGAGATGGCGGCACTTGGCTGGGACAGTTGCGATGTGATCGTGGTGTCGGGCGACGCGTATGTCGATCATCCGAGCTTCGGCATGGCGGTGATCGGGCGCGTGCTCGAAGGCCAAGGATTTCGTGTGGGCATCATCGCGCAACCGGAGTGGACCAGCGCGGAGCCGTTCAAAGCGCTTGGTAAACCCAATCTCTTTTGGGGCGTGACCAGCGGCAACATGGATTCCATGATTAACCGCTACACGGCTGATCGAAAAATCCGAACCGACGACGCATACACGCCGGGCGACGTGGGCGGCAAGCGCCCGGACCGCGCAGCGCTGGTCTACAGCCAGCGCTGCCGCGAGGCGTACAAAGACGTGCCGATTGTGCTCGGCGGTATCGAAGCCTCGTTACGCCGCATCGCGCATTACGACTATTGGTCCGACAAAGTGCGCCGCTCGGTAGTGGTGGACGCGAAGGCGGACATCGTGCTTTACGGCAACGCCGAGCGCGCAGTCGTTGAGATTGCGCATCGGCTCGGACGCGGCGAGCCCATTGAGAAAATCACCGATGTGCGCGGCACCGCGTTTGTGCGCAAGAGCGACGACGAAACTTCACGCGATTGGTTCGAAATCGATTCGACCGAGGTTGATGTTGCGGGTGTGATCGAGCCGAAAATCAATCCGTACTTGATGAGTGCGGACCTTGCACGGGAGCAGGGCGGCGCGTGTGTGCAGGGCGAGAATGCGGTGGACGCGAGCGAGCTGGGGGCCGCGTCGCCGACGCAGCGTCGCGATCAATCGGTGCGGCCGTTGAGCTTCGTCCCCAACCCAAACCTCATCAGCCTTAACGGCAAACCGAAAGCGCCACCCCGCGAGCGCTCCGTCATTCGTTTACCGAGCTATGAGCTGGTGAAAGACGATGCCGTGCTCTATGCGCACGCAAACCGAGTGCTGCACCTTGAAACCAATCCGGGCAATGCGCGCGCGTTGGTGCAGCAGCACGGCGAGGGCGTGACCTCGCGCGACGTGTGGATCAACCCGCCACCGATTCCGCTCACCACTGCGGAGATGGATTGGGTGTTTGATTTGCCTTATGCGCGCAGCCCGCATCCGCGCTACGCGGACGAGCGCGGTCGACATGACGGCAAGACAAAAATTCCGGCGTGGGAGATGATTCGCTTTAGCGTGAACATCATGCGTGGTTGCTTCGGTGGCTGCACGTTTTGCTCAATCACGGAGCACGAGGGCCGGATCATTCAAAGCCGCTCCGAAGACTCAGTGATCCGCGAAGTCGAAGCGATTCGGGATTCGGTGAAAGGCTTCACCGGTGTGATTTCTGACCTCGGCGGCCCGACAGCGAACATGTATCGCATCGGTTGCAAAACTCCGGAGATCGAAGCCGCGTGCCGCAAGCCGAGCTGCGTGTATCCGGGCATTTGCAACAACCTCAACACCGATCATTCGTCGCTCATCAAAATTTATCAACGCGCCCGCAAATTAAAGGGCATCAAGAAAATTTTGATCGGCTCCGGCGTTCGCTATGACCTTGCTGTCGAGAGCCCGGAGTACGTGCGCGAACTCGTGCAACATCACGTCGGCGGTTATCTAAAAATCGCGCCGGAGCACACCGAAGAGGGCCCCCTGACGCGCATGATGAAGCCGGGCATCGGTAGCTACGACAAGTTCAAGCGCCTCTTCGAAAAGTACAGCGCCGAGGCCGGCAAAAAACAGTATCTGATTCCGTATTTCATCGCGGCACATCCGGGCACCAGCGACACGGATATGATGAATCTTGCGATCTGGTTGAAGGCCAACGGTTTCAAGGCGGATCAAGTGCAGACGTTCTACCCAAGTCCGCTCGCGACCGCCACCGCGATGTATCACAGTGGTCGCAATCCGCTGCGTAAGGTGCGCCGCTACGTACGTGATCCGCTCGACGCGGTGGATGTGGTGAAGGGCGACATTCGCCGCCGTTTGCACAAGGCGTTTCTGCGCTATCACGACCCAAACAATTGGCCGGTGTTGCGCGAAGCCCTAGAAAAAATGGGACGCG
>JAGNQL010000020.1 GCA_017989135.1 Burkholderiales bacterium
GGTGTGAAGACCAGACGGTAGCCCACAGCATGCGGCAGGCGTACGCAGGCAATCATCACGACCAGCGCGCGCGTCGTTTTCGACAAGTTTTGCGCGAGCGTCATGGTGTACGCGGGTCGCCCGAAAAAGTCCGCCCACACGCCCTCTCCACCTCGGTTCGGGTCGGGCACTTGATCGGGCAACAAGCCGACGGTTTCACCGCGGCGCAGCGCTTTAAGCATCGCGCGAATGCCACTGAGCTCCGCCGGCTCCGAGCGAATCTGCAGACGATCGCGCCCCGCGCGCATCATCGGCTCCGCCCATTGCAAACGCGGCGGGCGAAACATCACGGTAATCGGAACTTGCGAGCCCATGAACAGCGACGCAATCTCAAAAGTCGCCATGTGCGACGACAAGAAAATCACGCCGCGTCCAGCGTCTCGCGCCGCGATCACTTCGTCCCAGCCTTCGACGATTTTCACGCGGCTCAAGATAAGTGCGTCCGGCGAACGCCACAACCCTGCCGTCTCGACGGCCATTCTGCCGATGCCCACCGCGGCCTGTGAAAGTGAGACTTGGTCCGCATAACCCGCCTGTGCGAGATATCCGCGCAGGCGATTGCGCATGCCGCCTGAGAGCAGCATCGCGCGGCCAAGCACCGCACCGATACGCGCCTGCGTCGCGAGCGAGCGACGCGCGAGCCACGTAGCGAGACCGAGGGCGATGCGGGAGAGGAGAGAAGACAAATTGAGGGTTGCGAGAGCAGCCGAAAGAAGATTGCCCTACAATTTTAAGTGGCGCTCGCTGAGTTATTCGACTACTTGCGGGGCAGCGCTGTTGATTTTGCTGTTTTTCGCGGTCATCGTTACTTTTCCGCTAAAGCGTCGCCGCTCGTGAACCCAGTCACTTCTGGTCACCGGCTCGCTTGAGTCAAACCGTTTTTACACAAGGTTCCCTCATGAGCGATTACCTCTTTACTTCCGAATCCGTCTCCGAAGGTCACCCCGACAAAGTCGCCGACCAGATTTCCGACGCCATTCTCGACGCGATCTTCAAACAAGACCCTCGTTCACGCGTCGCAGCGGAAACGCTGACCAACACGGGCCTCGTGGTGCTCGCGGGCGAGATCACAACCAACGCGCACGTCGACTACATCCAAGTCGCACGCGACACGATCAAGCGCATCGGCTACGACAACACCGAATACGGTATCGACTACAAAGGCTGCGCGGTGATGGTCTGCTACGACAAGCAGAGCAATGACATCGCACAGGGCGTCGATCACGCGAGCGACGATCATTTGAACACCGGCGCAGGCGATCAAGGCCTCATGTTCGGCTACGCCTGCGACGAGACGCCGTCGATGATGCCAGCACCGATTTACTACGCCCATCGTCTAGTTGAGCGACAAGCGATGCTGCGCAAAGACGGCCGTTTGCCATTCCTGCGCCCCGATGCTAAATCGCAAGTAACTATGCGCTATGTTGACGGCAAGCCGCATTCGATTGATACCGTGGTGCTCTCGACGCAACACGATCCGAATCAAAGCGAAACGCCGACCAAAATGAAAGCTTCGTTCAACGAAGCGATCATCGAAGAAATCATCAAGCCCGTGCTGCCGAAAGAGTGGCTGCAAAACACGAAGTACTTGATTAACCCAACCGGTCGTTTCGTCATCGGCGGACCACAGGGCGACTGCGGTCTGACGGGTCGCAAAATCATTGTGGACACCTACGGTGGTGCATGCCCACATGGCGGCGGCGCCTTCTCCGGTAAAGACCCGAGCAAGGTGGATCGTTCGGCTGCTTATGCCGCTCGCTACGTCGCGAAGAACATCGTCGCGGCCGGCCTCGCCAAACAATGCCAAATTCAAGTGGCCTACGCCATCGGCGTGGCGAAGCCAATGAACATCACAGTCTACACCGAGGGCACCGGCGTGGTCTCCGACGAGAAACTGGCGGAACTCATCAACGAGCACTTCGACCTGCGTCCGAAAGGCATCATCAACATGCTCAATCTGCTGCGCCCGATCTACGAGAAAACGGCCGCGTACGGACACTTTGGCCGAGACGAACCGGAATTCACGTGGGAAGCCACAGATAAGGCTCAAGCGTTGCGAGCGGCGGCCGGGCTGTAAACAGCGTCTTCGTGATTTCGATGCCCTCCCTTCGCGGCGAGTCTCCACGCGACTACTATCGCAGTGATAAATCTCTAGGAGTGAAGCGATGCGATTAAAAGGCAAAGTAGCCATCATTACCGGTGGCGCGCAAGGGTTCGGACTTGGAATTGCCGAGCGTTTCGCGCAAGAAGGCTGCTCGTTGGTGATCGCCGACGTACAAGGTGAGGCCGCTGAAAAAGCCGTCGCTGCCTTGTTGGCGCACGGCGTGTCTGCCGTAGCGCAACAGGCGGACGTATCGAAGAGCGCCGATTGGGATGAGTTGGTAAACGCCACGCTGGTGGCGTTTGGCCGACTTGATATTGTGGTCAACAACGCTGGGGTGTCACACAAGAACCGGCCAATGCTTGAAGTTGACGAGGCGGAGTTTGACCGCGTGTACGCAACCAATGTGAAGTCGATTTACCTTTCGGCGAAACACTGCGTACCGGTGTTTCGCTCACAAGGTGGTGGCTGTTTTGTGCAAATCGCATCGACCGCAGGCGTGCGTCCGCGCCCGGGATTGACTTGGTACAACGGATCGAAAGGCGCGGTGATTCTCACCAGCAAGTCGATGGCAGTAGAGCTGGCGAAAGACAACATCCGCGTAAATTGCATTAACCCCGTGGCGGGCGAAACGCCGCTCTTGGCCACCTTCATGGGTGAAGACACGCCGGAGAAGCGCGCGCTGTTCAAAGCGTCCATCCCGCTCGGCCGACTGTCCACGCCGAAAGACATCGCGAATGCGGCGCTGTTTCTTGCCAGCGACGAGGCGGAATTCATCACCGGCGCGTGCCTCGAAGTGGACGGCGGACGCTGCGTGTAACAACCGTCCAAAGGCGCGGCGATAGTCGCAACAACCTGAGCGCGCTGCGCCGACGGTTGATGCGACATTTAGCGCTACTCATCAGGCTCGCTCGAACGCTGTGAAATCGTCTATCCTCCGAACAGGAGGAAAACAGCATGGCCAAGCATTCTTTGTCGGGGCTCGACGCGTCGTTTCTGTATCTCGAAACGGCAGAGCAACCGATGCACGTTTCGAGTTTGTGCATCTACGAGGTGCCGCCCGCGCTAAAGCGCAATTTCCCGAGCGAGGTTGTCGCGCACTTGAAGCGGCGCACGCACCTTGCGCCGATTTTCACCAATGTGCTCGCGCTAGCGCCATTTGGCCTTGGGCATCCACATTGGGAACATGTCGACACCATTGATTTCAAGTATCACGTGCAGCATGTCGTGCTGCCAAAGCCCGGTACGATGCGCCAGCTCGAAAATGCGGTTGCCAAAGCGCACGCACAACTTCTCGATCGCACACAGCCGCTCTGGCAATTCACGGTATTCACCGGCCTGAAATCTGGCGAGGTGGGCTTCTACGGCAAGGTGCACCACGCTGCGCTTGACGGCAAGGGCGGCACGGTATTGGCGAACTCAATCCTCGATTTGTCGTCAACTCCGCGCGACGTGCCACCGCCCGCGAGCGCAACCGCAAAGCCCCCCAAAACCGATATGAAAATCGGCGACATGATCGGCGCAGCGTTTTCCAATTCACTCGCGCAATACGCCAAGATTGCGCGCTCGCTACCGGGTGTTGCCGGTGCAGTCGCATCGGCTGCCGCGCCGGTCTTGAAGCAAGCGGTGTCCAACCGCAAAGCGCCGTTCAACCTTGCGCCTCGCACTCCGTTTAACGTCAACATTTCGGCGAAACGTAGTTTTTCGACGGCGACATTGTCGTTCGCAGATGTGCGCACCGCGGCGAAAGTGTTGGGCGGGTCTGTGAACGACGGCGTGTTGTTTGTGTGCGCGTCGGCGCTGCGCACCTATCTAAAGTCGCACAACACGTTGCCGAAGAAAACGTTGGTCGCCGCGATGCCCGTGAGCTTGCGCGAAGAGAGCAATAAAGAACTCAACAACCAAGCCTCGATGGTGCTCGCGGAATTGGGCACGAACCATGGCGACGCGGCTAAACGCTGGAAAGCGATTTTGGTGTCGACGAACAAGGTGAAGGAATCGCTCAAGAGCTTGAAGAGCGTGTTGCCGACAGATTATCCCGGCCTGCTCGCGCCGCTCTTGGTTTCGCGCGTGAACGCGATGGTCGGTCGCGCCAAATTGATGGAGCGCCTGCCGCCCGTGGCCAATGTGGTGATCAGCAATGTGCCGGGGCCGCAAGTGCCGCTTTATCTTGCGGGTGCGCAGATGAAGACGTTCTTCCCCGTATCGATCATCACGCACGGTCTGGCGCTCAATATCACGGTGCAAACCTATTGCGGCCGCATCGATTTCGGCATCATCGCTTGCAAAGAAGCGGTGCCCGACTTGTCAGATTTTGCGGACGCGATTCAGGGTGGATTTGACGAACTGGCCGCGTTAGCCGAAGCAAAAGTTGCGCTCGATAAAGAACGCGGCGACGTGAGCACAATCGCTGCCAACGCGCCGTTGGCGAAAGCGAAGGCTGTCGCCACGAAAAAGCCCGCAAAACGCGCAACAAAGAAGGCAGCGTGACAGCGTCGGTTGGGCAGCGCCCGACCGACGACGGACTTGCCCAAATTCGCCGCCACTTTGAGTAAACACTCAATCGCGCCCCGGTACTATCCGACCCATCTTTTCATTCCATTTTCCCGTGTCGCAACACACCTCTCACGCCAAAGCTCCGAATCCGTTCTTGATTGCGCTTGAGGCGCGTGCACCCTGGGAATGGGGCGTGGCGCTCGCGGCGTGGCCGATGCTCAAGATGATGGGCGCATGGCCAAAGCCAGAGCCGGGGCGTGTGCATCATGTGATCGTGTACCCGGGCTTGGCTGCAGGCGACACCTCCACGCAACCGCTGCGCGCGTTTCTGAGCGATTTGGGCTATGAAGTCCACGGCTGGTACCAGGGCATGAATCGCGGGCCGCGCAAGGGCGTGCTTGCGCGCATGCAAGAGCAGCTCACTGCCGTGCATCGCGACGCGAAAGAACCCGTGTCGCTGATCGGATGGAGCTTGGGCGGTGTGTACGCGCGCGAGATGGCGAAGGTCGCGCCGAAATCGGTGCGCAACGTGATCACGCTCGGCACGCCGTTTTCGCATGGCCCACGCTCGACCAACGCGTGGCGCGTTTACTCTGCGCTGTCCGGTGAATCGCTGCCGGACGAAATGATGTTGCGCCAAATTTCCGAGGCACCGCCGGTGCCGTTCACCAGCGTGTATTCAAAAACCGATGGCGTAGTGGCATGGCCCGCCAGCATTCAAAAGCCCGACGCAGGCAACACAAACATTGAGAACATTGAAGTGTTCGCGAGCCATCTCGGTATCGGCGCAAACCCCGCCGCGTGGTTTGCCGTTGCGGATCGGCTGGCGCAGCCTCACGGCACATGGCAACCCTTCGCGCCACCGATGACTGCGCGGTTTTTGTTCGGTGCGACCGGTCGATGAAAGTCACATCGAACGGCCTCGATTTCGAGGTCGAAATCAACGAACCACTGCGCCCGGATGGCGCACCCGTCGTGTTGATGATTATGGGCTTGGGCATGCAGCTCATTGCGTGGCCGCCGGACTTTGTGAAGGCGTTTACCGACGCTGGCTACCGCGTCGTGCGGCTGGACAACCGCGACATCGGCCTCTCACATAAAACCACGAGCAAGCGGCCGAATTTGCTGTGGATGTCACTCAAGTATCGCCTGCATTTACCGGTGCGTGCGGCGTACACGTTGCGCGACATGGTGGAGGACGCGCGAGGCGTGCTCGACGCACTTAAGATTGAGCGCTGTCACGTGGTGGGCGCGTCGATGGGTGGCATGATCGCGCAGGGACTGGCAAGTCATCACCCCGATCGTGTGCTCTCGCTCACAAGCATCATGAGCACCACGGGCGCACGCGCCTTGCCGCAGGCCACGTCTAAAGCGATGATGGCACTCATCGCGCGGCCTAAGAGTGGTGCGCGCGAAGACGTGATCGCGCATTTCAGCAAAGTGTTTGCCGTCATCGGTAGCCCGAAGTTTCCGATGACCGCGGAGGAAGTGCGAGCGCGCAGCGCGGCCTCCTATGACCGGTCGTTTTATCCAGCGGGTGTACCCAAGCAACTAGCAGCAGTGGTGGCGTCGGGCGACCGTAGCGACGAGGTTCGAAACATCAAAGTCCCCACGCTCGTACTGCACGGCAAAGACGATCCGCTGGTTCCGGTGCAGCACGGCGAAGACACCGCACGAAAAATCGCTGGCAGCGAATTCGTGAGCTTCGACGGCATGGGCCACGATCTGGGCGCACAGCCGCTGCTGGTTGAGCGCATGCTGCCGTTCTTTCGCAAACACACGCCAGCGGATTAACAGCTTTTACGCGTTAACGACAGTCAGGCGGTCGTTAACGCTTATTTTTTGTAAAGTCGATAATAGGCAAAATTTGGCCGCAACGACCGCCAGACTGTCGTTTAGCGTTAAAAGCTGTATCCGCTATTTTCCGGTGAGCAACAGCAGTACATGCAACGCGACCATTCCCACGAGTAGCGGGACGAACATGCCCCGGCGCCACCACGCGTACGCGCCCGCGATGACCGCGGCGACGATGTGCGGCCAGCGCGCCTGCAGATCAAATTGCCCTGCTTGCATCAATATCAACGGCAACACCAACGCCGCAAAAATCGCGGGCACAGCGAGCTGCAGCGCGCGTTCAAATCGCGGCGGCAAACGCTTGCCTGCGAGCAATCCGATGAACGAATAGCGAATAAGAAATGTGCCGACCGACAGGCCCAGAATCGCGAGCCAACCGTCCACAGAACCGAAGCTGCCCCAGTTCATTTCGCCGCCTCGTTGTGGCTCTGTCGTGACGTCATGATTGCGTCAACAAGCATCCCGACGCACGTGCCAAACACACACGCGGCGATCAGTCCTGTCTTCAACGGCATCGCGTACAGAAGCACGCCGGCCGCACCGCCGGCCATCGCCGCAACGGCTTGTCCGCGTGATTTCAACAGCGGCACGACCATCACCACGAACGACAGCGGAATGGTGAATTCAAGCTGCCAACTCGCAGGCAATTTCGCGCCTGCAAACGCGCCGATCGCATTCATCAACACCCACCACGGCCAGAGCATCGTGGCGCAGCCCAAATAGAACGCGAGCGCGTGCTGCTGGTGTTCGCCGCGCTGGTGCCGCGCTTCGTTCGAGATAAAGGTTTGGTCGACGAGAAACGCCGCCCACAACAGCCGCTCTTTGCGTGTCGCGCCGGCAATGCGCGGCGAGATCGCGGCACTGTAAACCGCCATACGCAAGTTCACCACTAGTCCAGATAGAACCGCGATGAGAAGCGGTGCACCACTCGACAAAAACTGCGTGAGCACCGCTTGCGACGAGCCTGCAAACGCAAACGCCGCCAGCGCCACCGCGCCCCACTCGCCAAGTCCCGCCTGCACGCCGGCCACACCGCACACGAGCCCGAAGGGCACATACGATGGAATCAGCGCGAACGTTTCTCGAATACCAGCAAGGTACGCAGCGCGGGCGTCGGCGTTGTCCGTACCTTCGCTCATCGGCGCACGTAATGCACGAACGAAAATGTCACGTCCGGCCCGCCATTGATGAGCGGCGCGGCGTGCGTTTCGCGTGATGCTTCACGAAATTGCGTGCGGTCCCACTCAGGAAACACAGTGTCGCCGTCGACGTTCTGCGCAATCTCAGTGAGATACAAGTCATCCGTCAATGGCAACGCCTCGCGATACATCGCGTTGCCGCCAATCACAAATACTGGACTCTCAGCATGCGCCGGCAACGCCAGTGCCGCCGCCAGCGAAGGCACTTGAATAACGCCCGCGGGCAAGGTCAACTCCGACGACGAAACGACGACGTGTTCACGATTGGGCAACGGGCGGGGAAACGCTTGCCACGTACGCCGCCCCATCACGATGCGCTTGCCCGTGGTGAGCGCTTTGAAATGCTTGAGGTCGGCAGAGAGATGCCACGGCATCGTGCCATCGCGTCCAATCACGCCATTAGCCGCCACCGCCGCAATAAGGGCCAGACGCGGCCGAAGAATTGAAGTCATCGTTGGATTGTATTGGGGTGCAACTTCTCCGTTCGCCCTGAGCGCAGCGAAGGGTTTGATTTCACTAGGCGGTTCGTTTGCCACGGTTTCGTTTCGCCCGCTGGGCGAGGTACTTTTGGCATTGCCCAAAAGTACCCAAAAGGCTAGCCCCGAACCCCGCTGTTCCCTGCGGTGCTCGCAACGGGCGGGACCCGCACAAATCGCCCGAAAGTTGCGCTAACGCGCAACCAATGGGCTCATGGTGCGGGTCTACGACCGCCCGTTGCTCCGCTCCTCGGCGCGGGGCGACGGGGCGGTAAAAGCAAATAATGATCGCTTCGCGATTGGGTGACGGAAACCCGGATGCGAGCGTCCGGGCTACGCTGTTACGCTGGCGTCAACACCAATACCGCCCGTCGACTTCCGGCCTGACAGATGAACGCAGAACTTTTTGATCTTTATGAAGCGGCTCGTTCTCGCGGCGATAACCGGCTATCAACGAAAGCCCTAAAGGAATTCATCGACAGTTTTTGTTCAAACGAGGAACGGGAAGATTGGACACGCTGGTACCTGACGAACCGAAGTGTCTCCCAAAGGATGCGCCATGAGATTTTTGAGGGCGTAGTTTTTCCCGTGCTGCTTACGGGTTACAAACTCGGCGATCCGTGGTGTATCGGTTGGCTTGAGGCTTGCATGCAGAACCTCTACTCCGCAAAGCATCTTTGGGCGCAGATTGGGTACAAATCGGCACTCGAACTAGCCGAGGAATTGGTTGCTGCTTCCCCATGCGATGCAGATGCCAAGCAACGGGTGTTGTCGCATCTAATCGCTTGGTTTCATCACTGTGAGCACGAGTGGCCAGCGGGAATTCTCTATGGCATGAACGGAGCCACCCCCGAACAATGCAAGGAAATTGGGGTATGCGTTGTTCGGGCGAAAGCGCTTGATGAGCAGCACGAACACGCTGATTTTTTGGCATCATTTGAAACTAAAGTTGACTCCTATCTACAACGCTTGACTCTAAGCGCAGGAACTAACTAGCAGCGTAGCCCGGATGCTCGCATCCGGGTTCCCCCAACCCAATCGCGAAGCGATCAAGCATCCGTTCGACGGGGTCCCCGTGTATTCGACCCCGAGGAGCGGAGCAACGCGCGGTCGTAGACCCGCACCATGAGCCCACTGCGCGCGGTTAGCGCGCCATCGGGCGATTTGTGCGGGTCCCGCCCGTTGCGAGCACCGCAGGATCAGGGCGAATATCGGGGTCGCCTTCTTTTGGTTACTTTTCTTGGCGAAGCAAGAAAAGTGACTGGCCACGCGCGGCCACAGAGCGCGCTGGTGGCGATACAAAACACGTGGAGAGAGAATCAACTAGGTGCGGCGAACCAGCACCGGCTCGCCCACGTACGCCTTCCGCACCGCTGCTAACCGTGTTTCACCACGACCGTCTTCATCACACTAAACCCGTACAGCGCTTCGAACCCTTTTTCGCGTCCATAGCCCGACGATTTCACGCCGCCAAAGGGCAGCTCCACGCCACCACCCGCACCGTAGTTGTTGATAAACACTTGGCCGCTTTTCACTGCGCGCGCCATGCGCATTCCACGTGCGCCGTTTTCGGTCCACACGCCCGCGACTAGGCCGTATTCGGTGGCGTTTGCGAGGCGAACGGCATCGGCTTCATCCTTGAAGGGCATCGCCGCGAGCACCGGGCCAAACACTTCGTCACATGCGAGCGACGCGTCAACGGGTACATCGGCAACCAGCGTTGGCTTGGCGTAAAAGCCAGTGGCTGGTGCGTTCGCGGCGATTTGGCCCTGTGCGACAACGCGCAAGCCGCTCGACGCAGCATTGGCCAGAAACCCATTCACGCGTTCCAGTTGATTCGCGCGAATGAGCGGACCGACATCCAGATCCATGGAGGCAGCGCCGACTTTGAGCGCGCTGATGCGCTCGCCGACTGCGGCCAACACACGCTCATACGCACTCGCTTCGACCAACAACCGCGAGCCCGCGCTGCACGTTTGCCCGGCGTTTTGAATAATCGCATTGACGATGACTGGCACGGCTTCGTCGAGATTGGCATCAGCAAAAACAATTTGCGGGCTTTTCCCGCCAAGCTCCAGCGTGACCGGCACATGCCGCTTCGCCGCGCTCTGCGCGATGATCGTGCCAACGCGGGCCGAGCCCGTGAAGGAAATGTGATCAATGCCCACTGCGTCGGCGAGCGCCTGTCCGGCCTCGTGGCCGTATCCCGTCACGATATTCAGCGCGCCGTCAGGGAAGCCGACGTCAGCAGCGAGCTCGGCGATGCGCAGAAGCGACAAGCACGCATCTTCGGCGGGTTTCACTACGCAGGCATTGCCCGCTGCGAGCGCGCCGCCGACGGAGCGCCCGAAAATTTGCATCGGATAGTTCCACGGAATGATGTGCCCGGTCACGCCATGCGGCTCGTAGAACGACATCACCGCGTAACCCGGTGTGTACGGAATCGTCTCGCCGTGCAGTTTGTCGCACGCACCGGCGTAATACTCGAAATAGCGCGCGACGGCCGTCGCGTCGGCCTTCGCTTGCTTTACCGGTTTGCCGCAGTCGCGCATTTCGAGCTGCCAGAGTTCGTCGTGGTGCGCGAGGATCGCGTCGGACAACTTGTGCAGCAATCGCCCCCGCTCCATTGGAGCAAGGCGGCTCCAGGTTCCGCCATCCGCGGCCGTGCGTGCAGCACTAACCGCCTTTTGAATGTCCTGCGCATTGCCACGCGCGATGTGCGCAAACACCTGTCCGTCGCTCGGATCGAGCACGGCGATGGTTTCATTCGTGCTGCCGTTTACGCGGCGATTATTAATGAAGTGTGTGGTCATTTCGAAGGCAGCAGATGATTCTCTCGGGCGTGCAAAAAAGTTGTCCGCACTGAGGCGAACCACCGCAGAAGCGCTACTTTGCTGCGGGTTTCACCATCCACGCCAATGTGTACTCGTCGGTACGCGCGGTATAGGTCAAATTTTTCTTCATCGCCCACACGTTCATCTGGAAATGCAGGGGAACAATGCCTTGATCGGCCATCGCGATCTCGGTGGCGCGGCCGAGCAGCGCTTCACGTTTAGCGTCGTTGATTGTGACCAACGCATCCTCGAGCATGGCGTCAAACTTGCCGTTCGAATAGCGACCACGATTGGCGTTGCCCCAACCCTTCTTGGTGTCGAACGTACCTAGTAGCGGACGCAGGCTGTCCGACATTTCGCCTGACCCAGCGGACCACCCGAGCAGCATCAAGCTGAAATCAAGTTTTGTGGCGCGCGTGAAATACACGGACGAAGGCATCGCTTCGACCTTCGTGGCAATGCCCACACGCGTGAGCATTTGCGCGATCGCCTGCGCGATTTGTTCGTCGTTCACATAGCGATTGTTTGGCGCGTGGATGGTAATACCGAAGCCATCGGGATAGCCCGCGTCGGCTAGCAATTTCTTCGCGGCGGTTGCATCAAATTTGTCGGGCTTCAAGTTCTTCGAAGTGCCCGGATAGCCGTCTGGCAATGGTTGGCCCGCTGCAACGGCTTCGCCCTCCATCACTTTGCCGACGATCGCGTCGCGGTTTATCGCCAGCGAAATCGCTTTGCGCACACGCGGATCTTTCAATGGATTCTTCGCGAGCGGTTTGCCCGCCTTATCGGTAATGAACGGCGCGACGTCCCGGTTTGAATCCATGTGCAGATAAATCAAACGATTCGAACCAACGCGCGCGATCGACAAATTTTTGTCGCTTTTAAGGCGTGAAATATCTGATGTCGGCGCGTTTTCAATGACTTGAATATCACCTGCGAGTAATGCGGCGACACGCGCCGGATCGTTAGTGAGAATACGAAGCGTGGCTTTTTCCCAAGGCGATTTACCGCCCCACCACGCGTCGTTGCGCACGAGTTCGAGGCGATCGCCTTTGGCGAAGCGTGAGAACTTGTATGGCCCGGTTCCGATCGCGGCTTTGCCGGTATTGAAGTCGTCGGTGCTGGCACCGGTGGCGGCTTTTTTAGAGATCACGTACACCGTCGCTAGATCGTTGGGCAGCAACGGGTGTGGCTTTTCAGTCGTCATCACCAGAGTGTGTGAATCGACCGCTTTGATCGATTTGATGTTTTTTACATACGTCGAGAATGACGATGGCGAATTAGGCACTTTCGGTACGCGATCCAATGTGAACACCACGTCATCGGCCGTGAAATCCGCGCCATCGTGCCACTTCACGCCTTTGCGCAATTTGAATTCCCAATTCAAATCATCAATCGCCTTCCATGAAAGCGCGAGCCCCGGCATCAAACGCTGACGTTCGTCCATGTTTACGAGGTGATCGAACACGTGCGCGGCGGCAGCATTATTCGGTCCGACGTTGTGATAGTGCGGATCGAAGGCTGTGATGTCGCCTGAGAGCCCGATCGTGATGGTCTGCGAAAAAGCGAACGCCGCCAGCGCGCCCGAAGCACAGAAGGCCATAATGTTTCGCAGTGACGTGGTGATTTTTCGTTTTGAGAAGTGCATGGTATGCCCGCGCGATAAATTTAGACGCACAGAATAACCGACCTACGGATTAAGCGATGCCCATGAGCGCAACCATTGAAACGATTTTTCCGGATCTGTCACCCTGGGCGGCGGGCAACACTGGTGTGCCATACGTGCACAGTTTTGCGAGCACGGTTCCGGGGCCGCACGTGTGCGTCACTGCTTTGGTTCATGGCAACGAGGTGTGCGGTGCAATTGCGGCCGATGCGCTACTGCGGGCATTGACGGCGGGCCTCCTTTCCCCGCGTGGCACCCTCTCGGTGGTGTTTGCCAACGTAGATGCATACAACGCGTTTAACCGCGATAAACCCTACGACTCGCGTTGTGTGGACGAAGACTTCAATCGCTTGTGGGATACGGCAACGCTTGATGGTCCGCGCGACTCCGTTGAGCTGCGTCGAGCGCGCGCGCTGCGCCCCATTTTCGACACCGTAGATCACCTGCTTGACCTGCATTCGATGCTGGAGCCTGCGCCGCCGATTGCACTAGCGGGAGATACCGCCAAAGGCCTTGCTCTGGCCAAAGCCGTGGGCGTACCGCCGCACGTCCTCGTCGATTCTGGCCACGCGGCGGGAAAGCGGTTGCGCGATTACGCAGCCTTTGGTGACCAGACAAAAGAAAAAAGCGCACTGCTCGTGGAGTGCGGGCAGCATTGGGAAGCGGCCGTTGGCGAAGTGGCGACGCAAGTGATGTGGCGTTTTCTACGGCACTTCGGAGTGTTTGATGACCTGTGGCTCGAAAAGCGTATTTCGCCGGTTGTACACAACGCGCAACGCGTAGTGGACATCAGCACCGTCGTCACCTTGCGAAGCGCGACGTTTCGCTGGGTTCGGCCGCTGCAGAGTTTGGAAGTATTGCCTGCGGCGGGTACTTTGATCGCGCTTGACGGTCTAACCGAAATTCGCACACCACACGCCGATGCGGTGATGGTGATGCCCGTACCAAGCCCAAAACTCGGACAAACTGCCGTGCGGATAGGGCGCTTTCGAGAAAACAACGGATAGCGTTCTCGGCACGCGGTTACGCTCGCCAGCTCAAACAAGCGATGCGCTAACTGCACCGAACCGTTAAGGGGTCACGCCCACCACCCGGTCTCGATGTCGACCGAACGTGCGATCAATCGCGCGATTTCTCTAGCGCGTCGATTTTGGACGTCAGCTCATCAATTTGCGCGCGCAGCGCATCCAACATTTCGCGCTGGACGTCAAATTCCTGCCGGGTGACCACGTCCATGCGCGCGAGACCCGCGGTAAGCGTGGCGCGGAGGTTTTTCTGCAAGTCTTCGCCGGGGTTACCAGCGAGCAGGGCCTTCAGTTGGCCAGCGAGTTCGTCGAGAGTCATGCGAAAAGTGTAGCAAACGGCCTGCGTCACTCGCGAGGGGCGTTACGCACCAATTTAGCGCCATCTACGCTGCACTGCAGCAAATCGCACCAATTGAGCGCTGCCAGCACGTTTTTCGATGCTTTAACGCTGGCACGGCGCTTGCAATTCACTGTCTGAACTGCGGACTTCGTTCCGACCTAACAACAAAGACCTCGCCATCAATTTTCTGGAGATTCACGATGAACGTAAAACAATCCCTCGTCGCCGCGGCCTTATCCGCGCTGTTTGCAAGCGCTGCTTTCGCACAAACCGCACCAGCACCTGCGGCACCAGCCGCTGAGCCTGCTTCGCCCTTCTCGGCAAACGTAGGCATCGCCAGTTCATACATCTATCGTGGCTTGAACCAATCTGGCTTCAAACCAGCACTTCAACTCGGTTTTGACTACGCGCCGTCAGAAGGCTTTTACGCTGGCGTTTGGGGCTCATCCATTCGTTGGTTGAAAGACTACGGTATTTCTAACAGCAACGCAGAAATCGACCTTTATGCAGGCTACAAGGGTGCGGTGGGTGATTTCGGCTACGACGTCGGTGTGTTGCAGTATTACTACCCAGGCTCTTTGGTTCCAGGCGCAACGCGCGGCGACACGACGGAGCTCTACGTCGCTGGCACCTTCAAGATGTTTACGGCGAAGTACTCGCACGTTGTGTCGCCATCAGTGTTCGCGATTCCGAATGCTCGCGGCAGCTACTACCTTGAACTCAATGCCACCTTCCCGTTGATGGACAGTTTGAACCTGAACGTTCACGTGGGTCGTCAAGGCATCAAAAACAACAGCACCGCTTCATACACGGACGGCAAAGTTGAACTCGCGTACGACTTCGGGAACGGCTTTGTGCTCTCCGGTGGCGTAACCGCAACGGACGCCGACAAGGGTTTCTACACACCACCTGCTGAGAAGTTCCAAGGCAAGACGACGCCTTACGCGCTCGTCAAATACACCAAATCGTTCTAATCTAAATCCGGGGAACGCTTCATGAAACTCATTAGCGCCATTATTAAACCCTTCAAGCTCGACGAGGTGCGTGAAGCCCTCGCTGGCGTTGGGGTGCAGGGCATCACCGTCACTGAGGTCAAGGGCTTCGGACGTCAAAAAGGCCACACCGAGCTCTACCGCGGTGCCGAATACGTCGTCGACTTTCTGCCCAAGGTGAAAGTTGAAGTCGCGGTGAAAACCGAACTCGTCGAGCGTGTGATCGAGGCCATCGAGAAAGCCGCCAACACCGGCAAAATCGGCGACGGCAAGATCTTCGTTTTTGAAGTCGAACAAGTCATTCGTATTCGCACCGGTGAAACCGGTCCGGACGCGCTTTAAGCGGGGGATCATGAACATGAAATTACGTCTATTTGTCGGCGCGCTCTGCGCCTCATTTGCACTGGGCGCGAGCCCGGTCATGGCGCAGGCTCCTGCCGCCGCGCCTGCACCAGCAGCTGACGTTAAACCGGCCGACGCAAAGCCTGCTGAAGCCGCACCTGCAACGGCTGCTCCAGCCGCCGCTGCTCCGGCGGCGGCAGCGCCTGCTGCTGCTGCTGCGCCAGCCGCAAAAGCACCAGAGCCAAACAAGGGCGACACCGCCTGGATGATGGTCTCGACGCTCCTCGTTATCCTGATGACGGTGCCCGGCCTTGCGCTCTTTTACGGCGGCTTAGTCCGCTCGAAGAACGTGCTGTCCGTCCTGATGCAGGTGATGGTCACGTTCTCGTTGGTCGTGGTGCTGTGGCTAATCTACGGCTACAGTTTCGCTTTCACCGAGGGCAACGCCTTCTTTGGTGGTACGGGTCGACTGTTCGGCAAAGGTTTGTTCGACAACGTGACCGGCACGTTCGCGATGGCAGCTACCTTCAGCAAGGGCGTTGTCATCCCGGAAATCGTCTTCATGGCCTTCCAAGCCACGTTCGCTGGCATCACCTGCGCGCTGATCGTTGGCGCTTTCGCGGAGCGCATGAAGTTCTCGGCGGTGCTGATCTTCACAGTGATCTGGTTCACGTTTAGCTACATCCCAGTCGCTCACATGGTGTGGTTCTGGCCCGGCCCCGATGCATACACAGACGCCAAGCTTGTTGACGGCCTGAACGCAACCGCTGGCAAGATTTGGCAATGGGGCGCGCTCGACTTCGCAGGCGGCACCGTGGTTCACATCAATGCGGGTGTCGCGGGCCTTGTCGGCGCATACCTCGTTGGCAAGCGTGTCGGTTACGGCAAAGAAGCCTTCCCTCCTCACTCGTTGGTGTTGACGATGGTTGGCGCGTCGCTTCTGTGGGTGGGCTGGTTCGGCTTCAACGCCGGCTCAGCACTCGAAGCCAACGGAACTGCCGGTCTGGCCTTCCTCAACACGTTCGTCGCAACGGCTGCCGCTGTACTGTCGTGGATCTTTGCTGAATGGTTCCTCAAAGGCAAACCGTCCATGCTCGGTGCGGCGTCTGGCGCGGTTGCTGGCCTTGTGGCGATCACCCCTGCCGCCGGCAACGTGGGTCTGATGGGCGCGCTGGTCATCGGCTTCCTCGCTGGTGTCATCTGCTTGTGGGGCGTGACGGGTCTGAAGAAAATGCTCAAAGTTGACGATGCACTCGACGTGTTCGGCGTGCATGCATTGGGCGGCATCTTCGGCGCGCTGGCAACGGGTGTGTTCAATAGCCCGAACCTCGGCGGCCCTGGCTACGTCTCGGATTGGGTGACGGCAAGTGTTATCAAGGCCGCAGACTTCTCGATGGTCGATCAAGTCATCATCCAAGCCAAAGCAGTCGGTTTGACCATCGTTTGGACAGCAGTAGTCGCGTTTATCGCGTTCAAAGTTGCCGACCTGATCGTAGGTCTGCGCGTAGCCGACGACGAGCAACGCGAAGGCCTCGACATCGTGGCTCACGGCGAGACCGCCTACAGCCGCTAGCACGACATTCGTCACCGAGCCAACTGCAACCTCTCTCCTGCAGTTGGTTCGGCGAGCGAACTCGGCGCATGCCGAAAAAAACCCGCTACGGCGGGTTTTTTTATTCTCGCGCGATTACCGATGTCGATGCGCCAGTTTCCTGCCGGAACAGTTGTCAGGCGCTCGGAAACGCGATGATCCAACGCACGGTTCGTGCAGCCGCGCCTAGACCGTGACGCAGCCGAGTGGCGCCGTCGAAACTGCTGCGCGTAGTGCGCCGCCGAAACGCCTGCGCGTCGCCCGCTTATCGCTCAATGCATGCCATCGATCCATCGCCTAGCCATACGAAGGGTGTCGCGATACATTTGGCACATGAACGCCGCCTTCAACCCAGCTCACCCCCTCTGGAATGCCCGACTGCACTTAGTGGAGCGTTCATCCCCTGACGCGCAGGCAAGCGCGGAGTGGTACGCACAACTACTGAGCGACACGCTCACGCAACTGGACGGGAACACGTGGCAGCTCGTCGGACCGCAGCGTTTGATGCGATTTAGCGTTGGTCCTACTAAAACTGTGCCGCGCGTCGCGTTTTCGTTTCCGGATGAGGCGCAATGGACGGCCTACCGAGCACATGTCGCGGCAAAGGGCGTGGCCACGGTTTCGCTCGAACCCGATGCGGTGTTGGGCGCGCATGCCTTTGAACTGATCGACCCTGATGGGCGGGCGATGGTGTTTTGCGTTGCACCGGCGGCAGCACCTGCTGCTACGACTGCGACGCTCGGCATTGACGTTGATCCCGACACGTTGCCACTTCCCGGACGTTTACAGCACTTTGTGTGTGCTTCGACGCAAACCAAAGAAATGCTCGATTTCTATCGCGACGTCCTTGGCTTCGTGGAGTCCGACCGCGTTGTTGACACCGATGGTGATTTGTCGTCGGCGTTTGTGCGCTCAGATGAAGAGCACCATAGCTTCGCAGTGTTTCGCGCACCGCAGGCGGGGCCTGATCACCACGCCTATGAGGTGCCGAACTGGAATGCCATTCGCGATTGGGCGGACCATTGCGGTGACTTGGAGATTCCACTTTGGTGGGGCCCAGGGCGGCATGGCGTGGGCAACAACCTCTTCTTCATGATCGAAGACCCGGACGGCTACAAAGTGGAGTTTTCGTCGGAGCTTGAGCATATGACGCCTGAGCAAGCGTATCGAGAGTGGCCACATGGGCCGCGTGCGCTCAACCTTTGGGGCAGCGCTTGGATGCGTAGCTAGCGATTCTCGCGGGAGCGGGCAACTACTCCACAAAAAAGGGCGACCTAGGTCGCCCTTTTTCATGAGTGTCGCGAGATTACGCTTTCTCGTCCGCGACCACTTTGTAAACGACGGCTCCGATTGCCGCGCCGATGATCGGGGCGACCCAGAATAACCAAAGTTGCTCAAGCGCCCAGCCGCCAACGAACAGCGCAGGCCCAGTGGAGCGCGCAGGGTTCACTGAGGTGTTGGTCACGGGGATGCTGATTAAGTGAATCAACGTGAGGCACAAACCTATGGCAATCGGCGCGAAGCCGGCCGGTGCGCGCTTGTCGGTCGCCCCCATGATGACGAACAAGAACATCGCGGTCATGACCACTTCAGTGATCAGCGCTGCGGCCATGCTGTAACCACCGGGAGAGTGCTCACCGAATCCGTTTGAGGCGAAGCCGCCTTTCACGATGTCGACGCCCGCTTTGCCGGTCGCAATTAAATAAAGCGTGCCAGCGGCCAAGATGGCACCAATCACTTGCGCCGCAATGTATGGCAGTAGCTCGGATGACTTGAAGCGACCGCCGACCGCCAGACCCACCGATACGGCCGGGTTGAGGTGGCAGCCAGAGATGTGGCCAATCGCGTACGCCATCGTCAGCACCGTGAGGCCGAACGCAAGCGACACGCCGTGCAGACCGATGCCCACGTTCGGAAACGCCGCCGCGAGCACAGCGCTGCCGCAGCCGCCGAGCGTGAGCCAGTAGGTGCCGATCAATTCTGCGAATGCTCGCTTACCCAAATTTCCTGAATTCATAGTATTTCCCCGTCGTTGGCTGACCGATCGCAGCGCAGTGATTACATCGTCGCGTTGCGCGCACGTCAATCAGACTGGCCTGAAACTGCTGGACGGCGGGGATTCAAAACTCTGAAACTCACGGAACTTATTCACAAAATCTTACATCGTATGGTTGAACTAATTTTGTGGACTTAATGATGCCGTTTGAAACAAGTACCTATCTGCGCCTACTGACTGTGTTCTGCGCGCTTTTGCTAACGCCGCGTGCGGCGTTAGCGGCCGACGGCCCGACCACAGGCAACGCCGGCGCCGAGCGAGTTGAGGAAGTCGTAGTCATCAGCCCGAAGAACGCTGCCGTCATGCCCTACGACTCAGTCTATGAGCGGTTGAAACGCTTGCAAGATTCGAAGATTGATCGCGTGGCGTTGCAGATCAAGGTCACCGCAAAAGACCCCAAGATAAAGCTCTCAGACGTGCGTGTCGCTCTGGTCAACGACCAGCTGAGCATTCCGATCCCCATCGCGCAAGACGGCACAGTAAAGCTGCCGTTGCGCGCGGACATGTACAACACCGACGCGGAGCTTCGCAGCAATCAACCCAAGGGCATGATCGGTGGTTCCGTCACGCTCGGAATCAACTGGTCGATCGCCGGGGAAATTCCGTATTCCGAGGTTGAAGAGACAGTGCGCCAACTCCAAACCGCCGCGAAAGACGTGCTCGGATGGTTGGGCTACATGCTGTTTTTCCCGTCGATTACGAACGTGGACATTCCCATCACGTACCCGCAGCCAAACGGGCAAACACTTAAGGTGATGAAGGATGGTCGCGCGATTCACACGTTCACTGCCGATGAGAAAGGCGTGCTGACCTTTCGTCTTGACCCGCGTTGGAAAGATTGGCAGCCGACGCTGATTTTTTCGCACCAGCCGCCCAAAATCTAATGACGACAGGCAAACAAAATTAACAGCTTTTTGCCTTCCGCGACCGCCTGGCGGTCATTAAAGCCAAATTAATCAATATGTCGACATAGCTAAATACTTGCGCCCAACGACCACCTGGCGGTCGTTGGTGCATAAAAGCTGATTCGAATCACACGCGCCCGCACTTGGGCGGGCGACCATGGAAGCAAGCGAACGAGACGACGCGCTACTTAACTTGCGTTGCCGGTGCAGCGGGGTTCGCATCCGAAACGCTCGCCTTCGCGGTCGTGCCGACGGCTTCAACGGTGCTGCGCACCACCGGCAAACCCTTCACCTTGTTGAGCGCCTGGGCGTACAAGAAGTCTTTCTCGTTACCCCAATCGAAGCCTTTGAGCTTCTTGCTGTCTTCGCGCACTTTGATCAGCTTGGCTTCCTGCGCCTCTTCCGTCAGGTCCTCTTCCGGGTTCGCTTCTTTGGTTTCGTTCTTGCCCACGAGGTGACGCGACAAATCCTTCTCGCGTTGCAACTTCGGTGACATCACGCCGTCCATCGTCAGCTGCTGAATCAATACGTCAGGCTCAATGCCCGTGCCCTGAATCGAGCGGCCGTTCGGCGTGAAGTAGCGCGAGGTAGTCAGCTTCACGCCCGTCGTCTGCGACAACGCAACGATGTTTTGCACCGAGCCTTTACCGAACGTCGTCGTGCCCATCACCGTGGCACGTTTGTGATCTTGCAGCGCACCGGCCACAATTTCGGAGGCAGAAGCCGCTGCGCCGTTAATCAACACGACCAACGGCACCGTCTTAAAAATCTCCGGCGCGGTTGCGAGTGGATCGACTCCACGTCGTGCGTAGTAATCCTTGTTCGCGGTGTACCGCGTTTTGGTGCCTTCCATGCGGCCTTCGGTGTAAACCACCAGCGCGTCTTTCGGCAGGAACATCGCGGACAAGCCAACGGCAGCGTCGAGCAAACCACCAGGGTTATTGCGCAGGTCCAGCACCACGCCTTTGAGCGGCGTTTGTGCGTTCTGCTCGGAAAGCGTTTTCGAGACATCGGCAACGGTGGTTTCGTTAAAGGTGCGTACCCGAATAAACGAAATGCCCGGCTCAACCATCTTGGCTTTCACGCCCTGAATCTTGATTTGCTCGCGAGTGAGCGCAAACGTCTGCGTGCTGCGATCTTCCTTGCGGAAGACTTCTAGGCGCACTTTGGTGCCCGGCGTGCCGCGCATTTTGTCGACCGCTTTGGTCGTGGTCAGGCCGCGCGTTGAATCGCCGTCCACCTTGGTGATCAGGTCGCCCGCGCGGATGCCAGCGCGCGCGGCAGGCGTTTCGTCAATCGGCGAAATCACCTTGATGAAACCATCTTCGGTGCCGATTTCAATGCCGATACCGCCGAACTTCCCGGTAGTGCTAGTGCGCAATTCTTTGAACGCGGATTCATCGAGAAACACAGAATGCGGATCAAGGCTCGACACCATGCCGCTGATCGCTTGCTCGATCAACTGTTTGTCGCTGACTGGCTCCACGTAGTCGCTCTTAATGCGGGAGAACACTTCGGAGAACGTGCGTAGTTCATCGACCGGAATCGCGGACTTCGCATCGCGATTGGCATCGACAGAGATTGCCAGAGTCAGCGCAACACCAATGGTTGCACCCGCACCCACCCACGCCATTTTTTGCCAGCTACCACTCATGGAAAAGACCTTTCTCAGGGCGAGGCTTCACAGTCGCCCGCTATAGTCGCGATATTAGACGATTGAACGCAACGGCGTGTGTCATGTGGCTCGGATGCGCGCACCCGAGGCCCAGAAATCGTGGGCGGCAAAGCGCCACCCAGCGGAAAGAAAAAAGGGCGACCCATCGGAGGATAAGGTCGCCCTAAACGTCACCACGAGCGAGCCGGGGGAAACCCGCTCTGGGAGGACAACGAACCGTGGAAGAGGGGACAACCACGTTTCGTTTCGCCACACCCATGAGATGGTGCACATTTCAAAAAGTTCAACTGTTTGTGTGACCTATTGCGTTACGAAATGTAATCAGCTCATCGCGCGTAGGGATACCCACGCGCCCGCCAAAGCGCGTGCACTTAAGCGCCGCCGCGTCTGAGGCAAACGATATGGCGTCGCGCAGCGGCTGACGCTCTGCCAACGCCAAGGCAAGCGCACCGTGCCAAGTGTCGCCCGCCGCGAGTGTGTCAATCGCGTTCACGTGCGGCGAGCTCATTCGATGCAGCGCCTTGCCGTCAAACCACACCACGCCGCGCTCGCCGAGCGTCACGCCGGCAATTACGTTGCGCCCGCCGAAAACGCGCGGAAGCGCTTCATCCGGGGCGCCGAGCCCCAGTCGTCCAAGCAGCGCCTCGCCGAACACCGGATGCGTGGCAAGTGTTGCCACGGCCAGCGCATCTTCCGCTTCGCCGCCGTCGGCGTCGAACACGCTGGGAATGCCCGCGTCAGCGGCGGCGTTGAAAAGCACCGTCGCACCGGGCTTCCAGCGTGTATCGGCCTGCACAGCCTGCACATTTTTCACTTCATGCAAAGGCAACCACGACGTGTCCGGCGGATAGCCTTGCGCAGGCGCGGAGCAGATGAGCCGTTCACCGCGTTTGTCCACCAAAATAGCCGCCGTTTTTGAGCGTGCGCCGGGCAGCCGAAACACATGTGACACATCCACATGCTCGCGCTCCAACATATGCACGATCTGGTCGCCCACTTCGTCGTCACCGACTCGCCCCCAGTATTGCGCCTCACCGCCTAAGCGCTGCACAGCAACCGCCGCGTTGGCCGCCATGCCGCCGCCGGTTACGATGAATTCAAGCGCGCCGAACTTCGCTGGCGCTTCGGGAATCACATCAACCCGAAAAATTTGATCGAGCGTTGCCACACCGACGCAGATCACGCGGGCGCGTTTGCTCGTGCTCGTTAAAGCGGTGGCGCTCATGCCCGTCCGGTACTGCCGAACCCGCCCACCCCTCGGTCGCTGGCCGAGAAGTCGGTGACTTGCTGAAACTGCACTTGCTGCACCGGCACGATGACGAGTTGCGCGATGCGCTCCTGCGGTTCGATCGTGAACGGAGCGGTGCCCGCTGGATTGCGATTCCAGCAGCTCACCATGAGTTCACCTTGGTAATCACTATCAATCAGGCCGACGAGATTGCCCAGCACGATGCCGTGTTTATGGCCCAAGCCGGAGCGCGGGAGGATGAGCGCCGCAAAGCCTGGATCGGCAATGTGAATCGCGATGCCCGTCGGAATCAATGTAGTCGCGCCCGCGGCCAGCACGATCGGTGCATCAATGCAGGCGCGCAGATCTAGGCCAGCAGAACCGGTGGTGGCATACGCAGGAAGATTAGCGCGCGCGGCGTCGCGCAAAACTTTGAATTGAATGTTCATGGGTGACGTATCCGGACAGAAAAAATTCGTGCGATGCAACTCATCACTAAACGGCAAGATTTACGCCACGGATTCACACAGATGAACACGGATTTGCGAGAGGATATCTGTGCAATCTGTGTAAATCAGTGGCTAAAGTCGGTTTGACCGCGCGTTGGCGTCAGTCCTTAAACATCGCTGGCTCAAGGTTATGGCGCTGCAAAAGTTTGTAAAACTCGGTGCGGTTACGCCCGGCCATTTGTGCGGCTTGCGCGGCGTTGCCTGCCGTTAATTTGAGAATGCGAACTAGATAGTCGCGCTCAAAGGTTTTGCGCGCTGACTCGAACGACACCAGCGGTGCGGAATCGTCGTCCAGACTGTTGCGGACGAGCGAGAGCGGAATCACATGCGTCGTGGAAAGCGCAACAGCCTGTTCCAACATATTTTCAAGCTGGCGCACGTTTCCGGGCCAGGGCGCAGACACGAGCGCGGCCAGCGCATCCGGCGCGAGCGTTGGAACAGGTTTGCGGTAGCGCGCTGCAATCTTCTTGAGGAAATGCGCCGCCAAAAGCGGAATATCTTCACGTCGTTCGCCCAGCGACGGTAGCTTTAGCGCCACCACATTCAAGCGATAAAACAAATCCTCACGGAAGGTGCGGTCCGCGCGCATCTGATCAAGATTTCGATGCGTCGCCGACACGATACGCACGTCGACACTCACCGTTTGCGTTGAACCCACGGGTCGCACGGCGCTCTCTTGCAAGACGCGCAAAAGCTTCGCTTGCAACGAGAGCGGCATGTCGCCGATTTCGTCGAGAAACAGCGTGCCGCCGTTGGCCGCTTGAAACAAACCTTGCTGCGCCGTCGCAGCGCCGGTGAACGCGCCTTTGGCGTAGCCGAAGAGTTCACTTTCAAGCAACTGCTCGGGAATCGCCGCGCAATTGATCGCCATAAACGGCTTCGTCGCGCGGCTACTCGCCGTATGAATCGCGCGTGCCAACAATTCTTTCCCGGTGCCTGATTCGCCGAGCACCAGAACCGCCGCCATCGAATCCGCAACCAATCGTGCACGGCGCAGTAAGTCGTCCATCTTCGCGCTGCGCGTCACGATTTCCGCGCGCCACGCGTTCTCGCGTAAGTCGTTTTCGGCGCCGTTGCGCGGATCGCCTGGCGTGCCTGACAGTCCAGAAACGGTTACCGCTTGCGCTACTTTCTTTAGCAATTCTTGGGGATCAAACGGCTTCGTGAGAAAGCCAAAAACGCCGCGCTGCGTTGCGGCCACGGCATCAGGAATCGTGCCGTGTGCCGTGAGAATAATCACCGGCAACGTTGGATGTTGAGAATTAATTTGCTCGAAAAGCTGCATGCCGTCAATACCCGGCATACGCAGATCGGTCACCACCACCGACGGGCGGCTCACCGCAATTTGCGCGAGTGCGATTTCGCCACTCTCCGCACTTTTTACGCGGTAGCCCGCCGCCGATAAGCGCATGCCAATGAGCTTGAGCAAATCGGGATCGTCGTCAACCAAAAGAATGTCAGCGGCCATAACGGGCAATCAATTGCGACGACGTTCGCGATCAAGAAGCTGCTTCTCGATCGCTTTGAGTGCGTCTAGTTTTTGCTGCAAAGCGTCGCCACGCTTTTGCTCCTCACGCAGTTGGCGTACACGCTCTGCAACCTGCACCAGCAACACGTCAGCAATCGAGCGCAGCGGGTGGCTGGCAGCCAAGCCGCCAGTCTTGGCGACCAGCGGCTCGAGCAAACCTTGTAGGCGTGCATCGTCGCCCGCCGCTGGCCCAATGAGCGCCGAAAGCCACGCATAGCGCAAACGGTTCACGTTAGTTTTATCTTTGTTGAACAAGCCTTGTGCCGCAACAAAATCTTTACGCAGGTCTTCAGCCGAAGCATTGGCGGCGCGAGTCATATCGGAGAGCAGCGCTAGGCTCTGTTCCTGATCTTCCGGCAACTTAATGGGCTCGGGAGCAGCAGGTGGTGGCGCTTGCTTTTCCACTTCAACGTAAACCGGTACATACACCGTTTGCGTCACGACGGGTTGCGTCTCGACCTTTGGCGCAACCGTTGCGTCGGGCACAGAAGCGCACCCGGTCAACGCGCCAAGCATCAAGAGGCCAGTGGTCCACAAAACGGACCGTGCCTTATGCTGCAATTGAGTCTCCTTGCGTCTGCATATTGTTCTGCGCGAGCGAAACGTCGCTGCGCGATAAATCTAGTGGCAAGCGAACACGAAAGCGCCCGCCTGGTTTGCCCGGATCGACCACGTACACGTGGCCCTGATGCGCGAGCACATATTCACGCACAATCGCCAAACCGAGGCCGGAGCCCTTGATCTTGCCATTGGCGCTCGCGTCGCCGCGATAAAACGATTCGAACACGCGTTCTTGTTCTTCGAGTGCGATGCCGGGGCCGTCGTCTTCCACGTCGATTTGCGCGACCGCGCCGTCAATGCTGCTGATGATCCGAACTTTACCGCCCGCCGAGGTGTATTTGATCGCGTTGGACACAAGATTATCCAACACGACTCGTAGCTGCTCGCGATCCGCTTGCAGCGTGATCGCGTCGCCGCGCACATCCACCGAAATCGCCCGCGAAAGCATCTCAAGCCGATGCTCGCGAACAACACGCTCAATCACCGGTTGCAGCTCAACGGTTTCGACCTTGAGCGCGGTGGCACTTTTGTGCTGCTGATACGAAAGCAGGTCTTCAATCAGGCGCTGCAGCGACACGGTGTTGTCACGGATGATGCGCACGACGTCCGGCTGCTGCATCGACATCTCGCCGACGATTCGGTCGTTGAGTAACTCCGAACCTTCGCGCACCGCCGTCAGCGGCGTTTTCAATTCATGCGAAACGTGGCGCAGAAAACGCGTTTGATGCGTTTCGAG
>JAGNQL010000134.1 GCA_017989135.1 Burkholderiales bacterium
AGCGATCATCGCGCCCAACGTGATTGGGCGATTGCACGATGCGAAAGTCTCGGCCGCCAAGCAGGACGTCGCCACATTGGTGCAAACGCTCACCATGTACAAGCTCGATAACAGTCGCTTCCCCACGGGCGAGCAAGGCCTCAAGGCGCTCGTGGAGAAGCCAGTATCTGCGCCGCTTCCCAACAACTGGCGCAGCGGCGGCTACATCGCACGCCTGCCCAACGACCCTTGGGGCAACCCATACCAGCTCAGCAACCCCGGCCTGCACGGCGAAATCGACGTGTTTAGCATGGGTGCGGACGGTAAGGCAGGCGGCGAAGGTGAAGCGGCCGACATCGGGTCGTGGAACCTGTAACTCACACCCGCGTTGACGATTCGACGCCGTCGCCGTGCATGGCAACCCGTGTGAGCGGCCTTTGCCACGATGACTGCATTGAAATCGCGGCCACGGCCGCTTACACAGCTTTAATCCGCACGCACGCTCCCCGCGGCTTTAGCCTGATCGAAGTGCTCGTTGCTTCGGCGATCCTAGCTACGGGCCTCATCGCCGCCTCACGCGCGGCGCTCGTTGCCACGATCGACCAAGGCGTGCTGCGCGATCGAACCTTGGCGCGTTGGGTAGCGCACAACACGCTCGCCGAAATTCGATTACGGCCGCAACAAGCAGCTTCTGGCGCGGTGCTTACGCAGCAAGCGAGACAAGGCGGCGTTGATTTCACGTCCATCGCCAAAGTCACCGCTACTCCCAGCCCACTCTTCTCGCGCGTCGAAGTTTCTGTCATGCGCACGGGCGGCGACGGGTATGTTCTCGCGAACGCAGTGGGGTTCTCATCTCGACCATGAACCACATCGTTGCATCTCAGCTTCAGCGAACGCATGTGCACGGCATGACGCTCGTCGAAATTCTGATTGCACTCGCTATCGCGAGCCTAATGACGCTGACCGGTTGGCGCGCGATTGACGCATTGCAAACCTCGCGTGATCGCGTGATTGCCGACGCCGCAACGTGGCAGCGAATCGACGACTTGTTCGCCACCCTTGAAGCTGATTTGCGTCGCGCTTCACTCACTGAATTTTCGGGAAGCAGCGACAGCCTGACATTGCTGCAGCCTGCGATTGATGGCAATCCGATAGTGACGGCGGTGCGCTACATCACGACGCCAGTTGCCACGGGAATGAACGGAAGCGATCGACAGCCACTGCAACGGATTTCGCGAGACAGCGGCAATGCGCAAACCCCTATGGCTGATGTCAACGCCGTGAATTTCACCTACAGCATTGACGGTGTCACGTTCACGCCAACCGCTTCGACTTACCCACGTGCGCTACGCATTCGCATCGTCACAGCGGGCGGGGGCGCTGCAACTGACACCGTTGAGCGAACGCTGGCGCTTCGATGATTACCGCGCTCAGGACCCGCCAATCTGGCGCAGCACTAGTCATCGCCATGCTGCTCACCGCGCTCGGTGCCGCAGTCGCCGTGCAAATGATCGTGCCGCTTTCTGGCTGGCTCGAGCGCGAACACCGCGCTCGCGACACACAGGCGAGCTACACCTTGGCCGACGCCGCTGCCTCGTGGGCGATGACCGTCCTAGCTGCGGACGCACGCCTTGGGCCCACGGACCATTACGGCGAACTATGGGCAACCGCGCTTCCGGCGACACCAGTTGAAGGCGGCACCATCGAGGGTCGCATCACCGATTTGCAAGCGAATTTCAATCTCAATAACGTTGCGCCACGTGGCATGAAAAGCGCCGCCAACATCGCACTCGCGCGAACGCTGTTTTCGCAATCTGGCATCGACCCCAAACTCGTTGACGCGCTGGTTGACACCATTGATCGCGACGAAATCACTGACGATGGCCAAAGTGAACGCCAACGCTACGGCCGCGCGCTGCGTAACGCTCCCCTGCTGAGCATGAGTGATTTGCTTGACGTCCCCGGCTTTAATGAAAACATCATGCGCACACTTGCTGCCAAGACCATCGTGCTACCCGAAGCCACACCGATCAACGCCAATACCGCATCGCGCGAACTCATCGCCGCCGCGTTCCCGAGCGCGCCGAATGACGTCATCGATAAGGCGCTCGCACGCCGCGCACAACAGCCGTTTTCAAGCGGATCGGAGGTCGCGACCCTCATTGGGCAGCCTAATGCAGATGGCGTGTTTAGCGCAAACACGCAGTATTTTTCGGTCGTCGCGCTCATTCGCTTCGAGCGCGTAGCGCATCGCGTACAGTTACAAGTCTTTCGCCCGCTTAACGCACGTCCTACGGTGATTTCGCGCATCATTTCCAACGCGTAGACAGTCGGCAGCCTGACGCAATCTTTCGCACAATCTTCGCCCATTTAGTTTTGACCCTGACACACTCCCCATCACCACAAACCGCACCCACAGACCTCACGCCGCCTGCGCTCGGGCTTTTGCGCTTGCGCATACCGGGTTTTGCGCGGTTGACGAGCACCGAGCAATTGCAAGCTGCAGCGCTGGCAGTTACGCGTGATTTGGGCGTTGCGCACGCGCTGCGCATTGCGACAAAGCCTGTAGCAGGCGCGCCCAACGACTCGCTGGTGGCGTACTGCGACGCGGCAACAAATGCTGCCGGAAAGTCGTGCGCGACACGCCTCTTGGGGCTAATGCAACCGGGAAAGATTTTTTGGGTAAACGCGCCAGGTGGCTACATAGTCGGCGAGCGCGGCGCGGCGGCGGTTGAAGCGACCGTTGATGCCAGTCACACGCTGCCGTCGGTTGTCGCCGCAACCATTGGCGCTGTCTCTGATTCGGCGTCCGCGCAGTGCGTTCTCGTCAATCGCGACCGCACAGCATTGAGCGACGACACGCTCGCTTTCTGGCGAGCGGCGAGCGGCGTTGAGATTGTCGATGGCGTACTGCCCGACGTTGCTGCCGTCGAATTGGTTGCGCCGCCGAAGGCACGCGCGAGTGTTCAGTCCACGCCGCTGGACCGAGCGCTGCGCTGGTGCGCCGCAGGTGCGGTCGCCTGTGCCGCGCTCGCTGCGATGCAATTTGCACTGGTGCCGAAGGCGCCACCAGCGGTCAGCGCGACGTCGACGTCAGCGTCCACGCAAGGCGCCGGCGCGCTGTTCGAACGCATCAGCACGATCGCGCCCGACGTCTCCACGAACTTGCAGAGTGCCACATTCGCTGGCGGAGCTTGGGTGCTCGTACTAGCCGATGCCACCGATGCAGCCGCGTTACAGCGCGCTACCGCCATGCTGGAAGGCAATGGCCTTAGCGTGCAATCTACGCGCTCACCGAGTCCGCGACTGCGGGTAGCCTTGCCATGAAAAAAATCGGCGCGAACAATGCGCTCTCTCTGTTGTCGAAACGCCGTCTGGTGTATTCGGCTGTCATCGCCGTTGCGCTGATTTCTGCTGTCTTTCTCGTGACGCTGCGCGCTCAAGCCCTGACCCGAGCGAACGATGCTGCAACGCAAGCCACTTGGCGCAGTGCGAATGGAGTTTCAACACCTAGCTCCGCCCCGAGCGCGGAGGCTGTCTTTGCGCGCTTCAATATCCGTCGCAATGCCGCGACAGCCAGCAACGGCAGCGCCGACGAACTGGTCTGGCAAGCCGCAAGCAGCGCGGAACTGAGTGCCAGCCTGGTCGCGCTAGACGCAGCCAAGGTCAATGTGCGGCAAGTCAAAATCACGCGCAGCGGCACGGCGTTCTCGGTGAACGCGGAGCGCGCGCCATGAAAAAACTTTTCGCACTGCTCGCACTCGTATTGATCGCACTCGGCGTTTGCGTCTGGCAGCTTCCCGCGTCGGTCGTCGTCGCGTTCCTGCCCGCCGAAGCATCAAAATTCGTGCAGCTGCATCGCCTGTCGGGCAGTGTCTGGAACGGTCGCGCACTCATGAGCGTGGTCGGTGTCGCGCCCGCGCTGCCCGTGGCGTGGGCTTGCCGTCCGTCGTTTTCGCCTGTAGGCGCGCGTTGTGAGCTTGGCGGTGCGCTCACCGGCGTGGCGACCGCCGATGTGCTCAGCGCGGCAATTCAACTCGAGCGCGTTTCCGCAATGCTGCCCTTCCAGTACGCCATGGGAACGAGCATTGGCGCGTCATCCAGCGGCGTTACGACGGACATTGCGTCGGCAACGCTCTCGCGGCAAATGATGACCATTAAGGGAAGTCTTCGCGCGACGGACGCCACCTATCGCGCGGGAGTGGCCGACGTCGCACTGGGCGAAGTCAATGCCGACTGCGCGCCATCCTCCGACGCGCGCAGCACCGCCTGCACGCTCAGCAATCGCGGCGGCAGCGGGCGGCTCGACGGGAAACTGACCCTGAGCCCGACGCGAGCCACTGGCAGCATCGAGCTCACGCCCGCAAACGGCCCCGCGCAACGGGTCGCGTTTTGAGCCTGCCGCGCAATCTGGACATTAAAAACCAAATTCGCGGCAACGCCGTATGCAAGGGTGTGCCTTTTCCGAGCCTGCCCTGCCTGCTATGCATGCCCTTGCCGCCCCGCCCGTTCCGTATTATTTTTCACTGATGGTGAATCCCGCCGGTTTCTTTTCGTCCGCCGTGCAGGCTCCGCCGCCATTGATGGCCGCGGAGCCCGATCCGCTCGTCGAGCGAGATCGCGTGCTGGCGGCGCTGGTCGCGCGTATGGCGCAAAAAGACCAAGCGGCGCTAAGCGACTTATTTGACATAACGGCCAAACGATTGCATGCGTTCGCGCTTCGTATCGTGCGTGACGCGGGCCTCGCCGAGGAAGTGACCGACGACACATTGTTTCAGGCGTGGCGCGAGGCGAACCGTTTTGACGCCGCGCGTGGCAAAGTGATTACTTGGCTTTTGACGATTTGCCGCTCGCGCGCTCTCGACGCGCTGCGCCGTGCAGACGTGGCTGAGTGCGTGGAAGACCCGGACGAGTTTCGTTCGCAAGAGGCGAGCCTGATGGCAGAACCGGAGCAGTTGATTGCCCAATTCGAAACCAACAGCGCCGTGCACGCCGCCTTGCTACGTCTGCCCGCCAAAGAGCGGCAAGCCGTGAGCCTCGCGTTTTTTCGCGGCTTAACCCACCAAGAAATCGCCGAGCATTGGCAAATGCCGCTCGGCTCGGTCAAGACACTCCTTCATCGCGCCTTTGGCGAGCTGCGCACCGCACTGGAGTCGCAACGATGAGCTCGCAAACCCCAACCAATCCTATGACCGCGCCCGATCTCGACACCGCATTTCCGACTGACCTTGAAGCCACCTTTGCGGAGGCCGTACGGCCCGCGCCGCTTGACCCGATGACCGAACGCTTCATGAAGTCGCGCCTGCTGGCTCGCGTCGCGGAATCGGAGCGTGGCACGGCCACCAACACCGTTCGCCCGACCGATGGCGAGTGGGAGCGCTTCAGTCCGCGCATCAAAATGAAAGTGCTGCGCCGTGAGCCCGATGGCAGCAGCATGAGCTACCTTCTCAAACTCGAACCGGGCGCCTTTCTCGTGCCGCACAAACACGCGATTGACGAGGAATGCGTCGTGCTAGAAGGCGAGGTCACGATTGGCGATGAACTCGTCGGCCCCGGCAGCTACCACCTCGCGCCGCGCGGCCTCGTTCATCAGCCGATCCGTTCCGAGCGCGGTGCAACGCTATTCGTGCGCGGCAAAGAGCCACATTGGCGCGACACTGCGTTCAAGGAAACATTGCGCGCAATTCTGCGTTGAACGGCAAAATCTGCGATGTTATGGCTTTTGTGCCTGAACGACCGGCTGTCGGTCGTTCAAGCCACTATTTTTATAAAGTCGACTAAGCATGAAAAATCGCTGAAACGACCAGCCGGCTGTCGTTTGGCATTAAAAGCTGATCAGCGCACAGATCGGCGCGTGGCGCAAGACGCGCTACGCAATCCGCTTTAACGACGCCCGAAACAGTTTCGCGTTTTCGATGTAGTGCGTCGCCGCGCCATGAACGCCGGCGATCGCCTCGGGCGAGAGTTCACGCTTGGCCACCGCTGGGCTCCCAACGATCAGCGAGCAGTCAGGAAACACTTTGCCTTCCGTCACCAGCGCGCCCGCGCCGACGAGGCAGTTTTTGCCGATCTTTGCGCCGTTCAAAATCACCGCGCCGATGCCGATCAACGAGCCGTCCCCCACGGTGCAGCCGTGCAGCATCACCTTGTGACCGATTGTCACGTTTTTACCGAGCGTGAGCGGTTTGCCGGGGTCCGAATGCAGCACCGACGCTTCCTGAATGTTGGTACCTTCACCAATCACCATCGGCTCATTGTCCGCACGAATAAACGCCC
This sequence comes from Burkholderiales bacterium, assembly GCA_017989135.1. Classification (GTDB taxonomy): domain Bacteria; phylum Pseudomonadota; class Gammaproteobacteria; order Burkholderiales; family Casimicrobiaceae; genus Casimicrobium. Next base: position 6,256 of record JAGNQL010000134.1, read on the forward strand.
CGAACCACACGCTGGTGTTCGCACCGAAATGCACATTGCCAACGACCTCGGCCGATTCGGCGATCCACGTCGTTGGGTCAAGCGTGGGCTTCATGCCGTTGATTTCGTATACCGCCATAACTATCCTTCTTTGCGCCCGCGAAAAATACTTGAATGCCAAATGCTCGCATAAGTCGTCACGCGGGCGCATCCGGGTTTCATTGCGCCGCCTACGCACAACGGCGCCGCGCTTGCACGGTTCGCGCCGTCCTGCCCCCGTTCGCGCACGCACCGGATCATTCGTCGCGCGGCGCTGGTGCCCAACGTCACGCGTGGCTAACGTTCATCCCATCGCCGCTGTGGCGCGCTTAAGAGCTTCCCATGAAAACATCACGCATCTCCTCCCTTCTCCGGTTCGCCATTGTCGGCTTCGTTGTTTTTTCTACGTGCGCTAGCGTCACCGCTCACGCGCAAACCGCCGCGTCGCAACAAGTCAACGCCACGTTCGTCGGCTACCAACGCACAACGCTGGCCACCGCCGAAAGCGAAAAAATCGAAGTCGCACTCTGGTACCCGACCGCCACGCCGTCGCGCGAGCACACGTTCGGCCCGTACACGTTCGTTGCAGCGCTCGACGCGCCCGTCAATGCAGGCAAATATCCGCTC
>JAGNQL010000136.1 GCA_017989135.1 Burkholderiales bacterium
CTTCAACCATTCATCGTCGTTTCGACCCAACGGATATTTCTCGCAGTCACCGTAGTCGTCCACAGTGTGTGCGCCGCGGCTTTCTTTGCGGGCAGCAGCGGACGTCATAGTGGCCTTGGCCGCTTCCATGAGGTTGGCCACTTCCAGCGCTTCGATGCGTGCAGTGTTGAAGACTTTGGACTTGTCTTTGAGCGACAGGCTCTCAGCTCGTTCAGCGATAGCGAGCACTTTAACAACGCCCTCGTCCATCGTCTTTTGCGTGCGGAACACACCAGCGTGTTGTTGCATTGCCTTGCGCAAGTCGTTGGCAACGTCTTGCGGGTATTCGCCGCTGTTCGAGTTGTCGAGCTTGGCGATGCGCGCTAGCGAGTAGTCGGCTGCGTTTGCTGGCAACGGCTTGAATGCCTTGCTCGAAAGCGCAGTCTGGATCAAATGATTGCCCGCGGCACGACCGAAGACGAGCAGATCAAGCAGCGAATTCGTCCCGAGACGATTAGCGCCGTGGACTGACACGCACGAGCATTCGCCGATGGCGTAAAGTCCATTGATGATCGAATTCGGGTTGCCGTCTTTCGGCACTACGACTTGACCATTGATGCTCGTTGGAATTCCGCCCATTTGGTAGTGAATCGTCGGCACCACCGGAATCGCCTCTTTGATCACGTCCACGTTGGCGAAGTTCTTGCCGATTTCGTGCACCGATGGGAGGCGCTTCATGATCGTCTCGCCACCAAGGTGCGTCAGGTCAAGCGCGATGTAATCGCCATTCGGGCCACAGCCGCGGCCTTCTTTGATCTCTTGATCCATGCAACGCGACACGAAGTCACGCGGCGCGAGATCTTTAAGCTTCGGAGCGTAGCGCTCCATGAAGCGCTCGCCGTCTTTGTTGCGAAGGATCGCGCCCTCGCCACGGCAGCCTTCGGTCAACAACACGCCCGCGTTGTGCACACCGGTCGGGTGAAACTGCCAGAACTCCATGTCTTCGAGCGGAATACCCGCGCGAGCGGCCATGCCCAAACCGTCGCCGGTGTTGATGAACGCATTGGTTGATGCCGCGAAAATACGACCGGCACCACCAGTGGCGAACAACACGCACTTGGCGTGGAAAATCGACACTTCGCCGGTTTCCATTTCAAGGGCAGTTACGCCAACGACGTCGCCTTCGGCATCACGAATGATGTCCAGCGCCATCCATTCAACGAAGAACGTCGTGTTGCTCTTTACGTTCTGCTGATAGAGCGTGTGCAGCATCGCGTGACCGGTGCGATCTGCAGCGGCGCAAGCGCGGGGTACCGGCTTTTCGCCGTATTTCGCACTGTGGCCACCGAACGGACGCTGGTAAATCGTACCGTCTGGGTTGCGGTCGAACGGCATACCCATGTGCTCGAGCTCATAGACCACCTTCGGAGCCTCGCGGCACATGAATTCGATTGCGTCTTGGTCACCGAGCCAGTCGGAGCCCTTCACCGTATCGTAGAAGTGGTAATGCCAGTTGTCCTCGTCCATGTTGCCGAGGGACGCGCCAATACCGCCTTGCGCGGCCACCGTGTGCGAACGTGTTGGGAAAACTTTGGAGAGCACCGCCACGCGTAGACCCGCGCGAGCAAGTTGCAGGGAGCAGCGCATACCGGCACCACCGGCACCGATCACCACTGCATCGTATTTATGAACTGAAAGAGCCATTCTCTGTGTGCCTCTATTTCATGCCGAAAAGGATGTAAACAGCCCACAGCACGATAGCTGCCGCCGCAATCCAGGAGTACGCGTTTAAGACCGCCAGAACCGCACGGCTCTTGACGTAATCGGGCCACACGTGCATCGCTCCGACGAGACCGTGGTACGCGGTGGCGATTAGTGCGAGCAAAGTCGCGAGCTTGAAGCCCGCGTTGCCAAAAAGTGCCTGCCACTGTGCTGCATTCGGCGTGCCGTTAACCAGCAATAAGGCCAAGACGAGCAGCACGTAGGACGCGACAACCACAGCGCTGACGCGTTGCAGCCACCATTCTGAAATGAACTTTGACGACGTAGCCATTAGCAAAGCCTCCACACAACCAGCGCCGTCAGTACAACGCTGATACCAAATACTGCGAATGCTGTAGATCGCGCCGTTGGCAAATCGAGCCACTTGTTCGCGTCTTGAATCATGTGGCGAAAGCCTGCGACCATGTGATAAATCACCGCAAATAGCAGGCCGCTCAGCACAATCTTGCCGAGGATATTGCCCCAGATGATGGTGCGGAATACTTCAAACCCGGCTTCGGATTTAAGGCTCATTTGCAGCATGGCCAACAAGAACAACAACGCCACGAAGAGCGCAATGCCCGTCACGCGATGCACGATCGATGCAATGCCAGGAATAGGCAATCGGTAATTGCTAAGTTCGCCGAACCCGATGTTGCGATACACCGGTCTGGTTCGTGACTTGGCGAGGGGGGTGTCTGCCATTAAATGCACTCCATAAGTCGTGAAAAGTTAACTGAGAATATTTGAGTAATGGTGGCTGCGCGTTGTGCACAGGCCACGTCGAAATTCCACCGGCTTGTCGCCGTACGTATAGGCAATGCGCTCAACACAGAGCACTGGCGAGCCCATGCCCACGCGCAGCGCTTCGGCGGTCGTCGGGTCGGCAGCCACGGCCTTCACTTGCTCTTCGGCGCGCAGCATGCGCACGCCAAATTCGGTTTCGAAAAAGCCGTACATCGACCCTTCGTAGGCATCGAAGCGCTCTTTGGTTAATCCTTTGAATAGCGACGCCGGTAGCGTGATTTCGTCGAGCACCGTCGGTTCGCCGCCGTAACGAAGCAATCGACGCAAAACCAAAATGGCGTCGCCCGGTTTGATGTCGAGTGCGCGCGCAACCTCGGCGCTCACGCGACCACGCTTTACATCCAAAAGCTCGCTTGCAGGATATTCGTCTTGGCCGTCATTGCGACGCATGCGCAGAAAGCGAAACATCGAGCTTTGCGTTTCAGTGTGCGTCGCAACAAAAGTGCCCTTACCTTGACGGCGGATCACCAAATTTTCGCCCGCGAGTTCGTCGATGGCTTTGCGCACCGTTCCTTGACTCACGTTGAACTGGCCCGCCAAATCCTGCTCGCTTGGGATCGCGGCGCCGGGACGCCACTCGCCGGATTCAAGGCGCTGCGTCAGGAGCGTCTTTATCTGTTGATAAAGCGGCTGAAATGACGGCGTCTCCGGGGCCGGATTTACTTCGTTCGGGGCGAGGGCGACGTCACTCATGGCCGCAATTGTTACCCATCTTCAGAAGAATTGCAATCTATGGTCTTATGTCTTATATAAGACATAAGAGCTATTGACGCACCCGTCAATTCGCGCCATAATTTCCCTCAAGTTGAAGTTCGCGAGGTGTCGGGCAGCGCAATTTACGGCAGCGCAACATTTTCGCAGCAAAAATTGGCGGATTGCGCGAGAATTCAGGGTTGAGTCAGCCTAGTTGATTAGCGTCTTATATAAGACCGCGAAATTCGAAGTTGACACCTGTCCCGATTCTCACTCAGCCTCTCAGTCTCACAGCAAAGGAAACATCATGAAAGCCCCCGTTCGTGTCGCCGTCACCGGAGCCGCTGGCCAAATTGGTTACGCCCTCCTGTTCCGCATCGCTTCTGGCGAAATGCTCGGTAAAGACCAGCCGGTCATCCTGCAACTCCTAGAAGTGCCGGTCGAAGGCCCACAAAAGGCGCTCAAGGGCGTAATGATGGAGCTTGACGACTGCGCGTTCCCGTTGCTCGCCGGCATGGAAGCGCACAGCGACCCAATGACCGCGTTTAAAGACACCGACTACGCCCTGCTCGTCGGCGCTCGCCCACGCGGCCCCGGCATGGAGCGCGCTGATCTGTTGCAAGCCAACGCTGCGATCTTCACAGCGCAAGGCAAAGCACTCAACGCCGTTGCCAGCCGCAACGTTCGCGTTTTGGTTGTCGGCAATCCCGCCAACACCAATGCCTACATCGCGCAAAAATCGGCCCCTGATCTGCCCGCGAAAAATTTCACGTCGATGCTTCGTCTCGACCACAACCGCGCGCTGTCGCAGTTGGCCGCTAAGACAGGCGTCAAAGTCGCCGACATCAAGAAGCTCGTCGTGTGGGGCAACCATTCGCCCACGATGTACCCGGATGTTCGCTTCGCCAACGCCAACGGCAAAGCCATCTCCGGCATGATCGACGACGCATGGAACAACGACGTGTTCATCCCAACCGTCGGCAAGCGCGGCGCAGCGATCATCGACGCGCGTGGCGTGTCGTCGGCAGCGTCTGCTGCTAACGCAGCGATTGATCACATGCGCGACTGGGCCCTCGGCACCAATGGCGAATGGGTCACGATGGGCATTCCGTCGGACGGCACCTACGGCATTCCTGAAGGCATCCAGTACGGTGTTGCCGTGACCTGCGCCAACGGCGAATACACCCGCGTGACCGGCCTCGACATCGACGCCGCGAGCCGCGCACGTATGGACAAAACGTTGAAAGAACTGACCGACGAGCGCGACGCAGTTGCGCACTTGCTCGGCTAATTGTGACGTGCAAACGCCCTCGCGGGCGTTTGTCAACGACCACCGCAGACAGCGTTGCACAGCAGCGCCGTTTCGCAAGCCCACAGTCGCGCGCGGTGCGCCCGACGACAAGCGTGGGCTTGCCAAACGAGACATTGATCAAGGCGTGACGTTTTGCGCCGCGTGTGGAGATGACGACTTGGCGTCGCATGTGTAGGCGACGACTTGGCGTCGCTTGGTTGGGTAGGCTTTGAGTGGTGCGACGAGGAAGCGCGGCCAAGTCCGCGCCTACAAATCGCGCAATTGAACGGTGTTTGATCCGGACGTAGTTATACAGCTTTTTAGCCTGAGCGACTGCCCGGCGGTCGTTTCAGGCGAAAAAACTGGTTAGTCGATAAGTCATTGAATCAGGCTGCAAGCGCCGTCTAGCAGTCGCTAAAAGGAAAAAGCTGATGTCCGTCCAATCATCCGGGGCCGCATTCCGCGCCGCCCTCAAAGCAGAATCCCCCTTGCAAGTGATCGGCGCGACGACAGCGCACCACGCCTTGCTCGCCAAGCGCGCTGGGTTCAAAGCGATTTATCTCTCCGGCGGTGGCGTCGCGGCGGGTTCGCTCGGTCTGCCGGATCTGGGCATCAACAATCTCGACGACGTCCTCACCGACGTGCGCCGCATTACCGACGTGTGCGACGTACCGCTCATGGTGGACATCGACACTGGCTTTGGCCCGAGCGCATTCAACATCGCGCGTACCGTCAAATCGCTCATCAAATTCGGGGCTGCCGCGTGCCACATTGAAGACCAAGTCGGCGCGAAACGCTGCGGGCACCGCCCGGGTAAAGAAATCGTCACCACCGAAGAAATGGTCGACCGCGTAAAGGCCGCAGCCGACGCCAAAACGGATCCGGACTTCTTCCTGATCGCCCGCACTGACGCGATCCAAGTGCACGGTGTGGATGCCGCGATTGAACGCGCCATCAAGTGCGTGGAAGCCGGCGCTGACGCGATCTTCGCCGAAGCCGCGTATGACCTGCCGACGTATCGACACTTCGTTGACGCCGTCAAGGTTCCAGTCCTTGCCAACATCACCGAATTCGGCCAAACGCCGTTGTTCACTGTTGAAGAACTCAAGAGCGCTGGCTGCGGCATCGTGCTCTACCCGCTCTCAGCATTCCGAGCGGCGAACAAAGCCGCCGAAAACGTCTACCAAGCGATCCGCAGAGACGGCCACCAGAAGAACGTCATCGACACCATGCAAACCCGCATGGAACTCTACGACCGCATCGGCTACCACGCATTCGAGCAGCATTTGGATGCGCTGTTCGCGGCGAAGAAGTAATGGTTCCCAGCCGCGTCATGTGTGCCAAACGTAGCCTTGAGAAGCGCAGCGCGTCAAGGCAAATTGGTGCGGACTCGAGTGCCACGTTGAGCCCCGGACGCGCTTCGCTTCTCCGGGCTACGGGACTACCCACGCGTGGCTGGAATCCGTTGCGCGTAACCGCCGACGAGAAACGAACAATCACACTTTCAAAGGCCGAATGAAGAATCTGTACAGTTCAGCGCTTTGCCTTTTGTCGGTCGCGTCACTTGCAGGCTGTGTGACGGCACCTGCAGATGACAAGCTGTCGATCAGCAGAGTTCGATCGGTCACGGTTTTCTGCTGCGACTACAAGAACGAGGCCCCATTGTTGCCTGAATCGAACATATCTGCGGTGTTAAGTTTTGCGGGCGCGTTCACGGGTGGCGCTGTTGGAGCGCTTGCGTCGGGAGTTGTTCAAGCAGGGGTTGCGGACTATCGAACAACGGGCTTCTACAAGGCAGCGGGCATTGCCCCGTTCAAGCCCCACGAACCGTTTGTCGCGGAACTCAAGCAGGCCTTGGAGTCCGCCGGTGTAGCTGTAACCATTCGCTTTCCAAGTTTTTTTGACGGGTACCTCGGACGCTACGTGTTTGATGCGGGCGAAGTTTCCACAGACGCCGTACTGGAGGTGCGACATATCGCGGCAATCGCACACACAAGCGACCGCTACTATCCGACTATCGGCGCAAGCTTCCGTCTCCTGTTGCCGGATCGGCGGGTGCTGACCGACGGCGTTGTAGGCTCGACTGATACTGGCCAAAAGCCATCGTGGGGTGAGATCCATCCCTTCGGAGCGCTAGCGCTGTCTTTGGTACACAGACAGCACAGGAGTGTCCGTACGAAGCCGCATTTGATAGCGCTTGCACCCGAGGCGATCGTAATCGGCGATAGCGACAAACTGCACGCTCAGGCAGGAGCGCTGTATCGGAACCCCGTCGTGACCACCACCCAAGTTGCTCGGAAAGTCGCCAACGAGGCCCCCCCCCCGGCCTACCTCCCCTCGCCCCAGCTCATCGCGCCCCCCCCCGCCC
>JAGNQL010000135.1 GCA_017989135.1 Burkholderiales bacterium
AAGCTAACAGTGCCGACAATATTGGTGCCGGCCTTCAGAAAGAGCTGTGCTGCGGCGTTAAGCAACACGCTCAGCAACGCGATAGCCAGCGCGGTGCCGCTCATGGCGCGTTCCTGGCCACAATCACACGGCGCAAATCAGTCGCTACGATGCGGTAGTCGAGGCCCTGCATATCGAAGCGGGCGAGTTGGTCAAAGTCGGTGACGGCGTAGCCGCGGTCCAGTTGCTCCCATTCATCCGCAAAATCGTCGAAGTTGAACCAAGCCTTACTCGGATCGGCGGCCAAGCCCAAGCCTTGTTCATCCAAGTAATCGACTAAGACAAAAGTGCGCTTCAAGTACGGAGCGAGCGTCTGCTCATACATACCGACCGTGTAGAACGGGTCGTCGTTGCGGTACTGTTTTTCTGCCGCGAGGAAGTCGGCCACCAGCACGCGGCTAGATGTGCTCGCCGCGAGAGATTCGTAGCCGCTGGCGCTGATGCTGCAACCCGCGGTCGCGAGGACCGCGGAAATCAATATTGCATCCGCGCGGCGACCTTTGCTATTGAGTTTGAATAGCGCCACTGCCGCCATTGCGAACACGAGTGCTCCAGCCAGAACGTAGAGCATGAACGCGTTGACCATTCCGGTCGTGTAAGTCTCATTGACAAACCGATCGCTAAACACGGCGAGTGCGAACAACAGCACCGGCAGCGCGACAAAAGACGCGACCAACCAGCGCATTGATTTCGCGGGAACCGAGAGCAGGACGGGCGCCAGGAGTAGCGCGGCGGCGGGTGTGATTGGCAGCAAATACGACGGCAACTTCGATTTAGAAATGCTGAAAAACGCGAATATGAATACGCACCATATCGCCAGAAAGAGCGGCACATTCATGGTGGCTCGTGCGTAGGTCGATCGCAGCGTTTGCCAGTTTTCTTTCTGAAACAGCGTCCCGACCATCGCCGTCCACGGCAAAAGGCCAACGATGACGATCGGCACGAAGTAAAGAAGCGCGCCGGCGCGGTCGTGCTCCTCGCTCGCGAAGCGACCAAAGTGCTCGTAGATGAAAAAGAAGTTGGCCCACTCCGGATTGCGCGATTGCACCAAGAGCGGCCACGGCGCCGCAATCGCCAGAAACGCCAACGGACCCCACACCCATTCCAAGCGCTTCAGCAACCACCACTGCCGTGAAATGAGTAGATAGATCACGAACACGGCGCCAGGCAAAACGATTCCGATGAGCCCTTTGGACAAAAACGCCAAGGCCGCGCCCGCCCATGCCGCGATCATCCAGGCGCGAGTGGCTGCGCCGGACTGCCCCTCGACGCCGAAGCCGCGCAGCATGCCCACCATCGTCAGCGTCATGAACGCGGTGAGGCCCATGTCGAGTGTATTGATGTGGCTGATCAAAAAGTAATAAACCATCGCGCCGAGCATGGCCGTGGCGACGGTCGCGTGCTCTCTTCCAATCAGCGCGCATGCGGCGAACCAGACAAATGCCAAGCCAAGCAGTCCGGTTGCAGCGGGCCACCAACGTGCCGTGAAGTCAGTCTGACCAAATGTTGTCATCGCGGTGGCCGTCGCCCAATACTGCAAGGGCGGCTTCTCGAAGTACTTCAGACCGTTTAGTGTTGGAGTGACGTAATCGCCGGACACGGCCATTTCGCGGGCAATCTCGGCGTACCGGCCTTCGTCGGGGCGAACGAGCGTTCGAGTGGCCGACGGAATGAGCCATGCCGCAAGAAAGATCGCGGCTAGCAGCACTAGGATTGGGCGAGACAGGTTCACGGCGGACGATGCTAGCAGAGGGGTCTTAGGCCAAGCTGAGTCGCCGCAGGCTACGCGCACGCTAGGCGGACGACGACTGGGCGTCCGGTGGAGGCGGCGCGCGCCCCAAGAACGGCTAAGTCCGTCCATACATTCGGTTCAGTTTTAGGCGACTACTTGGCGACGCATACTGTGTACAGTCAGTTGCCTTACAGCTTTCTGCCTGCAGCGACAGCTGTGTGGGACTTGTAGCGCGTTTTATTACAGCGTCGACATATCTTAAAAATAGTCTGAAATGACCACAGGTCGGTCGCTGATGGCAAAAAGATGTAAGTGACTTGGTTTTTTTACCAGCCGCAATGATCGCTTTGGTAAGATAACCAAAAATGGCTATTAAATTTCCACTTCCCTGTTTTGCACTTTTGTCGCCCGACGCATCCGTGCGCGACAAAATTCTCACGGCGGCATCGGATCTTTTGCTGAGCGACGGCTTCAGCGCTCTGACCCAACAGGCCGTCGCCGCGCGCGCTGGCGTACGTCAAAGCCACGTCACCTATTACTTCCGAACTCGCAACGACTTGCTCCGAGCCACCGCTCAATTCGGCATTGAGGCCATGCTCGCGCCGGTGACCGAGGCCGCCGCGCAGGGTGCGATTACGCGCGCGGAATTTCGGCAACTGTTGATGCCGGAAATGCGCGACCGGCAGTGGTTTCGGCTGATGATGAGCCTGCTTATCGCGAGCGACGAAGATCCGTCGATTCGCCCGTGGCTGCAATCGTTTCACCAGCACGTTGAAGAACGTCTTGCGGCAGCATTCGCCGCCGTCGGCGTCGCGGTCACCGCGGACCAACTGCACAGCTTACACGCCACATTTTTTGGTCTTCTATTTCACGACATGCACTTTCAAACGGACGAATCGTTCGCGCGGGTCATTCGCGCAGCATCCCTCGCGCTGGACGGCGTGCTCGCCGCCAGCGACCTCGCTGCGCCCGACGCGACACCAATGAATCTTGTTCCCAATTTTTTGCAGCAATGAGAGAACACCTGATGCCGATTTCCGCATCTTTTTCAAAAGCGCGCCCTCGATTACTGCGCGCTCGGCGTGCAGCGCTCGCGCTTGCCGTCATATCGAGCCTCGGGCTTTCCGCCTGCGCGGTCGGCCCAACGTACTCGCCACCGCCGGTGACCAACACTGCGCAGTGGAATTCGCCGCTGCCGCACGACGGCCACGTGAAAGCACTCGCTCAATGGTGGGCCGGCTGGAACGACCCGGCGCTAGTCACCTTCATCAACGCTGCGCAAACCAATAATCCGACGCTTGAACAAGCTACCGCGCGCATCAATCAAGCGCGCGCCGCGCAAGGCATCGTTGGCTCAAGCATCCTGCCAACCGTTTCGGGCGGCGCAAACGCGCAGCGTGGCAATAGCCAATCGGGGCTTGGCGCAGCAACGACGCTCGGCGCGTCATTGCAAGCCGCATGGGAGATCGATTTATTCGGTGCGAACCGACGAGGGCGCGAGGCCGCCGATGCGCGCTTGAGAGCGCGTACGCTTGACTGGCACCAAGCGCGCGTGTCACTCGCAGCGGACGTGGCCGCTACGTACGTGAATCTGCGCATCAGCGAAGCGCTCGCCATGGGCTTCGAGCGCGACGCCGCGAGCCGCAGCGAAACCGCGCGTCTCACCGACCTGAAAACCAACGCTGGCTTCGAAGCACCGGCCAACGCTGCGCTCGCGCGTGCCGGGGCCGCCGAAGCGCACGCTCGTTTGATCGCGCAGCGCGCTGATGTGGATTTGTCGGTGAAGCAGCTTGTCGCGTTGACGGGTTTGACCGAACGCGCTGTGCGCGACGCACTGCCAACGGCGAACGCTCTGCTACCGGTATCTCCGGCGTTAGCGATTGAGCGTCTGCCAGCTAGCACGCTCTCGCAACGGCCTGACCTCGCTTCCCTCGAGCGCGAGCTGGCCGCACTCACGGCCGACATTGGTGCGGCGGAGGCTGATCGCTATCCGCGCATCTCGCTCACGGGATCCGTCGGGTACAGCCTAGGTCGCGCAATGGGCGCGACGACTGACGGCGCAACGTGGGGCTTTGGGCCGTCAATTACGCTGCCAATTTTCGACGCTGGGCGCCGCGCGTCGAACGTAGAGCTGGTGAAAGCTCGCTACGATGAAGCGCTCGCCGGTTACAAAGCCACCGCTTCGCGCGCCGTGCGCGAGGTCGAAGAAGCACTGACGCAAGTTCATGCCGCAGGTTTGCGTAAGCCCGACTTGGCGGCTTCTCTCGCGGGTTACCAATCCTTCGAAAAGGCGGCCCAAGCGCGCCTCGCCGCCGGTGCCGGTAGCGTGCTGGAGCTTGAAGATGCGCGTCGCGCTGTGCTGGCCGCACAGGTTGGCCTGCTGGCGCTGGAACGCGAACAACTCATCGCGACCGTCTCTTTGTACCGCGCGGTAGGTGGTGGATACAGCCTTGCAGATGCGGCGACTAGTCCGGCACCTTGAACAACATTGACTTTGAATCAAACACCATGAAGCACCTTTCTCATACCCCCTTGTTTGTCGCGATCTCCGTGGCCATCCTAGCTGGCGTTCTTGTCATCAATCAAGTTAGCGCTGCAGACGACAAAAAAGCGCCAACAGCCGTTGCAAAGCCCGCGTTAACCGTTACGACGGCACGCGCGACGCAGGCCGATTGGCCGCTCAAGCTCGCAGCCAACGGCAATATCGCTGCTTGGCAAGAAGCCGTTGTGGGCGCTGAATCCAACGGCCTGCGCTTGAACGACGTTCGTGTGAACGTCGGTGACAATGTCAAACGAGGTCAAGTGCTCGCGACCTTTGCGCCCGAAAGTCTTCAAGGCGATCTCGCCCAGCAAAACGCCAGTGTTGCCGAGGCGGAAGCCGCGCTCGCGGAGGCGGAAGCAAATGCTGCGCGCGCTCGCAGCTTGCAGGAAACCGGCGCAATGTCGGCGCAGCAAATCAACCAATATGTGACTGCCGCCAAAACAGCTCAAGCACGCCTCACTGCGGCTAAGGCAGTGCGCGACAACGGTCGCATTCGCTTGGGTTACACGCGTGTGGTTGCGCCTGACGATGGGGTAATTTCCGCGCGCGCCGCAACGGTGGGCGCAGTCGTGGGCACGGGTCAAGAACTCTTCCGTTTGATTCGTAAGAACCGCCTCGAGTGGCGCGCGGAAGTCACTGCGGCAGAGCTCGCCAAAGTGTCGCCCGGCCAAGTGGTGGTTGTCACCACGCCAACGGGCGCAACGGTCAACGGCAAGGTGCGAGTTGTCGCACCGACCGTCGACACTGCGACGCGCAACGCGCTGGTGTATGTGGATTTAGTTAACAGTTCCGCTGCGAAAGCGGGCATGTTCGCCAAGGGCGATTTCGCCGTCGGCGCGGCAAGTGCGTTGTCGCTGCCGCAGCAAGCCGTGATTCTGCGCGATGGCTTCTCGTACGTATTCAAGCTAGAAGCGGGTAACAAGGTCTCGCAGCTCAAAGTGCAAACCGGCCGTCGAGTCGGCGAGCGCGTCGAAATCATTAGTGGTGTGAAAGCAGGCGAAGAAGTGGTTGCAACTGGCGCGGCGTTTTTAGCCGAAGGCGATACGGTTCGCATCAGCGCTCCGGCTGCGGCACCCGCCACACCCTCTGCGGCCGCAACGCAGAGCGTCGCGAAACCTGTTGCCCCCGCCAAGCAGTAAGGATGCAACGCAATGATTAACGTTTCATCTTGGTCGATCAAAAATCCGATTCCGTCGGTGATGATCTTTGTGCTGCTGACGCTGGCGGGCCTGTTCTCGTTCCAGTCGATGAAGGTGCAAAACTTTCCCGATCTCGATTTGCCAACGGTTACGGTGGCGGCATCGCTGCCCGGCGCGGCACCGGGGCAACTAGAAAATGAAGTCGCTCGTAAGATCGAGAATTCCATCGCCACGTTGCAGGGCGTCAAGCACATCTACACCAAAGTGCAAGACGGAGGTGTCACGATCACTGCTGAGTTTCGTCTCGAAAAACCTGTGCAGGAAGCCGTTGATGATGTGCGCTCCGCAGTCTCACGTGTGCGCGGCGATTTGCCTGGTGATCTGCGCGATCCGATTATTTCGAAGGTAGACATCGCCGGTGGCGCGGTGCTCGCGTACACCATCGCCTCCAAGCGCATGGACGACGAAGCGCTTTCGTGGTTCGTCGACAACACACTAACGCGCAAACTGCTGTCGGTGCGCGGCGTCGGTGCGGTGACGCGTGTTGGCGGCGTAGATCGGCAGATTCAGGTGCAACTCGACGCGGCGCGCATGCAGTCGCTCAAGGTCAGCGCCGCGGATGTGTCGCGCCAATTGCGACAAGTACAAACTGAATCGGGCGGTGGTCGCACGGATTTGGGCGGTGCAGAGCAGTCGATTCGTGTGCTGGCGAATGTGGGCTCGGCAGAAGAAATCGCTGCAATTCAGATCGCCTTGAACGACGGACGGCGTATTCGTCTCGATCAGGTCGCAAATATCAAAGACACCATCGCGGAACAACGTTCGGCAGCGTTTCTCAATGGCAAGTCGGTCGTCGGATTCGAAGTTTCGCGCAGCAAAGGCGCGAGCGAAGTCGAAGTCGGCGCGGGCATTCGCAAGTCGCTTGACGAGCTTAAGGCAGCAAATCCCGACCTTGAACTCACAGAATCGTTCGACTTCGTAACACCGGTCGAAGAGGAATACAACGCGTCGCTGCGGCTTCTGATTGAAGGCGGCTTGCTTGCGGTGCTGGTGGTGTTCTTGTTTTTGCGCGAGTGGCGCGCGACGTTTGTGTCGGCGGTGGCGTTGCCGTTATCGGTGATTCCAGCTTTCATTGGCATGCACTATTTGGGCTTTTCGATCAACGTGGTCACGCTTTTGGCGCTGTCGCTTGTGATTGGTATTTTGGTCGACGACGCGATTGTTGAGGTGGAGAACATCGTGCGCCATTTGCGCATGGGTAAGACCCCGTACGAGGCCGCGATGGAAGCCGCCGACGAGATTGGACTCGCGGTGATCGCGACGACATTCACGCTGATCGCGGTGTTTCTACCGACGGCGTTCATGAGCGGCATTCCGGGAAAATTCTTCAAGCAATTTGGATGGACGGCGTCGCTCGCGGTGTTCGCTTCATTAGTTGTAGCGCGTC
>JAGNQL010000137.1 GCA_017989135.1 Burkholderiales bacterium
ATCATGTTTGCAAACAAAACACGTCCCATGGCCTTAACGCTTCGCGTGCTTGCACGCTTAGTAAGCTATCCGGACACCGCTGTGCGCGAGCACCTCGACGAAATGCGAGACACCCTGCACCGTGAGCAAGCCTTGCGCGCGAATCGGCTCGCCGAATTAGACGCCTTAATCGCCAGCATTCAACGCCAAAGTGCAATAGATGCTGAAGCTGATTATGTGCAATTGTTCGATAGTGGTAGACGCACTTCTCTGCACCTGTTCGAGCATGTGCACGGCGACTCTCGCGACCGCGGCCCTGCGATGATTGATCTTGCGCAGACCTATGAAAAAGCGGGTTTGTACCTAGCGGAAGGCGAAATGCCCGACCATCTTCCGGTCGCACTCGAATACGCGTCAACACAACCACCGGCCGAGGCTAAGGCGTTTCTCTCAGAGACGGCCAACATCCTCAACGTGATTTTCAATGCATTAGAGAAGCGCGAAAGCCGTTACGCGAGTGTGCTCGGCGCACTGCTCGACCTCGCGGGGGAAACCGCACGCCCCGTAACGATTGCGGACGAGCCACCTATTGACGAGAGCTGGGCGGAACCCGTCGCGTTCGATGGCTGCTCGACGAGCGGCCAAGCGCGTCCTGGTCAGCCGCAGCCGGTTCACATCGTTCGTGGCCAACAAACTTTAGCCAAAACACAAGGAGCACGCGCATGAACGCCGCACCTGGATTTGTCACCAATTTCTTCTTCAACATTTATCCGTACATCTGCCTTGCGATTTTTTTGATGGGCAGTCTTGCGCGTTTTGATCGCGACCAGTACACATGGAAGAGCGATTCATCGCAAATGCTACGAACCGGCACTTTGCGCTGGGGCAGCAACTTGTTCCACATCGGAATTTTGTTTCTGTTCTTCGGACATACGGCCGGATTGCTCACGCCGCATTTCATTTACGAGCCGTTTATCAGCGCGCCTACTAAACAAATGATCGCTATCGTTTCTGGTGGGTTTGCGGGACTGTTGTGCTTCGTCGGTCTTACGCTACTGCTGTATCGCCGGATATTCGATCCACGCATTCGCCTCACGAGTCACCGTACTGATCTCGCGATCTTGGTCATCCTTTGGGTGCAGCTCTGCCTAGGCTTGCTCACGCTGCCGTTTTCCTATGCGCACCGCGCTGACGCGAACCAGATGTTGATTCTTGCGGATTGGGCGCAACGCATCTTTACCCTGCGCCCCGACTCAACAGCACTTGCAGCAATTGATTGGCCGTTTAAGGTGCACATGGTGCTTGGCATGACCATCTTCTTGCTGTTTCCGTTTAGCCGCCTGGTGCATGTGTGGAGCGGATTTGCCTCGCTCGCGTATGTTTTCCGTCCGTATCAGATGGCGCGCGCGCGTCGGTTGAACGTGCCGCGCGGTCACAACACGCCGCCGAACCACGTTTGATTCGACGGGAATGCAGACATGAACATCACAAGTTTTGACGATCTAATTCGCGCCGCTAACGCACAACCCGAGCCGCAACGCTTGCTCTTTGTCTTCACTGGTGCCGAACTACCCGCTGACGCGAGTGATACGCAGCGCGAGCAGTTTGCAGCGGGTGAGGGCGGCGAGCTTGCGCCGTTAATGTGCGTGGACAAGTCGCTTACTGAGCTTACGTACTTTGATGAACTCAAAGCCGAGGCGGAACGCGCGGGTCCGCCCTGGGCCATCGTGTTCGCTACTGCTTTGTCAGGACGTGCGGGCCAAACGCCGACGAGCGCGGATGCCGCGGCACCGCTGCAACGCATGGTTGACTCGATCAAAGCGGGGCAACTCGCCGGCATGTTGCCTTTCAATCGCGACGGCATTCCCGTCAACCTGGCCTGACGCCGCCCTTCTTTTTGGAACGATGAATATGAAAACAGAAAATAACTCTGAGTCCACCACCTGCGGGGCTGGCACGGGCGCGTGCGGCTGCGGCAAGCGCATGGAACTGGCTGACGTTCAGACCGTCGGAGCCGGCACGCGATCAGTCGGCGCGACAAACTCATCGCCAATAGCTCGCGTCAACGGCGTTGCGCTGCACGCCGCGGGCGATCAGCTCGACAACGACACGTTGCGGCAACGCGCCTATGGCGAATTGCTTCGACAAGAGGCGGTTCGCAAGGGGGTACTGGCGGCAAGCGACATGGCTTCTGACGACGGCGTACAAAGCGAAGCTGCGACCGAGGCTATCGAGCAATTGCTTGAAAGTGAGCTCGCTGTGCCCGCGCCAGATGAGGCTACGGCGCGACGTTTTTTCGATGCCAATCCAGCGCGATTTCAGGAGGGCGAGCGGGTCAACGCGAGGCACATCTTGTTTGCGGTCACGCCGGGGGTTGATGTGGTGCAGCTCCGAAAGCGCGCAGAAGCTGCGTTACTCGACGCGCGCTGTAGAAGCGACGAGGCGGAGGATCGATTTGCAGGATTAGCGAAGTCGTTGAGCAATTGCCCGAGCGGTGAGAGCGGAGGCGATTTAGGTTGGCTTTCTGTAGCCGACTGCGCGCCGGAGTTCTCGCGTGAATTATTTGGACACGCGGAAGTTGGCGTGTTACCAAGGCTGGTACACAGTCGCTTCGGACTGCACGTCGTGGAAGTTCTCGCTCGTCAGGCAGGTGCCGCGCCCTCATTCGAAGCTGTTCGTGGTGCGGTCACACAAGTCTTGCAGCAGCAAAGCTATGTCACCGCGCTGCGTCAATATCTCCAGCTAGTTGCCGGTGCTGCGCGGATTGAGGGTGTTGATCTTGATGCTGCCGACTCGCCGCTCGTGCAGTAGCGCGCTGCGCGATTTTTGCAATGACTGACGGAGTGAACGATGACCTGCTGCAACGCCTGCGGCGTTTTCACGACGACTATTTTCCTGGCGTTGAAGATCAGTTCAAGACGTTGGTGAAAGACGGGCAACATCCGAGCATTCTTTTCATCGGTTGCTCAGACTCGCGCATCGTGCCGTACCTACTGACCAGCACCGGGCCTGGCGAGTTGTTCATCGTGCGTAATGTCGGCGCATTTGTGCCGCCGTACGATGGATCAGCGGGTTACCACGGTACGGCGGCAGCGATTGAATTTGCGGTGCTCAACCTGCGAGTTTCACGCATCGTCGTTTGCGGTCACAGCCACTGCGGCGGCATTCGTGCGTTGTACGAAGAAACACCGCCCGGCGCACACAACCTTGCCGCTTGGCTCGAACTCGGACGCGAAGCAGCTCTGCCCGTGCGCGTTACCGACGAAGCGCTACGCCGCACTGAGCAGCGCGCGGTGGTGCTGCAATTGGAGCGCTTGATGGCATACCCGATGGTGCGCGAGCGTGTCGAAGCGGGCGCACTCGCGCTGCATGGTTGGCACTACGTGATCGAGGACGGGGAAGTGCATGTGTTCGACGTGAAATCAAGCGCCTTCGTGCCTGCTTCAATGGCGGGCCACAGCGGCGACGGTCCGTACGAGGCCTACGCAGATATCTAAGCTGCGCCGTGAATTTTGAGAGGCTCCGTAGTAAGTCGTCTAGTTTTATGTCGCTTTTTTTGGGGATCCACCATGACTACCAGTTGCGATGAACAACCGATCGCGCGTCTACCAGCCGTGACGCTGCTGGACGTCGCAATCAAGAACGGACTGAGACCGCTGTTGCTAGCGGGCCGCAGGTTATTGCCAATCGTTCAAGGCGGGATGGGAGTTGGTGTTTCGGCCCATCGACTCGCTGGTAGCGTCGCAAGGGAGGGAGCATTTGGAACGATCGCTTCGGTCGACCTCCGCCACCATCATCCTGATTTGATGGAGCGCACTGCATCGCTGCCAATCGGACATCAAAGCAAAATAGTTATCGATGCAGCAAACTTGGAGGCGTTGTCACGAGAAATTCGTATGGCACGCCAAATTGCAAATGGCCTCGGTTTGCTCGCAGTAAATGTTATGCGCGCGGTTAGTGAATATGCGGCTTCGGTTCGCATGGCACTCGAATGTGGCATAGATGCAGTGGTGGTTGGCGCGGGACTGCCCCTTGACCTGCCAGATCTGGCAAAGGATTATCCACAGGTGTTGCTGATTCCGATTTTGTCGGATGCTCGTGGTATTCAGTTGGTTGTTAAAAAATGGGAGCGCAAAGGTCGAATTCCAGGCGCCATCGTGATTGAACATCCGAGGTACGCGGGAGGGCATCTAGGGGCTACGCGTCTAGCTGACATCCATGATCCGCGATTCGACTTCGAAAATGTGATTCCCGCCACATTGGATTTTTTACGTTCTGCAGGTATCGAATCACAAGTGCCTCTCATTGTCGCTGGCGGCATTCGTACGCATGTCGACATTTTGCGTCTGCAGGCAATGGGCGCAGCCGGTGTACAACTCGGCACCCCTTTTGCGGTTACGGCAGAGTGCGACGCCGACCTCGAATTCAAGCGCGTATTGGCGAGTGCGACCGATGACGATACGGTTGAATTTCTGAGCGTCACCGGATTGCCTGCGCGAGCTGTGGCAACTGTTTGGCTGAAAAATTACTTTGCTGTCGAAGGTAAGTTGAAGGCTAGCGCGCACTCGAAAGCCCGTTGTACGAAAAAATTCGATTGCTTGGTGCAATGCGGCTTGCGCGATGGGATAGCGGAATGGGGGCAGTTTTGCATCGATAACCAACTGGCTGCTGCGCTCCGTGGCGACGTCAAAAAAGGCCTGTTTTTACGTGGAGCTGGCCCGCTGCCTTTTGGTTCCACGATTCGCACTGTGCGCGAGTTGATGGAAAGGTTATTAGCCCCGCTGCCGCTGCCGCTGCCGCCGCCGGCGCTTGCGTGAATTTCGAGGCCAAAATTTTGAAAAAAAGATCGGTCACGCCGACGTTTGAAATATCACTGCAAGCACGGCATGCTGCCGCTAGCGCGTTGCCAGCATGGCGGTGGTCTACGCTAGTGACAGCGCCGCATCGGCTTGCGTTTGCAGCTGGCGCGCTCATCATGGCTGCGAGTGCGCTTTGGTGGGCGGCTGTGCTCATCGCCCGTGTGGCATCCGTGGATATTGCTTGGGTCATGCCGCCGTCGATCGCGCACAGTGTTTTGATGACTTTCGGATCTATGCCACTTTTTTTTCTGGGCTTCTTGTTTACAGCCGGACCGAAATGGTTAGGGCAGTCGCCGGTGAATCCGGTGGTTCTGGTTCGACCTGTATTGTTAACTGTCGTCGGATGGCTGTTCTATGTGCCCAGCGTACACGTCCACGTGTTAGCCGCGTCCGTGTGCGTGGCGTTTGCCGCTGTCGGTTGGACTGTTACTACGGCTCGCTTCGTCGCGCTCGTTCGCAGTAGTCGGGCCAAAGATCGGGTGCACGCGAAGTTAGTGATGGTTGCTTGTGTAGTTGGCACCGTCGCTCTTTGGGGAGTCGTGTTCGGGTTGCTGTTTGAAGCATTCGCGCTGATTCGCATTTGCGTATTGGTGGGGCTGTGGGGGTTTGTGGCGGTCGTCTATCTATCGGTCGCTCACCGCATGATTCCATTTTTTACCGCTAACGTAGTACCGATGCTTACCGCGTGGCGTCCGACGTGGCTGCTCGGACTTTTCGTGAGCGCCTTACTGTTTGAGTTGGCTTTTGCCGTTCTGGAACTCGTTGTTTGGCCGCTTCCGCGAACATTACGGGCCTGCCAAGTCGTGATTGAGGCACCAGCGGCTCTTGCGTTATTGGTGATCGCAGTGAGGTGGGGGCTGATGCATAGTCGCCGCGAACGCTTATTGGCGATGTTGCATGTAGGGTTTGCTTGGTTCGGTGTCACCATGGCGCTACAGGCAGCGTCACATGCGCTGATGCTCCTGACCGACGGCGGCAGGTCGCTTGGTCTGGCACCGACGCACGCCCTGACAATGGGATTCATGGGGGCGACGCTGATGGCGATGGCCAGCCGCGTCAGCGCTGGCCACAGTGGGCGCGCGCTGGTGGCGGACGATTTCGTGTGGCGTTTGTTTTGGCTGCAGCAGCTTGCCGTGATGTTGCGGATTGTGGCGGCGATATGGCTTGACTTCGCTGTGTCGCTCACAGCGATTGCTTCCCTTGTGTGGGCAACCAGCACAGTGCTCTGGGGCGTGCGTTATGGCCTTTGGTACGGCCGGCCCCGGTTGGACGGGCGACCGGATTAGTCTTGCAAGCCGAACCGAGACGGCGTGTTTTCGATATGTTTATTGATGCTGGAATGTGAATTTCATGACTGAACTTTTCCCTGCTTCGGAAAATGCGCATCGCGCGCTGCCGCTCCCTACACAAGTGATTTGTGAGGAGGTTCTCATTGAAAAATATGCCAAAGGTGACGAGCGCAGCGTTGCGGATGTGAGTCGCCGCGTTGCCACTGCGCTCGCGGAGGTAGAGGCACCTGAAAATAGAGCGCACTGGCAGCAGCAGTTTTCGCAAGCGCTACAAAGTGGCTTTATTCCTGCCGGTCGCATTCAGTCAGCGGCGGGAACCGACCTGTCTGCGACCTTGATTAACTGTTTCGTTCAACCTGTGGGCGACTCGATTACCCACATCGAAGACGGACACCCGGGTATCTATGCTGCACTCGCAGAGGCGGCCGAGACCATGCGTCGTGGTGGCGGTGTCGGCTACGATTTTTCACGAATTCGCCCGCGTGGATCTGCGGTCGGGAGCACCCAATCTCTCGCCTCGGGGCCGGTCTCGTACATGCGTGTTTTTGATCGGTCTTGCGAGACCGTGGAATCGGCAGGCTCCCGGCGTGGTGCGCAAATGGGTGTGCTGCGCTGCGATCATCCGGATATTGAAGAATTCATACACGCCAAGGACACAGGGGATCTCAAAAACTTCAATGTCTCGGTAGCGATCACAGATGCGTTTATGGAGGCGGTAATCAAGGATGACGCCGTG
>JAGNQL010000021.1 GCA_017989135.1 Burkholderiales bacterium
TACGCCCTCGCCCGTGGTGCCGCCCACGTCCGACGAGATTGTGGTGAGGCTCGACGCCATGCGCATCCTCGTGGTGGAAGATAATGAAATCAATCAAGCGCTCATACTTCGCCTGTTGCAACGACGTGGAGCACTGGTCACGATGGCGGCCTCTGGCGCCGAAGCACTCGGGTTAGTACGAACACAAACGTTTGATGTCATGCTGCTCGACATCCAAATGCCCGAGATGGATGGTTTCACGTTACTCAGAGAAATTCGCAAGAGCTCTCCACCGGTCACAACGCCAGCGATTGCAGTGACCGCGCACGCTATAGCCGGCGACAGAGAGTCTTGCTTAGACGCGGGCTTCGACGGGTACGTGGCGAAACCTTACTCCAACGAGTCTTTGGTGGCCGCCATCGTGTCGGTGACTGCGGACGCGCAGCCTCGAAATGACCACTGTCCGACTCAGGCAACGCCCGCTAGTGGAAGCGACGCACGGTTCGCTTCTGGGTTAGATGCGTTAGATGGAGACGACGAACTATTTCGTGCTGCAGCTAGCAAGTTTCTAGCGCACGTTCCCCGATTGGTGCAGTCCTTACTGGAGGCGCGAGAGGAAAAAAACTTCGCCGCAGCATCGGCGATCGCCCACCAGTTGAAAAGTATCTGGTACCTTTTCGCAGCTGAAGATCAACGCGATTTAGCGTCGAAGCTGGATGCGGCGGCGCGAAGTGAGCGCAGTAACACTTGGCAGCTGTCCGCTCTACTCGTGACCGCTCTGGACGAGGTGCGCCATGATTTGCAAATATTTCTATCCGAATGACGCAGGGTTTCCATTTTGAATGAGTCTTCACCCGCAGCCGCACGCGTCCTTCTCGTCGAAGATGATGAAATTCTCGCGATGCTGCTGCAACGCACGTTCATCAAGGGCGGCTACGAAGTTAAGGCGATGCACGATGCGCCAGGTGTGACCGCGCTCGTTCGCAGCGAAACGTTTGACGCGTTGATCATCGATGGCAATCTGCCAACTGGTGATGGTTTTGAGCTTTGTCGTCAACTTCGCCCCCATTTCGCCGGCATCATCATGCTGCTTACGGGGCGTGACGACGACTTGGACGAACTCATGGGACTCGAGCTTGGCGCGGATGATTACATTCGCAAACCGGCAGAACCGCGCTTAGTGCTCGCGCGCCTGAAAGCGCATTTGCGACGCCAGCAAAGGGCATCAGACGCGGCCCAACCGCCAGCGATAACCTTCGGGGAGATCGAGATCGACATCGACAGGCGCGAAGTGAAACGCGCCGGCTCACTCTTGGTGTTGACTGACGCCGAGTTCGACTTGCTCGTCGCGCTCACTTCGCGCGCAGGAGAAATCGTAGATCGCGACACGCTTTTTCAGGGCGCTCGCGGCGTGGAATACGATGGACTAGATCGTTCGATAGACATGCGCGTCTCGCGACTGCGTAAGCTCCTCGGCGACGATCCGACGCAGCCGCGCATCATCAAGACCGTTCGTGGACGCGGCTACTTGTTTGTGCGCTAACGACGTTCACTTCGCGTCTTAAGCGAAGCAAAGGATGCCGTGACAATCCGTGACAAACGCTGACCATCGCGCTACATACATTGCGCTCGATAGCGGGAAAAATTCATTTCATCGGATGCGCACTTGATGACACATCAAGGCTGCGCAAGCGACATGAAAACCCAAATCACTATCAAGGAAAATTGTATGAAATCGTCACGTATCCTCATCGCCGCGGTTATCGCCGCAGCCGCCACTTCCGCCTTCGCCGCTGATCAAGCCGACGTTCGTGTCACCGCATCGGTCCTGAACAACTGCAAAATCATCAGCACCAAAGACATCAACTTCGGCTCCCTTGACCCGGCTGCCGCCACAGACCGCTCGGCCAATGGCGCTGTGTCGTTCGTATGTACTAAAAACGTTGACTATGCACTGTCCGCGGACCAGGGCGCGAACTTTGACGGCGCATCGAAGCGCCGCCAAATGAAAGGTGGCGACGCCGATTTTCTTCCGTACGCATTGGAAAAAGACACGTTCGCGGGCAAGGGCTCTGGCTTTAGCACGCCGCTCAACATTACGTTGACCGCCAACGTGGCCGGCAACGACTACAAAGACCTGCCGGCTGCCAACTACGCCGACCTGCTCCGCGTAACGCTCACTCCGTAATCGGCATTTCTCACGGGGCGGCGAGGCAAAGCGCCCGCCGTCTCGTGCTCGACAAGTCCTTCTCAACTCAACATTTCATTGCTGACCATGAACTCTGCCCGCGCCATTTTCACTGCCATCGCTGCTGCTTTTATCGCACTGCACACCGCACCAACTGATGCGGCCAACTTCGGAGTGAGCCCGCTAAGCGTCGACTTAACGACGCAGCAACGCTCCGCAGTGATCACGGTGAGCAATGACGACACAAAAGTCATTCAACTCAAAGTCCATGCTGTTCGCTGGACACAAAACGCGAAAGGTGAGGATCAATATCAACCGACAGAGGATTTGGTCTTCTTCCCGAAACGCCTCGAGATCAAACCGGGTGAACAACGCATCATTCGTACGGGACTGCCTGCGGCGCCGCTGACCGGAGAAGAACGCGCCTATCGTCTGTACGTAGAAGAACTGCCACCGGTTGACTTACCCACCGATGGCCAAACAAAGTTGTCGGTGTTACTGTCGTTCGCGTTGCCCGTTTTCGTCGCACCTGCTGCGTCAACCTCGAAATTAGACGTCAAATCTGCCGAGCTCCTGAGCGACGGAACGCTTTCCATGCAACTGGCGAATGTCGGAGCAACGCGCGCTCGAATCTCGCGTGTCACGTCAGCAGACGGAACGCTCACCTCCGACTCGGTTTCGTCGCGCTACCTTTTCCCCACGGTCGCGAAAACGGTCGTCGCACGACTCGGTGCCGAGGCCTGTAAACAAATGCCAAAGAACCTAAAGATGGAGCTGGACAATCAGCTTGTCAACGTGGCCATTAGTCGCAACGCCTGCGCCTCGTAAGGCTTTGCCAGAAAGTTCTCGTTCATCCGGCGCTCGACAAGAATGAGACGCGTATTTGTTGTCGCCGGTGCATTCGCCGCGCTGCTAGCTGTGCGTGCCACATGCGCGGAAGAAATGATCGTAGCGCTACGCGTGAATGGACAGGCACGCGGCGAGGTACTAATCGACACACAGGCAGACGGCAGCATTCACATCAACGCGCAAGACGTGGCCAAACTTGGCTTCACGCCAGAGCGCTTGAGCGCAATCACGCCCGTGCGCGACTCCGCTGTGCTCGTGAACAATCAAAGCTTAGGCGTCAAACTCAACACGGACACGCTCACGCTTGACGTCACGGCCGAAGCGAATTGGTTTGCGAGAAATGTACTTTCACTGAGCACACGTGGCCGCGTCGTGACGTCGACGCTGGACGGTCTGCACGGATGGCTCAATTATTCGCTCGCGATGCAGGCTGCGAGCGCCGTTCGACCCAGCGGCGCGATCGAAACCAGTGCGATCATTTCTCACGGCGCGTGGACAGTTCGGAGCGATCAGAACGCGGCGTTCCGAGAGTCCGGCAAGACATTCAACCGAACACTCTCAAGTCTTGCGTACGACGACGCCGCACGCCTCACACGCCTCTCATTCGGCGACCTTACGGCCGCTGGGGGAGTGGGCACGACGGCGGCAAGGTCGTTCGGTATTCAGTGGGCGCGACACTTTGAATTCGATCCTGCTGTAGCGACACAACCGACATTCAATTGGTCCGGCCAAGTGCGCACTCCCTCGACGGTGGATGTGTTTGTCGACGGCATACGCGCAAAGACTTTCACCGTGGCGCCGGGGCCTTTTGATTTGCGGGACCTTGCGTATTTCAGTGGTCTGCGTAACGTCGAAGTTCTAATTCGTGATCGCGCCGGGGTCGAAACTCGGATCCAAGTTCCGTATTACTTTGCGAGCGAGTTGCTGGCTGAAGGCAAAGACAGTTTTGATGTTTCCGGCGGTGTCGCGGACACGAACCAAGGGGCGCGCCCGTGGGTATTTTCCGGAAGCTACAAAAGAGGGTTGAACGACAACGTTACGCTCGGCGTGGGCGCGGAAGCAAAGGCTTCTTATCAGTCTGTGCGCGTCGATCTCGCTGGTCGCCACGAGTCGCTAGGTACGATCTTCGCCACGGCCGCGGCAAGCAAATCTCGCGGCGGCTCCCTACTGTCGGCAGCGACACTTGCCCACAGCTGGAGCAGCGGACGCATTTCGACACAGTTCAGTGGCGCATGGCAACAACGCGGCTTCGGAGTAGACCCAGATGCACGCTCCGTCACGCGAGAAATGTCGCAACGACTTACTGCAAGCGCCAGTTTTTCCTTTGATCAACAGCGCAGCGCTTCCGTCAATTTTTCGCGCGTAGCGTTTGCCTCTGGCGCGCCAGAGCACCTCCTCTCGCTGCGCGTTGCGCAAGGCTGGGGACGCGGCATGAACGCTTGGGCATCAATTTCGCAGGTTCATCAGAACTTGGCGCGCGCCACGGCAATCGCCATTGGAGTGTCGTTTCCGTTGGGGCAGAACTGGTCGCTGTCGAGTGGCTATTCAAAGCAAACGGGGGAAGCGGCGGTCACTTCGCTCCGCGCGTCGCGGAGCAATTCTGGCTATGGTGGCGACTCAAGCGACGTTTTTGATGGGTGGACGGACGTACGGTTGGCAGCAGAACATCGCGGAGATTCGACGACACTAGATGGCTTTGTGCAGCGCCCGTTGCGGCTTGGCGTGGTCGCCGTGTCGGCCCGCGCCGAGCAGCGAGGCGCCCTAAGCGACGCGTCAGGCGAATTGAGATTCTCAGGCGCGCTAGCCTGGGCAGATCGGCAATTCTGGATGTCGCCGCAGATTGCACAATCGTTTGCGATTGTTGATGCGGCCGGCGTTGAGGGCGTACGCGTGACGCATAACAACCAGTTGGTTGGCCGCACCAACGCCAAAGGCAGACTATTGCTGCCTAGCCTTGCCGCATACACCGCGAATCAAGTGCGCATTGATGATCGTGACATTCCCATGGAAATCGAACTGTCCGCCGTGCAGCAGGACGTCGCGCCGCGGATGAACGCGGGAACAATCGCCAAATTTACGGGCAAGCGCGTGTCTGCCGTTGCGGGGGTATTGCAATTCTTGCCGGGCACTACCGCCGAAACCGTCATGCTCGCCGCCGCGCAGGTCACCGCGACCAACGGTGCTGCCACTATCACTTCAAGCACAGATGGCGACGGCGGCTTTTACTTAGAGAACTTGGCACCGGGCCAGTGGACGGTTGCAGTGCTCGGACGCAAGGCGCGCTGCAATGCAAACATCACAGTTCCTAGCGACAGCCCCTCATTTCTTGATCTAGGTCGGATACCATGCCTCCAATCCTAACGCGTCTCCTGCCGGGCGAATCCCGCGCACATCGCGGCGTGACGTGCAGTTTAAGTGCGTGGCTCAGTGCGCTATTCGCGGTAATTCTCTGCGACGCGCAAGCGCAAGTCGGAGGTTGCTCGGTTACCACCCTCCCGTTGTCCTTTGGAAGTTACGACGTCAGCTCAGTCGCGCCATTGGTCACGTCGAGCAAAATTGAAGTGCGCTGCGCGACGCCCACCACATTGACGATCGGAATCGACGGAGGAAATGGTGCCCCAGCGTCAGGCAGCAGTCGGGCACTCCGACACATCAACCACAACGACGTCCTACTCTACAACGTTTATCAGGACGCCAGTCTCTCGCTGGAGTGGGGCACCGGGATGACGAGCGCTGGGCGAGCGCTCAGGGTGACCACCGCGCAAACGATATTTGCATACGGCGCGTTGCCGGCAGGCCAGGACGTGCGCTTTGGTGAATATCGCGACGCGCTCTCTATTGTGGTGATGCCATGATTCTTGATCTGCGAATTCGCGCGTTTTTGCTGTGCACCGTACTTGTCTGCCTGTGCTACTCATCAAACACATGGGCACAGGAGCGCTTGGCCGGTCTGGACGTGAGCGCGTCCGTGACCGTGCGTTGTAAAGTCGAATCGCGCGGCGATATTGCGTTCGGCGCGCTCGATCCAGCCCAAGCGATCAACACGTTTGCTGCTACAGAGGCTCGCGTCTCCTGCACGCGCGGCGCTGTCTATCGCATAGCCGTGGATAACGGACGTAATTTCAATGCCGTCCGCGGTACGCGGCAAATGCTCTCGGAGCGCGGCGAAGCGTTACCCTATACGTTAACAATCGAGAACAGCGGTGGCCTCGGTAACGGGTGGTTTCAGCCCTCTGTGACACGGCTGGTCGCAAACGTGAGGGGCAATGATTACGTCGACCTACCCGGTGGCCACTACCAAGACGTGGTGCGCATTTCGGTCGAGTACTAACGAGCGTTTGCCACCGCACACTGGCGGCGCAGCGCTACCGTCATTCCCGAACCCTTCGCTGTTATCCTTTTAGGATGCATTACTCCGGCAAACCTGCGGTCTTTGAAGATTGCGCGATTCACGGCGTGGCCTCTGGCGCCGAGCTTTTCATCGTAGAGGGTGATTCTGCGTCTGGTGCGGTCGCCACCGTACGCGACGCCACGCACCAGGCTGTGTTGCCTATGCAAGGCAAGCCGCTCAACGCGCTCAAGGCCAGCGGCGCGCGGGTAGTGGAGTATCCGCTGTTCAAGCAACTCTCCGACGCACTGGGCGTTGCACCAAACGACATCGAGTCGGGCGAAGTGGGTGACATTTCTGGGCGCAAGTTCGAGCGCGTGATGCTCTTGTTCGACCCCGACGCCGACGGCATTCACTCGGGCGTGCTGATGCTGATGTATTTCTATCGCTGGATGCGGCCACTGCTTGCCGCGGGCGCGGTGTGGATGGTACGGCCGCCGCTGTATGTGGTCACGGTCGCAGATAACCAAAAATCGTTTCACGCTTACTCACCGGACCACGCCGCGCGCATCCTCGCCGAACTCAAACGACGCGGCCACACCAACGTGCAATCACACCACCACCGAGGCCTCGCAAGCATTGATCCCACGCTACTCGCATCCAGCTGCCTCGCGCCGCCAACGCGAAAGGCGGACGTAATGACGGTTGCCGACGCGGAGGACGCGATTCGAGTAATTTCTGTGTTGCCAGAACTGTAGGATTTCGCGACTGTTGTGAGCATAAAAAAACGGAGCCGAAGCCCCGTTTTTCATTGCATGACGCGCGCTTGACTACTGCGGTGCGTCGCCCGCGGGCGCTGCGGCGTTGGCCGCAGTGGCCTGCTCTTCAAGCAGCGCTTTCATCGAGAGCTTGACGCGGCCTTTGTCGTCGAAGCCTAGCACTTTGACTTTGACCGTTTGGCCTTCTTTCAAGTAGTCGGTCACGGCGTTAACGCGCTCGTTGGCGATCTGGCTGATGTGCAGCAAGCCATCACGGCCTGGGAGCAGTTGGATCACTGCGCCGAAGTCCATGATACGGATGATCGGGCCTTCGTAGGTCTTGCCCACTTCAACTTCGGCGGTGATGCCGTCAATGCGTTTTTTGCATTCCGCGAGATCTTCACCGCTTGGCGAGGCAATCGTGATCGTGCCGTCGTCTTCGATATTGATCTGGCAACGCGTTTCTTCCGACAACGCGCGAATCACTGCGCCGCCTTTGCCGATGACGTCACGAATCTTTTCAGGATTGATCTTGAAGGTGACCATGCGTGGCGCGTAAGCGCTCATCTCGGTACGCTCATGCGGAACGGCTTGTTGCATGATGCCGAGGATGTGCTTACGCGCTTCGTAGGCCTGCGCGAGCGCCACACCCATGATTTCTTTGGTGATGCCTTGGATCTTGATGTCCATTTGCAGCGCCGTAATACCGCGATCAGTACCGGCCACTTTGAAGTCCATGTCGCCGAGGTGATCTTCGTCGCCGAGGATGTCGGTCAACACGGCAAAGCGCGTGCCTTCTTTTATCAAGCCCATCGCGATACCTGCGACGGGTGCTTTCAATGGGACGCCAGCGTCCATCAATGCAAGTGCGCCGCCGCACACAGACGCCATCGACGAAGAGCCATTGGATTCGGTGATTTCGGAAACCACGCGCATCGAGTACGAGAAATCTTTCTCATTCGGGAGCACTGCAACGAGTGCGCGCTTCGCGAGGCGGCCGTGGCCAATTTCGCGACGCTTAGGCGTACCAACACGACCGGTTTCGCCAGTCGCGAACGGTGGCATGTTGTAGTGAAGCATGAAGCGATCGCGGTACTCACCGGCGAGCGCGTCAATCATTTGCTCGTCTTGCTTGGTGCCGAGCGTGGCAACCACCAACGCTTGCGTTTCGCCGCGCGTAAAGAGCGCCGAGCCGTGCGTGCGTGGCAACACGCCAGTGCGGATCGAGATAGGACGCACGGTGCGTGTGTCGCGACCGTCGATGCGTGGCTCGCCGCGCAGAATTTGCTCGCGAACGGTTTTCGCTTCTAGCGCGAACATTTCGTTGCGGATGTTGTTTTTGGTAGCGGAGTCTGCATCAGCAGGAATCAACACCGCTTCAGCAGCAGCGGCCACTTCTTTGAGCTTGGCGCTACGGGCACTCTTCGATTTGATTTTGTAGGCGTCGTCGTAACCGGGGCCTGCAACTTCAACGATTTTGGCGACGAGTGCGGGGTCTTTGGCTGGAGGCTGCCAATCCCATGCGGGTTTGCCAGCAACTTCACCGAGCGCCATGATCATGTCGATCACGGGTTGTTGTTGCGCTTGGCCCCACCAAATGGCTTCGAGCATCACACTCTCGGGCAACTCGGTCGCATCCGATTCAACCATCATCACTGCGGTTTCGGTCGCAGCGACGATGAGATCCATTTCCGAGGTCTTGCGCTCGGTCATCGTTGGGTTCAGGATGTACTGGCCGTTGGCGTAACCGACGCGGGCGGCACCAATCGGCGCTGCGAACGGGACGCCAGCGAGGTAGAGCGCTGCGGATGCGCCGATGATCGCTGGAATGTCCGAATCGATCTCAGGATCGAGCGACATGACGGTCGCGATAACCTGAATTTCGTTGTAGAAGCCTTCCGGAAACAGCGGGCGAATCGGGCGATCAATCAGGCGCGACGTGAGCGTCTCTTTCTCGCTTGGGCGGCCTTCGCGCTTGAAGAAACCGCCGGGGATTTTGCCTGCAGCGTAGGTCTTTTCTTGATAGTCGACGGTCAACGGGAAGAAGTCTTGGCCTTCTTTAACGGATGTCTTCGCGACGGCCGAAACGAGCACGACGGTGTCGCCGTAGCGAACGAGCACGGCGGCATCGGCTTGACGGCCAATTTCGCCGGTCTCAAGGGTGAGGGTATGTGCGCCATATTGAATGGACTTAGTGGTTGCGGTCAGCATCGGCTGTTACCTTTCTTTTGCATGCGCCTGATAAATGTTTGGGGCGCGATTCATGGGTCGTCGGGAAAGCGGGGCGTCTATGCCGATCGGCGGAGACTGTCGAAACTTCACTGCACTCGGCTGTGCATCGCTGGCAATGAGCGCTTCGACAGGCTCAGAATGAACGGTTAACGCTTCAGTTTTCCCAATTTCAAAAACACAAAGGCCGCAACTCTTCGCAGAGGAGCGGCCTTGGTGTCGCTACAGCTTTTGCAATTACTTGCGCAGGCCGAGCTTTTCGATCAGCGCCTGATAGCGGGCGCGGTCGGTGTTCTTCAGATACGCGAGCAGCGCACGACGGTTGTTAACCATCTTGAGCAAGCCGCGGCGGCTGTGGTGATCTTTGGTGTGGGTTTTGAAGTGGGTGGCTGCGAGCGCGTTGATGTTCGCGGTCAGGAGCGCTACTTGCACTTCTGAGGAACCGGTGTCGTTCTTGGAACGGCCGTGTTCGGTGATGATTGCTGCCGTCTGGGCGGGCGTTAATGCCATGATAGTTTCTCTTTTTAGCCGTCAACCGGAGAAGCGTCGCGATTTGCAGTTTTGACAACCGTCACCGCGGGCACCCCGAAAAACGATGGTTTTATCGAAGTAAGCCCGAGATTATAGCCACAAACGGCTCACGCAGCCAGTCTCCTCGCGCCTCTAGGGCTTCGCTGCGGGCGAGCTTGCACCGGCAGCCGCAGCAGCCTCGACTGGCGGCGGCACCGTGGTCATCCATGCGGAACAATCTGTCCGTTTGAACGCAAAATCCGCTCCGCGACGGTTTTCACCCTTGATGAGGCGAAACGAGACCGCTAGGGTCGTGCCGTCGTCTCGGCGCTGATAGGTCACGCGTGTAGTCGTGTCGCCCTCGGTGAGAGCGAAGCTAACGAAGCCCTCAGAAAAAGTCTCCATATCCATCGTGAACTCGCCGCGAGCGCTCGGTCGTTGCCATGCTTTGACCGTGTCGCCCTCGTCATAGAGGCGCATGGCCTCCCAGCCCAAGGATTTGCCATCGCGTTCGATTTGGCCCATGCCGAGCATGCTTCCGGTCTTCGGCAGTAACCAAACCTCGCGCAGGGTTGACTTGTCTTGTTCAGAGGTCGTCTCCCAGCAACCCGACATCC
Organism: Burkholderiales bacterium; assembly: GCA_017989135.1. Classification (GTDB taxonomy): domain Bacteria; phylum Pseudomonadota; class Gammaproteobacteria; order Burkholderiales; family Casimicrobiaceae; genus Casimicrobium. The sequence goes on from JAGNQL010000021.1 coordinate 10,459, forward strand.
AGCCGAGTTTTGCAATCGTTCCGGGCACGGGTTTGCCGGCAATCGTCGGTGGCAAGCCGGTTTTTGGCGCGCCTTCCATAGGCACCGTACTCGAGGTGGAGCCTGTGACAGCTTGCGCTAACGCGAGTGAGGTCAATAAGGTTGAGCCGAAAACTGCGGCGATGGTACGAAGAGAAGGGTTCATGAACGTGTTCCGTCTTAGGCTGAAATTACAAAAAAATTAGCGCGTCATCGCCAGAATAAAGCGCAACCACGTCTCGCGGTCTTCTACCTGCTGCGCGGTGGACTTGCCGGTGCCGTGGCCGGAGTCGTAATCCATTTTGAGCATCACCGGATTGATCTGTCCGGGGTTTGCTTGAGCTAAAGCGACGAATTTCTTGGCGTGCAACGGATCGACGCGGGTGTCATTTTCGCCGGCGATCACGAGCATCGTCGGCATGTTCAAACCGCTACGAACGTTGTGATAAGGCGAATAACGCAGCAACCACGCAAAATCTTCCGCCTTGTCAGGGTCGCCGTATTCGGGAATCCAGTAACGAGCGATGCGGAATTTGTGATAGCGCACCATGTCAAGCAGCGGCACGGAGCAAACGATGCCGTTGAACAAATCCGGGCGTTGCGTGGCTGCTGCGCCAACGAGCAAGCCACCGTTGCTGCCGCCGAACGCGACGAGTCGTTTTGACGTGGTGTAGCCCTCTTTGATGAGCCATTCGGCACTAGCGTAGAAGTCGTCAAACACGTTCTGTTTGTTGCCGCGCATGCCGCCTTCGTGCCACGATTCGCCGTATTCGTTGCCACCACGCAGGCCGGGCTGGGCAACGACGACACCCCGGTTCACGAGCGTGGCGAACGCGCCGAGGTAACTCACATTGATGCCGATATTGAAGCCGCCGTATCCATAAATGACGGCAGGATTGTTGCCATCAAGTTTCGTGCCTTTTTTGTAGCTCACGAACATCGGTACCTTGGTGCCATCACGGCTCGTCACGTACACCTGCTTAGTCTCAATGTCTTTGGTTTCTAGGACCGATTCGTCTTGATACAAGAACTGCCATTCAAGTTTGTCGGCATCGAGTTTGTAGAGTTTGAACGGCGCGATGAACGTGGAGAGCGACGCGTAGAGCGTGTTGCTATCGCGGTCATAGCTCATGCCGGCGATGCTGCCGAATTCGGGCGCTGGCAAGTCGCGAACGAATTTGCCGTTGAGATCGAGCACGCGCGCGCGCTTGAGCAATTCGCGTTTTTCGAGCACGATGATGTTTTTCTTCGTCACCACGAACGACTCGAGCACCACGCCCTTTTCCTCGGGCACGATCTCGATCCAGTCCTTGAATTCTGGCTTCGCGACGCTCGCTTTTAGCAAGCGGCCATTCGGCGACTTGGCGGTGGTGCGCGCGTAGATTGTGTCGCCAATCATCGTGATCGTCGCGCGGGCGCCTTTCTCTGCGAAGATTGCGCGAGGCATGTCTTTGCTGCCAGTACGCGCGATGGAGATTGTGTTTTGCTGCCAGCCTTCGCCGAGGTCGTACACGGTGTATGGCGAATACTCAAAATCGGCCACGCTGCCCCAGTTCTTTGCGTCTGCCCATTTGTGAACAACCGGTGCGTCTTTGACCGACTCACCGAGTTTTAGCCGCTGCCAAAAGAGCGGCAATTGCTTGGTGATTTGCTCTTGGGTGCGCTGCTCGATGTAGACGATTTTGTTGTCGGCTGTCCACGAGACGCCCTGCACTTGGACCAATGGGGCATAAAGCTGCGCACCCGTTTTACTGTCGATCAGATATTGCGTCGGCAATTCGTCGCCCGCGACTTGCACGCCGACAGAGATGATGCTCGCGTCCCGCGAATATGAGTTTCCCGAGAGCGAAGATTTTCCGGTGGGGTCGAGCTTTACGGGATCGAACAGCAACACTTCTTTGCCGTCGAGACGCGTGTAGAGCTTGGCTTGCGCTTCGCCTTTTACTTTGCGCGTGAAAAATTCGCGACCTTTGTGAAACGACGGCGGCGACGTGATCGTGCGATCGGTGTAGCGCGTCAACTCGTCCTTCAACCCCGCTACGGGCGGTGAATTTTTGTCGAGCCAGTTGCGCGCTGCGTCGTGCTGCGCGCGCGTCCACTTCACCACTTCTTCGCTCTTGTTGTCTTCGAGCCAGCGATACGGGTCTGTGAGCTTCGTACCGTGCACGGTGTCGACGACCGGCCGTGCTGGCGTAGCAGGCGGATTCAAGGGTTGCGCCGAAAGCGCCATCGGGATGAGCGTTGCAAGTACAGTCAAAAGCAGTGTCTTCATACGGTTTGAAAATTAGCCGCCACGGTGGCGGTGATGAATGAGCATGAACGGAACGATAACCGCGATCACGAAAAAGATGAGCATCCACGCGGGGATGGGCAGCCCCAACACGAGATCAATTTTGTTGCATTCCACGCTGCCCTTGAGCGCGCGCGCAAACACATCGAGAAACGGCAATGACTCGAGCATGTAGCCGATGCCCATGCCGCAACTCGGCAATTGATCTGGCGGCAACGATTGAATCCACAGATGCCTCGCCGCTAGCGCAACGCCCGCACCGCCGGTGAGTACGCCAAACCACGCGACGACTCGCGCTCCACGCACGCTTGGATTCGCCAACGCGCCCGCAAGGAAAACGAGTCCGAGCGCAACCACGGCCACGCGCTGAAACCAGCACATGGGGCAAGGCTCCATGAGCTCGACGTATTGCAAATAGACCGCGTACGCGATCATTCCGGCGCAAATGAGAAAGCCCGCGAAATAGGCGCTGCGACGGGAAGGGAAGAAGTTCAGTGGGTTCATGGCGGCAGGCGTGAGGCGAAAGTATGCAGGCAACGGGCGATTGTCTAAGGCTAACTGCGACGAACGACGATAGCGATGGATGAGCGACGATCTGGCACCGGACCTTTCATTGGAGCGGCCGCGGAGCGTGGTGGTTCCGTAAGTCCGCATGGGGCGGGCCTTACGTGCGCACAGCACATCACTATGTCACGCCGCAACCTCACGCCGCAAACGAAAAACTACACAGAGCTACCAAATACAGCTTCATGCCGCCAGCGACAGACCTACGGTGTTTTCAGCCATTTTCCTTAATATGTCGAGTTATCGTTTTTTGTGGCTATAACGACCACTGGGCAGCGGTTAGCACCGAAAAGCTGTAAACACTGCATTTCGTTGAAAATCAGGATATCAATGCAAATGTTCAGCGCGAATCGCCTTCTCCGCTGCGCCGTCCAGTGCATCGGCGCGGAAGAGCATTGGCAACTTTGTTTCGGCATCCATGTCCGGGAACACATCCGCCAGCATCGTGACCGACGCGACGCCACACTCGGCGAGCAAGTCGCGCATCATCACGGCCACGTCCTGCGCGCGATCCGTTGCGAAGAGTTCGGCCCGGAAGCCTTCCGCCCCCTTCTCATCGAACACATTCGAGAGCGACAAACGCACCTCGCCGCCAGCGTCGGTCCGATGCGCCGAGATGACGGCTTCGGGCTCGCCCACACCGGAGCGGAATTTGCGAATCGCGTTGGTTGCGAACAATTGCAGCGACACTTCGCGCTGCGCAGCGCGGCCTTGAAATAGCGCGGCGAGCGGCGAGCGGGGCGGGCGCGGCATCGCCAAGAGCGACAAGTTGCCGCCGCCCAACTGCTTGGCGAACGCCTGGGTGAACGGCATGCCCCATTTGCCAGTGTCGTTGTCGGTGAGTAAATCCACGCTTGGGCCAGCCACTGCGGTTCCGACGAAAAAGCGCAAAAACACGCTTTCTTGATTCGCGGGGACGGGCAGCGCCGCCTTGTCGATGGCAACCGGAGCGCCCGGCGTGAGGTTCCACCACGCCAAGCTCGCCGGAAGCTTTTCCAGCGCAAACGCCCCCGCCGACGCCAACGCGTTGGAGAGGCCGAAACTCTGGTTCCCGCGCAGCGCCGACGCGCCTTTCATCAGGCCCACAAACTCGTCGATATTGGGCAGCGCACCCGGAACATTCACCACCGTCGGATTGCCCGCGACAATCACCAAGGGAATTGCAAACACCGTCGTCGGCAAACCCGCATCGCCACGCGAGCGCCCGGCCTCAACGTGAGCAAGCGCCAACACTCGCGTGATATGCCGCTGCACGGCCAGCGACGGCGAGCGCGCCAGCGCATCGGCAATCACCGTCACCTCGTTAATCACCAAATATTGCGCCAGCAATTCGCGCAACTCGGTGTCGCGCTTTTCTTGAATCACGCCTAGTTCTGCGGCGAGCGACGCCAGCGCCAAGTCGATCAATGGATTGGGCGGCGTGCCCTCATAAATCGGGAATGCTCGCGGATCGGGGAGGTGGAATAGCTGTGATTGCATGTCGCAATTGTAGGAGGCGCGCCCAAAACTCGTTTAGCCACGCTGACGCCAACGACGTCCCTGCGTCAGGCGTCAAAAAATGCCTGAGAGACTTAGCCTGAGCGCGTCAGGCGAGGAAAAAAGTCCCAAAAGGCGGAAACGTGCGTAGACACGTCTGGGTAATTCGAGACTTTGAGATCAGCCAAGTGACGCACCAACCGCACTGGTTGAAGGAAGACATCGTCGACGCGATGAAAGCGGGCATCACACGAGATTCAAAGTTTCGCACCTTTCCCGAGGCGAGGGACTTGATCGCGCAAAAGCAAGACAGCAATACCAACCACGAAGAACAGCCCGCAAAGCACGCTGCCCTCCGGCCCCTGCGTGCCGCCGGTCAGGTACACGGAACCCTGAGGCACCAGCTTCACCAACAGCGCCGGCATCTTCGCGTCGAGGCCAGTCACGGGAACTTCAAAGCCGACAGCCAGCAGCCAATTCCACCCGGCGTGCCAGCCCATGACGCTCCAGATGCTGCCGGCTTTCAGCGACCAAACACAGGCAAATAATGAAAAGGCTAATATGAGTACGGTGTCATGCCACGGCGTTTGTCGTCCGAAATGGAGCGCGGCGAACACAATGCAGGTGACGGCGATTGCGATGAAAACGTTGAACTTGCGCGCGAGCACCGACGTGAGCCATCCACGAAAAATGACTTCCTCCACGCCCGCTTGAATGATGAAGCACGGCAGCAGAATTGCGATGTTCATCAACGCCACGGGTGACGAAAACGCGCTCGCGTAGCCTTGCGCCGAATAACCACCCGCGATCCAGATCATCGCGACCACAACGAACGAAGTCGCCACCCCTACGCCAATCCCACGCGTTAGCGACGCGAAGCCACCCGTTCGTGTGAGCCCAATCGACGCCAGCGAGCGCCGTTCAACCCAGTGAACCCAGGCGAGGACGAGCAACCCCGTCGCGAGAAACGGTACGACCAAAAACAAAGCCAAGCCCACCATGCCGATGGGTTGCGACTTGGCATCGGCAAGATGAAAGTGCTGAAGTACTTTAGAACCAGCCACATCCGGAACCGCGACGAACAGGATGAGAAGGAAGGGAACAAGAACCCCCCACGGCAGCCAGCCGCGGGCGGGTTCAGATGAGTAAAGGGATATCGAGCGCATCGTCGGAGGCTAGCGGCGACCCGGTGCACGCGAAAGCTGATTTCGATGAAACAACGCATCTAGCGACGAGTCGCGGGAACGCCAGTTATGTCGTCGAGGCACCCGGAGGCCGCAAAAAATGCGGCGACGCAGCATTTGTTTGACCCTCGTCAAAACAAGGCTATGTAGTCACCCGTAGTATTCGTTTTGTCACTTCAGCGAACACCACGATGGGTGTCCGCCGTAGGGGGTGCACTGGTCATCCTCGCTGAAGTTGGCGAACTTCAAAGAAGGAAACGATATGAAAGCCCTTAGCCTCGCCGTAGCCGCCGTACTTGGCGTTGCCGCCCTGCCTGCTGCAGCGCAGGATTTGTCCAATCTGATGGTCCGCGTTCGCGGCGTCCATCTGGACTTCGCCAACAAGTCCGACGCAATTCCAAGCGTCGCACCCGCTGACGCGATCACCGTCAACAACAAGACTATTCCAGAAGTTGACTTCACATACTTCTTCTCGCCGAACCTGTCGGCTGAACTTATCCTGACGGTTCCGCAGAAGCAGACCGTGAGCATCGGTGGTACGCCGATCGGTACGTTCAAACACCTGCCGCCAGTGTTGACGCTGCAATATCGCCCAATGCCGGGTGCCGCGGTGCAGCCCTACATCGGTGTCGGCGCGAACCTGACGTACACGATGAATGTGAACATGTCCGCCCTTGGCAAACGCGTGACGCTCGACGCGTACAGCGTTGGCCCTGCGCTCCAAGCCGGTCTTGACATTCCAATCGACAAAAAATGGTCGATCAACGTTGACGTTAAGAAGATCTGGATTAAGTCCGACGTGTTCCTCGACGGCACAAAGATCAGCCACGTCAAGCTTGACCCCATCGCCGTTGGCGTAGGTGTCGGCTACAAGTTCTAAGCAAACAACGGGCAGCTCCAAGCCCAGCAGCGCAGCCTGCGCCAGCCCCAAACCGGCGTAGCGCGCGCATCCGTCACGAAGCACGCAACCGACACCTCCCCCGAAAGTCGCGTCGCTGGGTGACTAACGCATGAGACTAGACGTTCCAAGGATTCGCCCACTTAACGGCGATCGCCACACTAGAAGCTAGCCCTTGCCCTCAAAGCTCTCCGTAAACGCGGCGAGCTTTTTTATTGCCCGCGCCAGCGAAGCTTTGAGCGCACCGTAGTTTGCGTTGCGCTCGCGCGTTGCTTCGTTCATGTAGAGCTTGCGATTGATTTCGATTTGGATGCTGTGGCGGTTTGCGCGCGGCTTGCCGAAGCGTTTGACCAGCTCCACCCCCTTGTACGGGTCGTTAATGGCAACACTCAACCCCTCCGCAAGAAACGCGTCGTGGAGGAGCTGCGTCATTTCCGGCGCGCACGTACTGCCATCGCGGTCCCCCAACACAATATCGGGGAACGACGTCCCAACTTTCACCCAGGACAAGGCGCCAGCGACGGCCGGCATCGAATGGCAATTGACGTGCGCCACGCCACCGTGCTTCGCGTGCGCCGCCTCAATCGCCGTCGTCAAGGCGGCCCAGTAAGGCACGTGACACGTCGCAATGCGGCGCTCAACCTCGGCGACACTTAGCTTGCGACCATAGATGGGCGACTTGTCATCGAGGACACGCCACACCAAGCCAATGCCCGCGGCTGTCTTTGGCGAGTGATCCACGGCGTGCGGCCAGCGGCCGTCGACCAGCGTGGTGTCGAAATCTTCCACGCGACGATTCGCGTCGAGATAGCTACGTGGAAATTCTGCGCACACCAGCGTCGCGCCAAGCTCGGGCGCAAAGCTATAAAGGTCATCCACATCGGTGTCTTCGGCTCGGCGCAAACGCGCAAAATCGCACGCGAAGCCGAAGTCCGCAGGGTAGTGCTGACCACTGTGCGGCGAGTCAAGAACCAACGCGCTCGAGGCCACACCCACAGGAGGATTGACAACGCGAACTGGCGCAAATTCGTTCATAACCAAAGAATAGGCGAAAATTGCATTCTTGCCGGAAGTTCGCGTGGTCGCGACTCGTCCGTCCCACTTTCTCACGGCGTTGATCGTCGTACTAGTTCGTTGCCTTTATGAAACTCAGCCAATTTTTTATTTCCACCGTCAAAGAAGCCCCGGCTGAAGCGGAAATCGTGTCGCACAAATTGATGATGCGTGCGGGCATGATTAAAAAACTCGGCGCAGGTATTTACACCTGGATGCCGTTGGGCGTTCGCGTGCTGCGCAAAGTCGAAAAAATCGTGCGCGAAGAGATGGTCGCGGCGGGTGCGGTGGAGCTTTTGATGCCAGTGATTCAGCCCGCTGAACTGTGGCAGGAATCGGGCCGCTGGGACAAGATGGGTCCGGAGATGATGCGGATTAAAGACCGTCATGACCGCGATTTCATTGTGCAACCGACGAGCGAAGAAGTCATCACCGACATCGCGCGACAAGAGTTGCGCTCGTGGCGTCAACTGCCGATGAATCTCTATCACATCCAAACAAAGTTTCGCGACGAGCGTCGGCCCCGTTTCGGTGTGATGCGTTCGCGCGAGTTCATCATGAAGGATGCGTATTCGTTCGACGCGGACAAAGAATCGCTGATGAAAAGTTATCAAGCGATGTACGACGCTTACTCGAAAATTTTCACGCGCTTGGGTCTCGAGTTTCGGGCGGTGAACGCCGACACCGGCAACATCGGCGGCTTTGCTTCGCACGAGTTTCAAGTGCTTGCAGAAAGCGGCGAAGATGTGATCGCGTATTGCCCAACGTCGGACTTCGCGGCAAACATTGAAATGGCCGAGGGCATGATGCCCGCTGCGCCTCGCGCCGCCGCCAGCGCGCCGCTCGAAATTGTGCACACGCCGGGTCAGAAGACCTGCGAAGACGTGAGCGCGTTCCTGAAGGTGCCGCTGGAGCGCCAACTCAAAGCGATGATGTACATGAGCGACGCTGGTTTCGTGCTCTGTATGCTGCGCGCCGATCATATGGTCAACGAAATTAAGCTTGGCAAAGTGTCGGCGCTCGCCAATTTCCGGCCTGCCACGCCGGAAGAAATCGAAGAGCACCTTGGCGTTGAGCCAGGCTACTGCGGCCCGATTCCACGGCATGGCAAAGCACATCCGGGCAAAGTCACTGTCGTCGCCGATCGTGCGGCGTCCGTCATGTCCGACTTTGTGTGCGGCGCCAACGAAGCGGGCTATCACGTCACGGGCGGCAACTGGGCGCGCGACTGCGCAGAGCCCGACGTCGTTGCTGATATTCGCAATGTGGTTGAGGGCGATGCCTCCCCCGACGGCAAGGGCGTGCTCTCGCTGCGTCGCGGCATCGAGGTCGGGCACGTGTTCGCACTTGGCCAACGGTACTCCGCTGCGCTCGGTGCGAAATTTCTGGACAAAGACCAGAAAGAGCAGGTCATGGAAATGGGCTGCTACGGCATTGGCGTCACCCGCGTGGTCGCGGCTGCGATTGAGCAGAACTACGACGACAAGGGCATCATTTGGCCGACGCCGATGGCACCGTTCACGGTGGCTATTGCTGCGCTCGGTTACGACCGCAGCGCGGAGGTGAAAGCAGCCGCTGACGCGCTCTACAACGATCTGACCAAGCGCGGGGTTGATGTCGTTCTCGATGATCGTGGTGAGCGTCCGGGCGTGATGTTTGCGGAGCTAGAACTCATCGGCATTCCACATCGCATCACGATTGGCGATCGCGGCCTCAAAGAAGGCGCGGTGGAATATCAGGCGCGCCGCGATGCGGCGGCCACCAAGATGCCGCTCACGGAGGTTGCGGATTTCGTCGCGAATGTGGTGGTCAAAGCGCTTGCATAAATTTCGCCTTGTTGCGCTCGCGTTTTTGCTGGCGGTGCACGGCAGCGCGTATGCGGGCGCACAAGCCGAAGAAAAGCTCTCACACAGCGTACAAACCTCTATGGCTTCTGCGATTGCCGATCGGAGCGCGACGCGCCTCATCGGCGAGCCGGCAGTGGTGCAGGCGTGGCTGGCGGAGATGTCCACGCGACTTGCCTCACGAATGCCTGACGCAGAACAACGCCGTGAATTTTTGACCACAGTGCAATACGAATCCAGCCGCGCGGGTCTCGATCCGCAGCTCGTATTAGCCGTCATCAATCACGAAAGTGCGTTTCGCAAGTACGCGATTTCGAGTGCGTCGGCGCGTGGCTACATGCAAGTGATGCCGTTCTGGGTGCGCCTGATCGGCACGGCGGATCACAACCTCTTCCATCTGCGCACCAACCTGCGTTACGGCTGCACGATTCTTCGCCACTATCTTGATATTGAAAAGGGCGACGTGGTTCGCGCACTGGCGCGCTACAACGGCTCGCTTGGGCGCTTTGAGTACCCGAACGTGGTGCTCGGCATGCAAGAGAATCGCTGGAAGTGGCAGCCTCCGACCAAGCCCTGACGCGCGAGGCTAGGCCGTACGTCGGCCGCTTCGCTCCGTCGCCCACCGGGCCGCTGCACTTTGGATCGTTAGTGGCGGCAATGGCGAGCTACGCCGACGCGCGCGCCGCCGGTGGGCGGTGGTTACTGCGCATTGAGGACGTGGATCAGCCGCGGTGCTCACATGAAGCCGAGGCGCGAATTCGTGCGCAACTCGCCGCTTACGGTTTTGACCACGATGGCGAGGTTGTTCGCCAAAGTGACCGTACCGCGTTGTATTCCGGGGCGCTGCGAACGTTGACCCACTCGGGCGACGTGTTCGTGTGCCAATGCACGCGCGCTCAGCTTTCGCTTGCCGCTCGCAACGCGGAGCAGGAAGTCATCTATCCCGGCACGTGCCGCGAATTGCAGTTGGCCGATGGCACAGCGCGCGCCGTTCGACTAACCGTTAGCGGCGAGCCCGACAACATTTCTTTCGTTGACCGCTGCCACGGATTAACGCAGCAAAATATCCGGCGCGAGGTCGGCGACTTTGTAGTCCGCCGTGCCGACGGGCTATTTGCGTATCAATTGGCGGTGGTTGTTGACGACGCCTTGCAAGGCGTCACTGACGTCGTTCGCGGCGCGGATTTACTCGGCAACACAGCTAGGCAAATCGCATTGCAACGGCGTTTGGGCTACCCAACGCCACGCTATCTTCACGTGCCGGTAGCGCGCGACGCAAATGGCGAAAAGCTTTCTAAACAGACGCGCGCCCAGGCGATTGACGAATCGCGCGCGCTGCCGACGCTTGTCGAGGCGTGGCGATTCTTGAAGCAAGCAGACTTTGGAGGCGCGCGGACAGTCAGCGCATTTTGGGTGCACGCGTTCCAGACATGGAACGTAAGCGCGCTCATCGACGCGCACCAATTCCAAATCGCTAACAGCTAAATAGCACGAACGACAACTGCGTGGTTATTTCCAGCCCGTTTTGCACATAGTCGACTCAGTCACAAATGTCACCTTAATGACCGCCCACTGGTCGTTATAGCCAAAAAGTCGTTACTACCAACAACCCCTCGCTCTCTCACGTGTGCTCAGGGGGCGCATCAACTCAGAAATCACCCAAAACTTATAATTAAAGGTTCCCCTAGAAAAAGAAAGCAGCACCCATGACGACGCTGGTTGTAGTTCGCAAAGGCAATATGGCCGCCATCGCGGCCGATTCGCTCACCACTTTCGGTGACACCCGGCTCTCAGACGCATTCGACGCCTCCTCCGAAAAGATGGTGCATTACGGCGACACCGTGATCGCACTCTGCGGCAGCGCCGCGCATCAGCTTGTTTACGAAAACCTGCTTTCGACCGCGAAAGACTTGAATTTCAACAGCAAGTCCGAGATCTTCGAGACCTTCCGCAAGCTACACGGCATTTTGAAAGATCAGCATTTTCTCAATCCGAAGGAGGAAGACGAAGATGCGTACGAGAGCACGCACATCACGGCGCTGATCGCGAACCCAACTGGCATTTACGGGATTTACTCGATGCGCGAAGTGTTCGAGTTCAAACGTTTCTGGGCTGCCGGATCGGGCCGCGAATACGCGCTCGGCGCGATGAACGCGCTCTACGACAAATTCGACACCGCAGAAGCGATCGCCCGCGCAGGTATCGAGAGCGGCGCCATCTTCGATAAAAATTCTTCGTTGCCGATGCAAGTGATCACGTTTCCGATGAAACCGTTGGTCGCGTGATTCGCACCCAACGAAGAAAGTAGAACGAATGGATCGCACAACCGCAGGCTTCGATCAGCTCACGCGCTTCTGGCTCGAGACCGCGCCCGCGCGTGGCGTTGTCGCGCGCTTGGACGAGAGCCTTGCCACCGCGCTGCGCCAGCACGCGTATCCGCCTGCGGTGGCCTCGTGTTTGCGCCAATTGGCCGGGGCGGCAGTACTGCTCGCAAGTAACCTCAAGCAAAAAGCGCATGTGGTATTGCAAGCGCAAGGCACGGGTGCGGTGCCGCTTCTGTGCGTTGAAGCGAGCGACGGGTTGACTTTTCGTGCGTATGCGAACGTGCGTGAGGACGCGCAAGTCGCCGACGACGCGGATTTGGTGTCGCTCGTTGCGCCCAACGGCGATGGACGTTTCGTGCTCTCGATCGTGCCGGTCGACGGGCAACCATATCAAGGCATCGTCGGACTGCACGGCGGGTCAGTCGCCACGCTTCTCGAAGAGTACTTGACCAATTCGCAGCAAACGCAAACGCGCCTGTGGTTGCGTCAGGACGGCGAGGCCATCGAGGCGATGATGCTCGAGCGCTTGCCAGAAAAAGCGAGCGACGAGGCGAACGCCGCGTGGGACGCCGTCGTTGCGCAAGCCGAGACAATGTTCGCCGAGCCGTTCATGCCGTTTCCGTATGTCCAGTGGCTGCAGTTCGCATTTCCCGGCCATGATGTGAAAGTGCATCCGGCACAAGCCTTGGCGTTTGCGTGCGCATGCAGTTTCGAGCGCGTGCTCAATGCTTTGAAGCTCGTCGGTGAAGCGGAATTGATGCCGCTCCTCGAAGAGAAGAACGTGATCGAAACGCGCTGCGAGTTTTGCGGAGCGCAATACGTTGTCAGCGAATCGCAATTGATCGCGCTCTTTCGTGACGTAAGCCACCACCGCGCCCCCGGCACGGACACGCTTCAGTAAACGGCGTAAGCAGCAACAGGCATGACCGACACGTCCACCGTTTCAGTACGAATCGACAAGTGGTTGTGGGCTGCGCGCTTCTTCAAAACGCGCTCACTCGCCACCGACGCGATTGACGCGGGCCACGTGCGCCGAGGCAGTGTCGGCTCGGTCAGCGGCGACCGACTAAAGCCCGCGCATAACGTACGCGTGGGCGACACCTACGCCGTGCAACGAGGCGAGAGCCTGCACGAAATCGTGGTGACCGCGGTATCGGACCGGCGCGGCTCCGCAACCGATGCGGCATTGCTTTATCGCGAAACCGAAACTAGCATCGCTGCCAGGTTAGATAAACAAGCCATCCGCGCAGCCGCCAATTCTTTGCAGCCGCCGATGCGCGGACGCCCTACCAAACAAGATCGCCGCAAGCTCGCCGAAATGTTCGCGAAGAACTACAGTGCCAACGATGGCGGTTAGGCCACAATCTCCACGCGCGACTGCGCGAGAAAATCAATCGACATGAGTTTGACGTTTACCGGCGAGCGATTCCTTCCTGAGTGTGCGGGCGAAATGGTTTACGAGCACTGGCATCGCTATCTCATCGCGCGCGAGCACGTCGCGGGGAAGCGTGTGCTCGACGCGCCGTGCGGCGAAGGCTACGGCTCGCATTTGCTCGCCGGCAAAGCGCTCGCCGTTGTTGGCACGGATATTTCCACCGATGCCGTCGCGCATGCGAATAAACGTTACTCCGGGGCGAACCTGAGCTACGTTTCCGCCAATTGCACCCACATCCCAGAACCTGACGCGAGCTTTGACGTGATCATCTCCTTCGAGATGATCGAGCACATCCACGAACAAGCCGAATTTCTCCGCGAAGTTGCGCGCCTCTTAAAGCCCGATGGTCTGTTCATCATTTCGTCGCCAAATCGGCCGGAGTACAGCGATCGCACAGGTTACAAAAACGAATATCACGTCAAAGAGCTAGACCAAGCCGAACTCAAAGCGTTGCTCGATCCGCATTTTTCTGCGCAACAGTGGTTTGCGCAGAAGGCCGCATTTCATTCGATGGTGTGGCCACTCGACCAGCCAGCGACGAGCGCCGCCGCGCTCGCCATTGACGGCAGCAACGCATACCCAGAAGCGATGTACTTCATGGTGTTCTGCGCGCGCGACGCTAGCCGCTTGAACAGCGTGCAATCACAGCTAAGCCTCGTCGCCGACCGCGAGCACTCGGTCTACGCGGAATGGTCGCGCACATACCGTGAGAACGCCATGTTGCACCAGCAGATTGCGGCGTTGAAGGCTGCGCCTGCTCCCCGTACCGACGAAGTCGTCGAGGCCACTTCGGTCGAGGAACCGTGGCTCGTCCGCGTCGCGCGGCGACTCACGGGTTCGGTGCGATAGCTCCTCGCCGCCGACGTGCTCCTTTGCGCTCGAACGCGAGCGCAGGTCGCTCAACCACGAACCACGATAGCGCGGCCAGAGTTAAGCTCGCGAACGTGCAGACGACCACGTAGCCGGGCAAACTCAAACTTTTTGCCACATCAAAATGTGCAACTACTTGCTGCGTTGGAAATCCGTATAGATAGAGCCCGTACGACCAATCACCCATTCGTTCAGGCAACTTCGGAAGGTGCCAAGGCACCAGCGCGACCCCCAAGGCAAAAGTCGAAAACGACACGACCCAAATAATTGTCCGTGTAGAGGAGTCGGCCATTGTGCACGCAGCGACCGTCCCCGCCAGCCCGAGCCACCACATGGGTCGAATATGCTTCCGCCAGCTCGCATATGTTGCACCGATTGCGAAAAACAATCCGAGTTTTGCGTGGTAGTAGTCGATGCCCAAATAGCGATCAAATACTGGCATTTGTGGGCGCGAAAGCAAGTACAGCACGAGTAAAGTAGTTGTAGCGGCCACTTTCCACCGCAGTGCGATAGGCAAAAGTCCCAACAGCGCTAAACATAGGTAGCAGCGCAGTTCGTACGGTAGCGACCATAGCGAGCCGTTCACGGTGCCCGGTAGCGGATTGTGCGGGAACGCCCCGGGGAGCACAAATTTGATGCTCCACGCTGTCGCGGTTTTGAAGTATTCCCGAGTCTGAGGATGCTGAAAAAATGCGGCGGGATCTAGGCTGCTGAGCCAGAGGCCAATCACGCAGACGCAAACGCAAACACAAGCTACTAGGGCAGGATAAATGCGGCGCGCGCGCTTCCAAAAGAAATCTATAGTTCCAGACGATCGTTCCCACGACAACGTCACTAGGTAGCCGCTCAGGACGAAAAAAATCGCTACGCCAACCCCACCTAGAGTGTCGATACCGATGGATCGGGCGAACGGGTCTCCCAGGGCGCTGCCGCTAAGCGGGTAACAATGACTGAACAACACCAGCCACGCGGCGAGGAGCCTAAGTTCGTCAAAATAATTCGCGCGCCTGTCCATTGACGCTAACGATTTGCCCGACTCAACCGCCGGCGCAGGACGTGTCGCAGCGATGCAATGCGTGCGAGTACAGGCCAAGAGGAGAATCGCGCGCGAACTTGATCTCTCCCTACATGAATAAGTGCGTTACTTCGCACGTAGTCCTCCGCGAGTTTTCGAACCAGTGTAGGGTCGGCTGAAAAGGTCATATCGGACTGACGTCGGATGGCATCGGAGTAGGCCGCGTCAAGCTTCGCTTGGCGATCAGCGTTGTGCGTCGTTTCGGCTGGAACTCGATACTTTGACGTCGTCTTGCGAACCTGAACGAAGTCGCTTTCGATGGTGTATCGAGTCCACAGATTCCAATCTTCGAGCTGATCCATGTCTACAGCGAAGCCGCCGTATTTTTCAAAAAGTGAGCGATGGAAAAGCACTGCCTGAATCGGCATGAAGTTGTGATGCCATAGCGCAACCCTTGAAAATGGTTCATCGGGAAACCGGTCCCAA
>JAGNQL010000138.1 GCA_017989135.1 Burkholderiales bacterium
CAGCAACCCGACGCTGCAGAGCACGACGCGGTACTACGAAGGCCTCACCGCCCGTATTGTCGATGCGCTCAACAAGGAATCCCGCAAGATCGTCGATGTCACGGGCGGCGTGCGCCGCATCCAGGATCATGACGGGTATCAGCAGAACTTCGGGAACGATGCGGCCGGCAGTGTGCTCTCGGTGACGGACAGTTTATCGAACGCCCTGATGAGCGCGACCTATGACTATGGAACGGAAGCATTCCGTCGCACCAGCACCGATAGCGATATGGGGAGCTGGGTTTACACCTACAACGCGCTCGGTGAGATGACCGCGCACACCGATGCCAAGAACCAGTCCTTCGCCACGACCTACGATGCGCTCTCGCGCCCGCTGACGCGGCGCGATGGCGTGAACGGAGGCGGCCAGGAAACCCTGACAACCTGGACTTGGGGAAACAACGCGGCCTCATTCAACATCGGGAAACTGGCGAGCGTCAGCACGGTGGCGACCAGCACCTACACCGAAACGAACACGTTCGATAACAAGAGCCGACTCTCGCAAAAATCGAGCTTCAACTCCGCCGACGGCGGCGGCACAACCCACAATTTTAATTACACCTACAACAGCACCACCGGACTGCTGGAAACCGTGCAGTACCCGACCAGCACGTCCAGTTATCGCCTGAAGCTCCTCTACACCTACCAGAGCGGGCACCTGCTGAACATCAAGGACTTTGCCGCCCAGTGCGTTAATTGTGTTGACCGTTCTGCTGTTATTGACGTCGAACGCATTCACCCGAACGTCGATCACAACCAGTTGCCCACTCGGGCCGTCTACGTAGCGCAGATTGACTTCCTGCGTCGGCACGCCGGGCGCGGCCTCGCGCCGATCCGCCATCCGCGAGCCGTAGAGCAGTTGCGAATCAATCTTTTGCTGCGTTTTGGTGCGTAGCGCCTTGTCGGCGAGCAGGGCGGTGATCTGCGACATCGCCGCTTCAGACACTCCCTCCAAAACGGTCGGGCCGCTTTGCTGACCCGACGCCCCAAACGTGAATAGAAGCGTTAACGCGCCAGCTAGAGAGGCAAAAAGCTGGCGAACTTTGAGTTTTGGGGCGGAAGCAGGGAGCATATCTGTGCCAAGACAATTCTGAGGGGTGCAAGCTTACCCCCAGTTGCCCCGCTTTTGTGTGTTTCCACTTGCTTTTTCCTAACGCAGCGCATCCGTCGTCGATGCGTGAAATGAGCAGCGCTGCGCGTTGACGTGTCGGCGCTGGCGCGCGAGAACTCCGCCAGTGGGACGCTAGAACATTGACCTCGCTATCTCTGGCTGGCCGGATAGATCAGATTTCGCGTCATCGCTGGGACGCCACCAGGCGAGCTGTGGCAATTGCGTCAACAACGCTTCCATATTCGCGGCGTGGCCGGAAATGGCGCTGACGGGAGTGAACCTGCCAGCGGAAGGGAAATGAGACAGGGGCGTGATCGACTTATGCAATAAACGAGCGCTAGCGACCGCCAGGCGGTCGTTTTAGCCAAAAAGGTGTTTCCTAATGGCTAACTAATCACGGCACGCGGCTGCAGACGTGCGCGTGAAGCGTCAGCGGCGGTTCCCGACGTCGATCGGCGGCAGTTCGATAGCGTCGTCGCCCAGGCGTAGCGTCATCCAGTAGGTGCCGGCGCGCAGGTCGCTGGTGCGGAAGCTGCCTAGCTCGTCGAGCGGCGCGGAGTGCACGCGGTGAGGGTTTTCTGCGTGGGTGTTTACCGTGATTTCGACCATGCCGTGGTCGTCGGGCCCGAGAATTTGTCCGGCAATCACAAAGCTTTCGCTCGACGAGAGCACGCGCACGTCAATGTCGCGGCCCGGCGCGCTAAACATCAGGTGTCGCGCTTGCGTCGAGTGCGAAGCGCGCAGGCCGAGCGAGGCAGGGCTTGCGGTCCAACTATCAAAACTGAGCACCGCGCGGATGCGGTTAATTGCCGCGTCTGCTACTTGTTTGAGTGGCGACGGCGCGACTTCTGGCCACAAGCCGACGGCGCGTTTGACCAACGCCGGCGGTGCATCGGGCAGGGCGACGGCCGCTCGCACCAGTGCGGAGAAATCGTCGTCAGATAGCGTCTCGATGGGTTTCATGAGTGGGCTTCAGCGTAGGTTAAGCTTTGGAACAGAGTCGCCGACGCCGCGCAAAATACATTGGCGCGCAGAAAATTCAAGGCAAGACCTGCGGCAACTGGCGTGCGTACGTGCCACATCATCATGCCGCCTCCGTCGCTTCGACAATTTTGCGCAGTTTGCCGAGGCAGCGCGCGCGCGTCGGGCCGATGCTGCCCAGCGGCATGTCCATGCGCCGCGCAACGTCGTCGTAGGCGATTTTGTCGTCGTCATAGCGATACAGTAGCGTGAGCAGTTCGCGGCAACGCGTATCGAGCGACTCGAGCCCATTGCGCACGATGTTTTGCGATTGCGTCGCCTCCAGTGCTTCCTCGGGAAGGAGTGCGTCGTCGGCGACGTCCCATTGCTCGGTGTCGCCGTCGCCGTCGTCGTCGTGCGTGAGCGAAACCGTGCGCATCGCGCGCTTACGCTGGAGCAGGGCTTCGCGCTTGGTGGTGGTCACGATCCAGGCTTGCAGCCGGTCGTGGTCGGTCAAGCGCGGCAAGTGCGTCATTAAGCGCATGAACACGGTTTGGAACACGTCAGCGGCCGCATGCTCGTCGTGTCCGATACGGCGGACGATGGCGTAGACCAAGCGTTGATAGCGCTGCACCAGTATTTCCCACGCGGCCCCATCGCCACGTTGGCAACGGGCGACGATTGCGGCGTCGCTCAGGGGTTCGGTCGTTTGCGAAGTTTCAGCCATGTGCGCAAGCATAGCGCGGCTAGTAACTGGCGAGCATGGGGCAAAGGCCACGCACCTAGAGCATGAATGCGGTCACAAACGCATGTCGGCGTGGGCCACGCGGCAAAATAGCGGGATGCAAGCCGTTCACTCTCCCATTCCGCACTTTGATTTGCCCATTGTGATCAAGCCGTCGGACATTGATGAGCAGGGGCATGTGAACAACGTTGTCTACCTTTCGTGGGTGCAGGACGTTGCTGTTGCACACTGGAACTCTTTGACCAGCGCTGAGCACCGATCGAAGTACGCGTGGGTGGCGCTGCGGCATGAAATTGACTACAAGGCAGAGGCCGTGCTCGGCGACAGCATCGTGGCGCGGACGTGGACAGGTGTGGCGCAGGGCATGCGCTATCCGCGACATACGGAGATAATCCGCTTGGGCGACGGGAAAGTGCTTTGTAACGCGGTTACGTTGTACTGCCCGTTGGAGCGAAGTACGGGCCGCCCGACACGACTGCCGACAGAGATCGCAGCGTTTTTTGGAAAATAATGAATTGACACGCCGTAGCTCGCGTACACCGTGAGCACGTGTTTTGGAGGATGAAACGATGACGATACGAGCCGGCGGCCAGTGGCTGCTGCGAGGCGTGTTGACGCTCGCGATAGCGCATGCCGCGTTGCTAACGTCGGGCGGCGCGTACGCTGCCCCAACGGCCTTGGACGAATCTGCACCGCACCGTCGGCCGGTCAGAGTGGTCGCACCGGAACGCCTGAAAGTAAAAACGGCGCTGGGCGAAACGCTCGTGGCGGCATATGTCAGCGCAGACATCAGCAAACCATTGCCCATCGTGAAACGCGTCGTCGTGATGGTCCACGGCCGTTTGCGCGATGCTGATAGGTACTTCGACTTAACAACGCGCGCGGCGAACGCGGGCGCGGCAGGCGCCGAGACGCTGATCATCGCGCCACAATTTTTGAACAACGCTGACGCGGCGCGACACGATGTTGCCGCCAACGTCGCGCGCTGGAAAACCGACGCGTGGCCCGGTGGTGAAGCCGGTCGGGCGCCGTTCGCCATAAGCTCATTTGACGCGCTTGACGGCATCATCGCGCAACTTTCCGATCGCTCGCGTTTTCCGAATCTCGAGCGCATCGTGATTGCTGCGCATTCGAGCGGCGCGCAGTTTGTGCAGCGCTACGCCGTGGTCGGACGCGCCGACAAGGTGCTTACCGACGCGGGTTTGCATCCGTACGCGGATGGCGTAAATGTGCCAGCGGGCGCGGCGTCTGTGATGCGCATCCGATACGTGGTCGCCAATCCCTCGTCGTATGTGTATTTCGACGCGACGCGCCCGCATGCCGCGACCAATTGTCGCGACGTCAATCACTGGCGCTACGGTTTTGTCGATACGGTGCCGTATGTTCAAGGCGACGTGAAACAAATGCAGGCGCGCTATCTCACGCGTCGCGTAATTTATCTGCTGGGCGACAAAGACACGGACCCTAATCACTCGGCGCTCGACAAATCGTGCATGGCGGAGGCACAAGGTGTACACAGGTTTGCGCGCGGCAATAATTACTTTGCACACATGCAGAAAGTAGCTGCGGCGCAAAGCGTCAGCTTGCGCCACACCCGCGTCGAAATCCCCGGTGCCGCGCACAACGCCGATCGCATGTTTAACTCCGCCTGCGGCATCAGTGCGTTGTTTGACGCGCCGGGCTGCGATTTGAAACTACCAGATGCGCCACCGGCCGCAGCCGTGACGCCGGGAGCGCCGTCGTTGCCTGCTGCAGCCGTTTCAGCGAACGCCCAAAAGGCGCGCTAGATCGCGCGCGATTTCGGGTCTAAGACTGCGATTGCGATTGGCTCGCCTGCGTCGACTTCGTGGCAGGTGACGCGGTGGCCGCTGGTTTTGTCTCTTCCAGCGGCATCACAGTGACTGCGACAGAAAGCTCGTGTGAGCCGCCGCCACGGATCACGCCGCGCAGTGGCGGAACATCGCTGTAGTCGCGACCGTACGCCAGCGTCACATGGCTTTCACCCGCCAAGCAATCATTGGTCGGGTCGAAATCTAGCCAACCAGCGCTAGGGCAGTACACGCTCACCCATGCGTGAGACGCATCCGCGCCGATGAGCCGAGGCTTGCCTGGCGGTGGCTGCGTCAGCAGATAGCCGCTGACGTAACGGGCTGCTAACCCCAGCGAGCGGAGTCCAGCGATCATGACCTGTGCGAAGTCTTGGCACACGCCTTTTTTTAGGGAAAGCGCTTCTTGCGGCGGAGTGCTCACATCAGTTGCTTCCGGGGAGTATTCAAACTCCTCGTAGATGCGATGGCACAGTGCTTTTGCCAACTCGAACACCGGCATCGCGTTGGCGCTCACGGTTGAAGCGTATTTAGCGAACGTGGCGTGCACAGGAGCCAGCGGCGACGGTTGCGCAAACTCACGCGCAGCATCAAAAGTTTGGCCGCCGGTGTATTGCATATGCTCTGCGACAGCTTCCCACGGCATGCTCTCCGGAAGCGTAACGTGCGACAGTTTGCCCATCATCGAGGCGGGAAGTGTCGGCGTGACGACCACGCTTACGGCGGTCACGCGCAGTTCGGGATGTGGTGTGGCGAGCTCAAAGTACACACGTTCTTGGCCGTAGCTGTCCATGCTGTGCGCTAACGCAGCAGGTTTCGGCTCAATCGAAATGTGATGCGACAACACCTGTTGCTGCGCTGTGGCAATCGGCTTTAGATGCGCGATGTGATGCGCTTGCTCCACTGCGTAGGCGTATTCGTAGCGGGTTTCATGGGTCACCGAGAGCTTCATGCGCCGACTGCCTGCACGTTGCCTTCAGCGTGACTGAAGTAGCGCTGCGATAGCGCGTCTGAAATCGCCCACGCGTCGTGCGTAGCGCCGTGCAGCAACTCGGCGATGGTCGCGGGATCGTTGGCTTGCGCGAGCTTTGCGATGGCGTCTGATTTCCAATGATGTGGCAAGTTAAACGTGGCGAGCATGGTCGGCAACACACCCTTGGGCGTGTCTTCCATCTTCGCGATGCGACTGGCGAGCGTTTGCGAAATCCACGCTAACGAGCGCGGGTTGTCGGGGTTAAGCGCAAGCAGCTCGAGCAGCGCGTTCGCGTCTCGGCGCTGCAAATAGCGCGAGCGGTAGGTGATGGTGCTGTCAAACAAATTGAGCACCAAAGAGAACCCAATCTCGCTTTCGACCGCACCTGATTCAAAGGCCACCGCAAGCGCCTCGGACAGCACGCTCAGGCGTTCGACGTGACGACCGATGGAGAGTAGGCGCCACCCATCGTCGCGCGTCATGCGATCTGTTTGCGCGCCGGTCATCGCCATCACATTTGTCGAGAGACGCTCTAGCGCTCGCAACGCTTGTTGCGCGGAATAGGTCGGCGCATGCTTGCTCTCAGTACTGTTTGCACTGTTGGCGCTGCTGGCACTGGCCGACATCATCGTTTCGAATTCAGCGGCGCTTGCCGCGACCAGTGACCACTGCTCCAGCGCTAGCCGTTCGCGTACCGCAAACGCGGCGAACTTTAGTGACGACAATGTGGCGGCTACGCTGTATGCACCAAGCTTTGCGCTGCGATCAGAGAGCGAGGCGATGAGCGCACGCTCAAACACCTGCGGCGACTGTTTCGGTGTGGGCACTTCTTTGCTGACGAGCCCGTTTGAGAGCGCCAATGTGTGCAGCCACGCGAGTGTTTCGGGGGTTTCTTCCGCTTCGCTCGCAAGCGCTTCAAGCGTTACACGCGCAAGGCGCGTAGTGTTTTCAAGGCGTTCCGTGTAGCGCCCGAACCAGAACAGATTCTCGGCGGCGCGGCTCGCGATTCCGATGGGTGCGCGGTGCGCCGCTAGTGGCGTCAGCATCGTCGGAAGCGGCGCGGCTTCGTCGGTCACGCGCCCGGTGATAACCCATAAATCCGCAGAACTGCCCCCGCGATACATCGACACGACATCTCGCCCTTCGGG
>JAGNQL010000139.1 GCA_017989135.1 Burkholderiales bacterium
AATAAGTAAAAAGGCCACTGGACGCACGATGTGCACCCCTGTGGCCTTTTCGTGGCTAACCGCTGATTTTAGCGGTTACGCCGTGCTTTGCGGTTGGAATTATTCGGGCAGCTTCTCGGGAACAAAAATTTCCGCATATTCACTGCCCGCACGGTCTGTGGAACGCTTCACGCGGAAGGCGATGGTGGAACCTTTGTCGGCCGATTTCAGGATTTCTGCGAGCTGCGCTGGATCGCCAATCGCTGTGGATTTACCCTTGCGAGTAACGCTCAGCACGATATCGCCATCGTTGAGCGCGCGAACGCTCGATTTTTCGGAAATATCAGCGATGACGGCACCGCCTTGTTTCACCTTCGCCGCGTCTCTCTCGGCTTGGTTCGGTGCGCGCAGCGTCAGACCCAAGCGGCCGTCCTTGGTCGTTTCGGGCGCGCCCGTCTGCTTCGGAGATTTGCTGCCTCGCTCGACCGAAGCAACCTGCTGGGTGTCTTTGAACTCTTCGAGTGTCACGCTCAGGTCGAGCGTCTTTCCGTCACGCCAGACCTGCACTTTGGCTGGGGTTCCGGGTCGAACGCTTGTCACATAGCGCGGCAAATCACGTGAGTCCTCAACGACGCGGTCGTTGAACTTGAGGATGATGTCGTCTTTCTGAATGCCGGCTTTCTCCGCCGCGCTGTCTTTATTGACGGAATCCACCATCGCACCTTGCGGCTTCGGTAGTCCAAACGCTTCGGCTAGGTCACGACTGACAGCCCCAATCTGCACACCGAGCATGCCGCGCTTCACGCTGCCGCCTTTTTGCAGCTGGCCAACAACATCCATAGCGAGATCAATCGGGATCGCGAACGAGATGCCTTGGAAGCCGCCGCTCACAGTGGCAATCATCGAGTTGATCGCGACCACCTCTCCTCGCGTGTTAAACAGCGGGCCACCGGAATTGCCGGGGTTCACGGCTGCGTCGTGCTGGATAAACGGCACCAGATCGCCCGTGCTGTCGCCGCCACGGCTAGCACGTGCTTTGGCGCTGATGACGCCCGTCGTGAGCGTGCTCTCAAAGCCCAACGGCTGGCCGATCGCCGCGACCCATTCACCCACTCGCAACGTCGATGGATTGCCAATTTTGAGTGCTGGCAATCCACTGGCTTCAATCTTGATGAGCGCCACATCCGTGCGCTTATCGGAACCAAGCACCTTCGCCTTGAACTCGCGTTTGTCTGTGAGCTTTACGATGACTTCGTCCGCGTCTTCGACCACATGACTGTTAGTGATGATTTGGCCATCCGCAGAAATAATGAATCCGGATCCTCCGCCTTGACGACGCAGATCACGCGGTGCGCGGCCTTGGCCACCTTGACCGCGTTGGCCAAAATACTTACGGAAAAACTCTTCCATCTCTTTGGCGTCGGGGCCGCCATCTTCACCGTCCGCGCGCGACTTGCTCTTGCCGAACGTGGAGCTCACGCTAATCGACACGACCGACGGGCTATTGCGTTCGTAGAGCGTCACAAAGTCCGGCAAGCCCTGTGCAACATAAGGCGCCGCCGGGGCGACAGCAGTTGCGCCGGACGCCTGCGCGACTGCCGGGCCATGAGGGGACGTGAACGCGCCGACAGTTACGCCGAGTGCGCCAACAGCAATTAACGATGCAACGAGTGACTTTTTCACTGTTTTTTCTCCGGAAAAAATGGTGAGAGACGAGAAACTAAAACGATAACGATGACGAGACGAACCTGTCGACAGCCAAATTAAGCGCGGGGCAACTCAGCGGCGACTGAGAGACGAGGCAATTGCCTTAACCGCCGCCGGACGCGCGTCGCCGAACGCGGTAATGAGCTGATCGTTGGCCTGGCGTGCGAACACTTGGTGCGCCCCCTGCACGGAGGCTCCGAGCGAAGGCGTCTCTCCGGCTGCTAGCGGCGCGGCGTAGACCGACACCGATGACAAACCATCCGAATACACCAACTGCGAGACAGGCTCAGTACGACCAGGCAACGAGCGCATAAAGTTTTCACTGACTTTGACAAAACCGGCCGGCAGCATTTTGGCGACCCAGCCAGTGTCAACTTTCAAACCGCTAAAAGGCAATCTGCGGTCAATGCGCCAATTTGCAATACTCGACGCCAGCGTTGGCTTGACCTGTTCACGATCAATACGGCCGCCGATCTTAATGTCGCTAAATGTGATCTCTTCAATCACGTTGCCACGCTCATCGAGCACGCGTCCACGAAGCCACAAGCCAGTTTTCAGCTCGGTCCAGAGCTTGTGCCAGAAACGGAATTCGTCGTTGGGCTCGAAAAGCCAGACCTGCGCGTCATGTCCGGCGACACGCTCGATTTCGAGCTTCTTCACCGTGAAGTGCTGCGCGAGCGTTGTCATCTGACGGGGCAGCAGCGACGGGAAACCCTGCCGCCCGGTACGTGGTTCAATGCGAATGACTCGCGACTCGGGGATGTAGCAGGTGAGTTCGTCGTTCACGCGAACGACCTCAAACGGCGGGCCGTCGAGCGTGGTGATGCGCTCCATTTCCACGCCATTTTCAAACAAATGCACTACACGCGACGTCTCGACGGCACCACGGCGTTGGTACGTGATGGTGCCGGTGTAATTGAGCGTGGAAGCCGCGCTCGCCGCCTGTTGCAGGATTTGGCCAATACTGGGTACGACGCTCGACTGCGGCGCGCCGCTGATATGCGGGGAACCATTGCCCAAGCCTTGAGGCAATTGCGCAAACACCACCACCGGCGCGCTGGTGAGCGCAGCGGCCAGCCACGGCAGGGTGCGCCACCGACGCGCCCGAAAAACATGACGAAGTATGTTCGTCTTAGAAACCGCAAAAATCACGGGCAGTACTCCTATCCTACTGCGCTTGTACGATGACGGCGGGTCGCAAATATTGGCGCATCGGCGACAGGCTCGACACGTCAGCGCTTTCTTGATGCGCTTGCAAATAGGCGTTAAATTCGGCGTTGCCCTTGCCATTGGCCGCTGGCGTCGCCGAGGCGAACCCAACGGATGGCGAGACAGGCGCAACGGCGACTTGCGGCGCGCTCACTTGATCTTTATAGACAACGGTACCGACGAAGCCAACGGCCGCAACGGCAGCGGCTGTCGCCCACGCGCGGCCTCCACGGCCCATCGAAGTCATCGCGCTAAACAATCCGCGTTCTTTGATTTCTCGGTCTTGGCGCAGGCGCTTGCCAGCGGGCGCGAGGATCGCAGGCTCAGCCGCAATCGCTGAACGAATGCGATCAGCGCAACCGCTCGGCGGTGCGTGTTCGATGCCGCGGATGCAATCGCCGACAAAGTGCATTTCGGCCCAGCAATAGCGACCTTCTTCACGGGAAAGCGTGGCCATGGCCAGTTCGATTTCATTGGGCGCGATGTCGCCATCCATCCAACGAGAAATTTGTTCGCGTGTGGCGGCGTCGGGCGCCATCACTGCTCCAGCATCCGGTGATTTCATGGTTGTGTCCATAGTGTCCTTACCATCTCCTGTCTTCCCGTGTTCCCAGTAACGGTCGCAATTCGGTCGCGATTGCTTCTCGTGCTCGGAAAATGCGGCTGCGCACTGTTCCGATCGGGCAATCCATCGCCTCTGCGATCTCTTCGTAACTCAAACCCTCAATTTCGCGTAGCGTGACCGCCATGCGCAGATCTTCTGGCAGCGCCGCCATCGCCCGGTTCACCGTTTCGCCAATTTGTTTGGTGGCGTATTCGGCATCTGGGGTTGCAACGTCGTGTAGACCTTCGTTGCGGTCAAAAGATTCCGCATCATCGTCATCATCTGAGATCAAATCACTCATCGGGACGATCCGACGGCCAGGGCTCGCCAAATAGTTTTTGGCACAGTTGATGGCAATTCGGTAAATCCACGTATAAAACGCTGCGTCGCCACGAAAGGTCGGCAATGCACGATAGGCCTTGATAAAGGCCTCTTGAACGACGTCGTCCACTTCGCCCGAGTCGCGCACAAAGCGAGACACCAGCCGCTGCACTTTGCGCTGGTATTTGAGGACGAGGAGATCGAAGGCACGCTTATCGCCTGCCTGTACGCGTTCCACGAGTTCTTGATCGACCACACGGTCGCTCATCAGCGGTTATCCCTTTTTTATTGTGTTCGCCTGGCTTCGCCGACGCTTATCTGTGTGAATGACCGGACTTCGGGGGGAAAAGTTCAGCGCACGCGCAACTTAACGTCGCTTAGCGGCTCAGCAATACATGGGGCTGAAGTCGGCCGACTTCAATACCACGCACTGATTTGATCGAAACGCCCGCCCAGCTCGCTAGCGCGGCGCGCGCCGTGTCGTCCAGCATGCCGAGCTGTTCGAGCACATCACAAAACGCGACCATGAGGGCTTTGATGTCGCCATCACTGACTTTCGCAGCGATACCGATGCCCCGCGAGCGGCAGGCCAAGGTCTGCACGCCGTCGGCACCGACCTTGCTGGCCCAATCACCGCGCCCGGCTTGGGCAAGCGCCAAGTCGTTACGGCCCTCACCGGACACCATTTCCGGGTGCGTCGACATGGCGTCGAAGAGGATTCGCGGGGCGGCGCCGTAGCGAGCGTCGTCATCTCCATTCGTGAGCCACGCGAACGCACGCGCCAATCCGCGCAGAGAAACGGCAAAGTTTGGCGCGCTGCAACCATCCGTCCCCCACGCCATTTTCTCGGGATCGGCTTCGCCGCAGGCGTATGCCACGGCATCACGAATGAGGCGCTGTGCCGGATGATCCGGCTCAAGGTAGGTTGTCGGTTCAGCCGCGAGGAGCTTGGCATGCAAGAGCATGCCGGAGTGCTTCCCCGAGCAGTTGTGAAAGAGCGAGCTCCAACGTTTGCCAGGCTCCGGCGTGCCGTTATTCCATTTGTACCAATACGGTGCATGGTTTCCGCATTGCAGCGCGCTGTCGGTCAGGCCCACCTTGGCCAGCAGGCGCGCGGCGGTGTCCGCGTGGATCGCCTCACCGTTGTGGCTTGAACACAGAAACGCGATTTCGGCAGACGTCAAGCCGAACTCAGCAAATTTTGGATTCGCAATGAGCGGCAGAGCCTGCAGCGGTTTCAGCGCGGAGCGTGTGAAGATCGGGTAATCGACGTCGCCGACGTGCGCCAGCAGGTTGCCAGCGCCATCCACAACGGCAATCGAGCCGTAAAACACATTTTCCACATGTGCTCCGCGCGTGCTGTAGGCGATGGGGACGTGCTTGGGAAGAAGAATTTCGGTTTGCATGAACCTATTGTTTCATGGGTGTGCACGTCGTCGCCGGAGCCGCTTCACGGAAAAAAATCAACGGCCACCGCGGAAATCGTTGGAAACAGCTTTCTGGTTACGGCGACTACCACACGGTGATTTTGGCCAGTTTTTAGAGAAAGTCGAGTATCTAACTAAATGGCCTAGAACGACCACCCGTCAGTCGCTTGACCGATAAAGCTGTAAACGGGCGAAATCTGGTGAAGACCCGTTACGGTTCGGTTGAGAAGTTATTGCCACAGATTTCCACAGATGAACACAGATTTTTGCTTCTGTGCTCTGTGTAATCTGTGTAAATCAGTGGCAAAAAATGGCTCGTTTTCGCGAACCGAACAGTATTGGGCGACGGGTCGTTACTTCCCTTTGCCCGCTTTTTCCAAGCCAACGAGCTTGTCGCCCGCCACGATGCCTCGCTCTTTGAACCAGCCCTGCTTCATTTCGAGCGCATACAGCGCTGGGCCCGCCGACGGGTGGGCGGTTTCGTCATGCGGCTTCATATCAAGAATATTGAGGATCACGCCTTTGTTGTCGATGTAGGCAATGGAGAGCGGCACGAAGGTGTTTTTCATCCAGAAACCCAGCGGCTGGCTCTCGGCAAACACGAAGATCATGCCGGTGTCCGGTTTGAGCGAAAAGCGGTTCATCAAGCCAACCATTCGGGAGTTGTTGTCCGCCGCGACTTCCGCTTTGAGCTTCACGTTCTTAATCGAGAGCTCAATCACCGGCAGATCTTTGTTGACCTGCGCCAAGGACGCCGTCGGCAAGAAAGTGGTGAACAGCGCCGCAATAGCGAACGCACTGAAGCTAGAGACAAGGCGGCGGTGGAAGCTGAGCATGATGATTCGTAGGCGTTATGCAGTTGAAGAGGTCGGAGACGATTCTGCCGGATGCGTCGCCAAATAAATTTTCCAAATGATCGCGCCAACGAGGACCGAGGCGAGCATCACCGACGCAAAGCGTACCAAGCTTTGTTGGGCAAACGGCACCACCAGCGCGCTGGTCACCGCCATCATCGCAACATGCGTGGACGACTGCAAGGCGGAGACGCTGCCGCGCGCCAATGGAAAGGCGTCGAGTAGCTTAATGCTGATACACGGGGTGACGAGTGCCATGCCGAAGTTGTAGATCACGATGGGGGCGATATTGCCTACAACGCTCGCGGGCAGCGCGACGCTGACAGCGAGATTGATCACCGCACCAACGCCCATGATCGCGAAGCCCCAGTTTATTTGCCGATCACGGGTAATCCGTCCGGCGAGCCGCCCGGATAGCCACGCGGCGCAGGTGATGCCAATGATGCTCGGAATGAACAGCAGTGCAAAGTCTTTGCTGGTGAGCCCCAAATGACGCATCAAAAATGCCGGCGCGCCAGCGATGTAAACAAAAAAACCAACGAAGTTAATGCCCGCAATCGCCGCCAGCGGCTGAAACGATTTGTTGAAGAAAATTCGCCAGTAGTTTCGCGTCAGCGGCCGCACGGCGAACGCCAAGCGGTGATCGCCGTGATGCGTCTCTTCTAGCCCGAAGAAGCACCAAAT
>JAGNQL010000140.1 GCA_017989135.1 Burkholderiales bacterium
CAGCACCACGGGCACCATTACCGCCGACACCACATATTTGCAGCGCCGCGTAACGTCGTCTTGCAGCGCCGGCAGTTTCATTACGGCTATCGCTGCGGACGGAACGGCGACGTGCGGCACACCCCCCGCAGGTACGAACGGCACGGTCACCAGCATCGCTACCGGCCCGGGGCTCGCAGGCGGCCCGATCAGCACGACCGGCACGATCAATTTGGCCGCGACGCAACTGCTGCCCACCGTTGCCTGCGCCAACGAACAGATCCCCAAATGGAACGGCTCGGCGTGGCTCTGTGCCAGCGATGCGACCACCGGCAGCGCCTGGATACAGGGTGGCAATTCGTTTGGCGCGCCGGGGGTGATTGGAACTACGGATGCGCAGCCGCTGACGGTCAAGAGTGGTGGCGCTGCTGTGAGCCTGCTCACCGCTGGTAATAACGGGCTACGTATTACGGAGAACACCAGCACGACTGTCGGCGCGGCAATCGGTGTCGGTGTTCATCCGCAGACAACCTTTACCAACACAGTCAACGGCTCCCCAGCAAACACCGTCGCCGCGAATATCGTGGGGGCCACGATTGGCGGCGGAGGATTTCTTGATTTCACCGGCCCTCCCGCGCACACCAATTACGTCGGCGGCCATTTCGGAACAGTCGGCGGTGGCCTAGAGAACAGTGCGTCTGGCCCAGCGGCAGTAGTGAGTGGGGGGCAACTGAACCAAGCAGACGGCGGGTACGCGACCGTCGCGGGCGGCACGAGCAACGGCGCTACGGGCTCGTATTCGACGGTCGGCGGTGGATACTCCAATTCAGCCGCGGGGGACAGCGCGACCGTCGGCGGTGGATTGTTCAATGCGGCCACTGGCCAGTATGCAGCCGTCGGTGGAGGCGAAGGCAACCAGGCGGCTAGCGGAAACGCCGTCGTTGGAGGCGGCATCGGCAACTACGCCACCGGCGCGAGCTCAGTCGTCAGCGGTGGTGCCACCAACGCCGCGTCCGCACAGTATTCGACGGTCATCGGTGGCCGGAGTAATACGGCTAATGGTCTCTACTCAGCAGTCGGTGGCGGCCAAAACAACACCGCAGACGGCGACTACAGCGTCGCGATGGGTCGTCGCGCCAAAACCCTTGGCAACGGCTCATTTCAGTTCGCAGACTCAAACAATTTTGATTTCAGTTCATCCACCGTCAACGCGTTTCGGGTGCGTGCCACAGGCGGCGTGCGTTTCGTGACCGAAATCGATGGAACAGGTGCGACGACTTGGTCGTGCGCTGCTTTTGCGGGTGCAGGCTGGTCGTGTTCGTCGGATCGAAACTTGAAGCAGGGGCTCAAGAAGCTGGACGGCAAGAAAATCTTGGCTAAGCTCGCCGCGATGCCGGTGTATCAGTGGCAGCCGAAAGGCCAAAACGCGCATGTCAAACACTTCGGGCCGATGGCGCAGGATTTCATGAAAGCCTTTGGCGTGGGCGACGACGACAAGATGATCGGCATGCAGGACGCCGACGGTGTAGCGCTCGCGGCGATTCAGGGCTTGAACCAGATCGTGAAAGCCAAAGACGCGAAGATCGCCGCGCTAGAAAAAGCCAACGCGGTGATGCAGCGGGAAATGGCAGCGATCAAGAAGCGCCTGGGCATGTAGCGCCGCACAGCGTTGTAGTGAGCTGAACTAGCCCACCACAACCTTGCAGAACGCGCGCGTGTCAGCGCGGGCGCTTGGCGAGCAGCGGCTCAGTCACGCCATCCACACCCACCAACGCGAGCGCCGCGAGCAACGTGTTCTGCGGGCCGCGCCATGCGTTGAGCGGTGAATACCATTCGCCCGGTGAATGCGAGCCGCCACCGATACCACCGCCGCCGAGCGTGACCGCGGGGATGCCCATCGAGATCGGCGTGTTGCTGTCGGTGCTTGAGGCGACGATGTAAAAGTCTTTCACGCCAAGCGACTGTGCCGCGCGCACGCCGACCTGTGTGATCAGGCTGTCGCGCGCTTGCGCACCTGCCGGGCGATCACCTACCAGCTTGATCTCGGCTTTGACACGACCCGGTTGCTTCCAACGGGCGTTCTCTTCGTCGGCCGCAGCGCGTGCAATCGCGAGCATTTTTTCTTCAAGCTTCGCGAGCTCAGCCGCGCTGTTCGAGCGCATGTCGAGCCCAATCTCGGCGTCAGCAGCGATCGCGTTGACCGATGTGCCTCCTTTTACGGTGCCGACGGTGAACGTTGTCTTTGGTTGCGACGGCGTTTCCACGTCTGCCATCTTCGCAATCGCACGGCCCATCGCGTGCGTCGCGCTCGGCATGCCAAACGCCGCGAAGCTGTGGCCGCCGGGGCCGATGAATGAAATCTTGAAGCGCCGGCTGCCGGTCGCCGCGTTCACCACGCGATCAATCCCCAAGCCGTCGAGCGAGATGAAACCATCAATGTTTTTGTTGTCGCGAAAGAGCGCTTTCACACCGCGCAAATCGCCCAGCTCCTCCTCGCCCGTCGTGCCGACGAACCACACATCGCCCACCGTTTTCAACGCGCCCGATTGCATCGCGCGCATCACGGACAAGAGTGCCGCAAGGCCGCGGTTGTCGTCGTAAATTCCCGGCGCCGAATAGCGCTCACCCTGCTTCTTAACCTTCACGTCCGTGCCCTCGGGAAACACCGTGTCCAAGTGCGCCGACACCACGAGCGTTGGGCCGCTGCCGTTGCCGGCACGCCGCGCGATCACGTTGCCCTCGGAGTCAATCTTCGCGTCTGCAAACCCCAACGCCTTCACGCGCTTCAAGTATTCCGCAGCCTTCACCGCCTCCTTAAACGGCGGCGCAGGAATCTCGGTCAATTCAATCTGATCACGCAACGTGCGCTCGTCATCAGCCTCAATCGCCGCCAATGCTGCCTTCACCGAAGGCGCAGCGAGCATGCGAGAAAACGCCGCCTCAACCGGCGCGCTTATCGAAGGCGCAAGCGGCGCGCCCGTGGACTGCGCAAGCGCGGCTCCCGACAGAAGAATCGCAGCAACCGCCGCGGAAAGAGAACAAGTTTTCATAACCAAAATCCGATCAAAGCAAAGGAAGGAACGTTGCAGTCAGTAGCAAGGTTAGCCGCACGCTCACGCAGTCCGCGAAGATGCGCGTGGTTCTTGAAACGGAACGAATTGGGCGGAACAGCTTTATCGAGCTAACGACAGGCAGGTGGTCGTTTCAGCTTGATTTTCTGTATTCTCGACAATAAGAAATATTGACCTTGAACAGCCTACTGGCTGTCGTTAGCGGCGGAAAGCCATAAACAGAAGATCGCGAAGCGATCAAATATCCGGACGAGTGGGGTGCCCGTGGATTCGGCCCGAGGAGCGCAGCGTCAGGCGGTCCAAGCGGCGCACCATGAGCCCACCGCGCGCGGCAGCGCGCCATCGGGCGATTTGTGCGACGCCCGCCTGACGCGAGCACCGCAGGAAATCAGCGAATCCCAGGGGTCGCCTTTTCTTTGGTTACTTTCTTTTGGCGAAGCAAAAGAAAGTGACTTGCTGTCGGGCAACCCCCGACTTGGTTGCGAACGAATTCGCTAATTCCAGAAGCCCCTTGCGCTAAAGTATTGCCATGACGCTCCCCTGTATCGACATCCACAGCCACTTCTTCCCTAAACACGCCCCGAATTTCGCACAAAAATTTGGCGAAGGCTCAGGTCCGTGGGTGACACTTCAAGACCATGGCGACGGCACCGGCATGATGATGCTTGGCGACAAGCCGTTTCGTCCAGTGCATTCGGCCTTGTGGGATGCGAAGGCGCGCGTTGCGGAGATCGATGCGAGCAACGTTTCCACGCAAATAATGTGCGCGACGCCGGTTATGTTTGCCTACGACGGACCTGCTGAGCAAGCCGCTTACGTGGCGGCGACCTACAACGACCTTGCGTTGGAGATGTGCGCCGAGAGTGGCGGACGATTGAAAGCGTTGGCGCAAGTGCCGCTACAAGACAGCGAGCTTTCGATGAAAGAACTGACGCGTGCAATGCGCGCGGGATGTGTGGGCGTTCAGATTGGCAACCACGTCGGGCCGCGCGAAATGGACGACGAAGGCACCGTGCGCTTCTTGGCGCATTGCGCGGCCGAGGGCGCGGCGGTGTTGGTACATCCGTGGGACATGCTTGGTGGCGAGCGTCTGAAACGCTGGATGAGCGCATGGACCGTCGCGATGCCCGCTGAGACGCAGTTCGGCATCATGGCGATGATTTTGGGCGGCGCGTTTGATCAGCTTCCGCGCGATCTGCGCATCTGTTTTGCGCATGGGGGTGGCGGCTTTCCGTACTTGCTCGGTCGGCTAGAAAACGCGTGGCACCGGCGCGATATTGTGCGCGGCGTATCAAAGCACCCGCCTAGCCATTACCTTGACCGTTTCAGCGTGGACAGCGCCGTGTTCGACCCACGCGCGCTGCGGTTGTTGATCGACACCATGGGCGCGAGCCGCGTGATGGTCGGAAGCGACGCACCCTTTCCGTTGGGCGAAGAACACATCGGAAAGCTCGTGCGTGAGCAACCGGATGTCAACCCTAGCGACCGCGAGGCCATTTTGACGGACAATGCGCGTTCGTTCTTTGCACTGAGCTAACGCTCGTGTCGCATTACATCGAAAAATGCATTATCTTGCATTTTTTCGACTTTTGTTCTACATTTTCGGCAGTCAAGCGGCGTTAAAACGCCCTCAAATCACGTAACGGAGGAAATATCATGCATAAACTCGCTTCTCGTGTCACCGTCGCGCTCGCGGCGGCTGGACTCGTGACTGGCTTCGCGCACGCGCAGTCGGCCCCGATCAAAATCGGCTTCGTGGCCGAGCTTTCCGGACCGCAAGCGCCGCTCGGGCAAGACCAATACGACGCGCTCATGCTCCTCATTGAGCAAAACGGCGGCAAGCTCGGCGGCGTCGCGGTGCAAGTCATCAAAGAAGACTCGCAGTTGAAGCCCGATGTTGCCAACCAAGTGGTCGACAAGCTGATCGAGAAAGACAAAGTTTCGATCATCACCGGCGTGACGTTCTCCAACATCATGATGGCCGTTCACAAAAAAGTGACGGACAAAGGCGTGTTCCTCATCGGCTCTAACGCAGGGCCATCGCCCGTGGCCGGTGCGCAGTGCTCGCCGTACTTCTTCAGCACGTCCTGGCAGAACGACAATCAGGCCGAAGTGGTCGGAAAGTACGCCAGCGACAAGGGCTACAAAAACGTCATCGCGATGGCACCGAACTACCAAGCCGGCAAAGATTTCGTAGCGGGCTTTAAGCGCAGCTTTAAGGGTGGCACGATCAGCGACGAAATTTACACGCCGCTCAATCAGCAAGACTTCTCCGCAGAGCTCGCACAAGTCGCGAGCAAAAAGCCAGACGCGCTGTATGTGTTCTACCCAGGCGGTCTCGGCGTGAACTTCGTGAAGCAGTTTCAGCAGGCTGGCCTCAACAAGAGCATGACCGTAATGAGCACATCTACGGTTGACGGCAGCACGCTGCCGGCGCTTCGCGATGCAGCGATTGGCATGCTGTCGGGCACGTTCTGGGGGCCGGATTTCCCGAACGAAGCGAATCAAAAATTTGTCGCCGCGTTCGAGAAAAAATACAACCGCATCCCTTCGCAGTACGCTGCGCAAAGCTTTGATGCCGCGCAACTGCTAGACAGCGCGATTCGCAAAGTCAAAGGAAAAATCGACGACAAGAAAGCGTTCCACGCAGCGCTCAAAGCCGCCGATTTCAAATCGATTCGCGGCAACTTCAAGTTCGGCACCAATCAGTTCCCAGTGCAGGACATGTACATGTTCGACGTTGCTAAAGACAGCAAAGGCCGCGTAAGCCTGCGCACCGTTGCAAAGCCGTTGACCAATCACGTGGATGCGTATGCGTCGCAGTGCGTGATGAAGGCGCTGTAGGCAAACTATGATCGAATGTAGGGTGGGCACTGCGTGCCCACCAAACTTCGGCCAGGCAACCGTGCTTGTTACGTAAAGCCGTGGTCGGCACGAGGTGCTGACCCGAAAAAAAATCAGCGGTAACCGGCGTAGAAGAAATCCTTGTGCATCTGTGTAAGTCTGTGGCGAGAATTATTCGCCGCTTTTGATGTCATGGACCGGAGCGCAAAGCAAAATTGCAAGTGGACACGAGCATGACTATGCAACCCACCCTCCTCAACTTCATCAACGGGCAATCAGTTGCCGCCGTTTCGGGCAAAACGTTTGATCGTTTGTCTCCTGCAGACGGCTCGCTTGTACAGCGCGTCAGCGAAGCCGGCGCGCCTGAAGTGCAAGCTGCGGTAGCGGCGGCCAAAGCGGCGCTCAAAGGGCCGTGGGGCACGATGGACGTGTCCACACGCGCGGCCCTGCTCTACAAGCTTGCCGAAGCGATTGAGAGCAAAACCGATCAGCTACTCCGTGCCGAAATTGCCGATACCGGCAAACCGATTTCGCTCGCAAGCGGCTTGGATATTCCACGCGGCGCGGCTAACTTTCGTGTGTTCATTGACATGGTCAAGGCCACTCACGAGGCCTCATACCAATCGTCAACACCCGATGGTCGCGGAGCGCTCAATTACACGCTGCGTCGCCCGAAAGGCGTGATCGCAGTGATCTGCCCGTGGAACTTACCGTTCCTGAACGTGACATGGAAGCTTGGGCCCGCATTGGCACTCGGCAACACTGTGGTGGTTAAACCGTCAGAAGAAACGCCGACGACGGCGACCATGCTCGCGCAGATCTCGAAAGACGTGGGCATTCCAGACGGCGTAATCAATATTG
>JAGNQL010000022.1 GCA_017989135.1 Burkholderiales bacterium
GTTGGCATTCTGGCGGCGATGTTCAATATCGTTCCCGCGTTCATCGCCATTCGTGTTGGGCGACTGGTCGATCGAGTGCCGCTTCGGCGCATGTTGGTCGTGGGGTGCGCGATTTCTACGGCCGGTGCCGTGCGCGCGTCGGTGGAGCCGATGCTGGGCGTCTTGGCGCTGTCGGCGTGCGTCGTGGGCGTGGGCTGGATGGCGATTGCAGCGGCTTCGCAATATGCGGTGGGGCTTTACGGCAAAAGCGACAGCAGCGACGAAAGTTCAAGCAATTTGCGCGTCCGAGCGTTTGGTGTGATGGCGATGGGGTTTTCGCTCTCCGCGTTTTTCGGGCCGCTGATTGCGGGTTTCATGATCGATCATGCGAGCTATCGAGCGACGTTTGCGGTGCTCGCGGTGCTCCCCGTGTTGGCCGCGATGGCCTTCGCCAGTCCCAAACTTGTGCGACTGCCGGCATCGATTGCGCGACCTGCGACAACAACCGGCGGCGCGCGCGAATTGCTCGCGATGCCCGGCGTGCGCAACACATTGGTCTCCGCATCGTTCATCACCGTCGGGTGGGATTTGTACGGATTCGTTATCCCGGTGCTCGGATCGGAAATTCTCCTCACCGCCACACAGATTGGTTCGGTGATGTCGGTGTTCGCCGTCGCGGTGTTCGTCGTGCGATTTTTCGTGGCGCGTCTCACCGAACGCTTTGGAGAAACCAACATCATGGTGGGCGCGATGGCGATTGCCGGCGTGACTTTTTTGCTCTTCGCGTTTGCGCACAGCTACGCGTGGATGCTGGCGCTGTCGTTCATGATGGGGATCGGCCTCGGCGTGAGCCAACCAATCGTGCTTTCACTATTGCACGAAGTCTCGCCGCCGGGCCGTATCGGCGAAGTCAACGGGATGCGCATGACGATGATTTCGACCAGCCAATGGACCATGCCGCTCCTGTTCGGAGCGTTATCAGTGTCCACCGGATTGCTGCCACTCTTCCTCGTGATCGGTGGCGGAATTTTGACCGGAAGCGTCTACGCGAAGAAGAAGTTGCCGAGCATTTGATGCGCTAGCGTTGCGCTTGATCGCTGTATAAACATCCATTAACATGGTGCCCGTTTCCACACCGCGAACGGCGCACTCGCCATGAACACAATTTCCGAAAAGACCCGCTGCTTCTGGGCCATCGGCGTGCCCGATTTTTACGAGAGGTACCACGACGAAGAATGGGGCGTGCCCTGCTTCGACGAACACAAGATGTTCGAGATGCTGATTCTCGAAGGCGCGCAGGCCGGATTGTCGTGGCAAACGGTGCTCGCGAAACGCGAAACCTACCGCAAAGCGTTCGATCAATTCAACGTCGAGAAAATCGCGAAGTACAGCGAAGCCAAAGTGCAAAAACTGATGCTCGACGCAGGCATCATTCGCAATCAACTCAAGATTCGCGCAGCGATCACCAACGCACAAGCGCTGCAAACGCTACGCGAAACCGCGCCGCGCCCCGAGTTTGCTTTGACCGATTTTTTCTGGAAATACGTCGACGGCAAACCTAAACAAAACGCGCTGAAATCCCGCGCCGACATCAAAGCCACCACACCAGAATCCGATGCGCTATCAAAGGCGCTCAAGAAGGCGGGCTTCAAGTTTGTCGGCTCCACCATCGTCTATGCCCACATGCAAGCCTGCGGCATGGTCAACGACCACCTGACGTCGTGTTGGCGCTATGAGGCGGTGCGGGAGATGGGACGGAAGCTTTAGTTTGGTTTGCCAGTAGCGCGGCATGGCTGCGCCGTACCGCCGTTCGTCCTGACCTGGTCGAAGGGTTTGAAGGAATGAGGTTCTTGGTTTGTGCGACGAGCACGCTTCGTGGCCGCGCTGGACCAGTCTCTTTTCATGCTTCGGCAAGCAAAGTGATCAAGAGAAGGCGACCCCGATATTCGCCCTGATGCGGTGCTCGCGTTTTTTGCGGAGTGCGTCAACGTGACACGAATGCTTCGCTATCGCTAAGTAGGGTACGTGCCAACGACGCATCTCGGACCGCAGAGCGCTCCCCTCCTCGGGGTCGAATACACGCGGTGGACCAACTTATTTGCATTGGCGTTCGTCGCGTCGGTTTAGCAGTGCGGTGCGCCGTATCAAGCCTGACGGGGTGCAGTGAGTCTGGATCGGGTCCTAGACCAGTCTAGGTCGAGGTCCAACCCGTGACTACGGGTCTTGTGGGGCGAAACCGCTAAGATTGGTGTGCTGGACGTGGCGGATCGTTTTGTTTGCGCGACCTTGCAAGCGACAGAAGAATCAGGCTAGCCACGGCCAGCAGGGCAACCGTAAACACACTTCCTTCCGGTCCCTCCCCGCCACCATTGAGATAGGCGGGCCCGACAGGCACCAATTTCACTACCAGAGCGGGTAGACCGCTCTCCAAACCGGTAATCGGCACGTCAAAGCCAGTGCCCCCAAACCAATTCCACCCGGTGTGCCAGCCCATCACCCCCCAGATCGAATTCGAACGACGCACCCAGGCGCAGGCGAATATCGAGTAGATGAAGGTCATCGCCAAACTCAACAGCGGTGTTCTGGGTGAGAAGTGAAGAAAGGTGAAGGCGGCGGACGTCAGTATGAAGGCGGCAGTCGTGTTCCAACGCCGCATGATCGTTGAGAACAACCAGCCGCGAAAAACGAACTCTTCGATGCTCGCTTGCACGGTAAAGCACGCGAGCAAAAGCGCGATCCAGCCGAGCGCAGCGGGGCTGGCAAAGGCTGGGGCCAGATCAGCGACACGGTATCCGCCAGAAAGTGTTATCACAGCCACGATCGCACCCATCATGGCTATGCCTACGGCCAGTCCGATCAGGAATTTTTTGAGCCGTTGTTCGCCGCGAAGCCCAACACTTTCGAGGCTTCTCTTTTCGACCCAGCGCACCCAGCCAGAAACCGCAAGCCCCACGGCGATGAACGAAACCAGAAGGAGGCAAAAGCCCAAGGGCCCCCGCGGCGAACCCTTCGCGTCAGTCAAGTCGAGATATGTCAGTCCGAAATCGAACGGCAACATGCTGACGGCAAATAGGAGAATGCAGATAACGGGGGCAGCGATACCCGGCGGTATCCAGCCCTTCGGCGTCTCGTCGGAAAAGATGATTTGTGTCATGCCGCGCAGGTTACCCGCCTGCCGACGACAGCTATAGAACGATCGTGCGGAACAAGTCCGAACGAAGCCACTCCTTTGGCGTAAGACCAACGGCCTTGCGGAATGTACGGCCAAAATGGCTCTGATCGGCAAAGCCAGCGCCATGGGCAGCGTCGACCAGCTTCGCGCCTTCGCGCAAAAGTCGCTTGGCGAGATCGACCCGCCGGTATTGCAGATAGCGATAGGGGCTGGTGCCAAGCAACGCGCGGAAATCGCGCGAAAGTTGCCAGCGGTCACAGCCGGTCGCTTGTTCAAGGTCCTCAAGTCGCGCGCCGACAACGACGGCGGTGTCGAGAAATTCGCGTGCCCGCATTACGGCTGTTCGGTTGGCGATCCTGACGGTTGCCACTTTACCAGCCACTTCGTTCATGGCTTGCGCCAGATCGTAGAGTGCATCTTCATAAGCGCCGGGATCGGCGACGACCGCGCAGTCGATGACCATGTTCATGGCCGCCGCGACCAAGCCGGGATTCGTCGAGACGCCATTGGACACAAACGGCAAATCCGCGCCACCAAGCACCGTCTGCACATGGGCTGGCGGAATATAGGCGGCCCGGTAGCTGAATCCCGCCTCATCGCAGCAGTGGCCGTCGTGCAATTCGTCAGGATGGAGGATTAGCACCTGCCCAGGCAGCGAATGTCGCATCGCCCCGCGATAGTTGAACGATTGCACTCCAGTCACAGTCAGGGCGACAGTGTAAGTATCGTGCCGATGCGGCGAAAACGCTGCGCCAGCCAGCCGGTTCGCGACTCGCTCGATCGGATCGAACGAGTCGGTCGAACGCGAAGGGGTCGGTGAAAGCCTTGCAGAAATCATCGTTAGTGTCTTGGGCGCGCAGGCGTACAGGCCAAAGCTTCAACAGAACCCCATGAACAGGCAACACGCCGCTTCGCCGACGGCGTACGCCATGCAAAATCTCGCACAATCGTCATTCGCGCAACCGTATCGCCGTCAGCCCGATGCCTTTGACAACGCCGTAGCCCGCGATGGCAGCCTTACCAAACCCGGAGCATCCACCCTCGCGGTGCAGCGCGTTGTGTGCGCAGACCAATCCTTTGCGGGGTGAATTGCGCTGCTGGTAGACATCGATCAACCGCAGCGCCAAGTATTGTTGCGATGTCATGCGCTCGCAGCCTCGCGTGGCTTAGTCGAACAACGAACCAAGCAAACTGCCAATCCCATCCGACACAAGATCGACGATGCCTTCGCTGCTCGATGATGCTACGTCGCCTGCGATATCGATTGCCGAGCCGCCGATGTCTGAAGCGGCGCTTCCGATACTGCTTGCGGCGTCGGCTAGGCCGGAGCTTGAACTGCTCGAAAACACATTGCCGAGTTCGCTCAATATGCCGCCGCTTGATTCGGACGCCGCGCTCGCCGCCGAGCCGAAAAGCGCGTCTGTTGCGCTTGGCAGCGCGTCGCTCGCGCTGCTCGCGCTGCTCGCGGTGCTAAAGAGGCCATTGGCCATGTCCGTTGCGCCGCTTGCGCCGGACGTGAGTGATGATGTCAGCCCACCGAGAGCGGACGAACCGAACCCGCCGCCGTCGAGTGTGTTCCCAAACAGCGCATCAGTGGCCGTGGGTAGCGCGCCGCCGGTGCCACTGTGCAATGTTTCTAGCAGGCCGCCGGTCACCGCCGCGTTGCCGTCAGCGAGCGCGCTACCGGTGGCGACGCCCGCAGCAGCAGGCACCACCCGAGACGCGCCCGCGCCGACGCCACGGGTCGCCGCGCGCCCCAGCGCGAACAGAATGTCGGCGGCGAGCCCCACGCTGTCGTATGTATTCCAGCCCGTATTGGAGCCGCTGTAGTCATAATTCGCGCTGCCGGATGTCGGTGGCGCAGCGACGTGGCGTTTGCGTTCCTGCAAGTAATGGTCGATGGCTTTTTTCGCGGCTTCGCGGTCAAACACAGACACAGGCGCGCGACAGTACTCGCAAGCGTCGGTTTTGCCGATGTTTACGGGAGCCGCGCAGCTTGAGCATTTGATCTGCTGCACGCTTGTGGCGAGTTTGGCGCGCTCTTGTTGCGTCAATTCGCGCACGAATTGCTTTTCG
Source organism: Burkholderiales bacterium (assembly GCA_017989135.1). Taxonomy (GTDB): domain Bacteria; phylum Pseudomonadota; class Gammaproteobacteria; order Burkholderiales; family Casimicrobiaceae; genus Casimicrobium. The sequence goes on from JAGNQL010000022.1 coordinate 5,228, forward strand.
GCGAGGAAGTTGTAGAAGGTGGTGAGACGGCCGTGGCCTTTCGGGCACGCTTGATACACGAAACGCGTGTTCTTCACGCGATCATTGGTCAGGCGCATTCCGGTGCCGCAGCTGACGCAACGCAGGCCTTGTCCAAATTTGCTCGTCGCAGTGCTAGACGCGCCACCGCGTTCGTTAATGAGTTGAAACAGAGCGACCGTGCCGTCTGGTGAGAGCTGTGAGCTCTCCCACTGGTCAAACCAAAGTGCGTTGCAATCGTGGCAAACGTCGATGTCGATGGATTGGTTGTAATGGCCGGGCAATGAGTAAAGCGACATCAGCGTGCTGCAGTTGGTGCAGCGCTTGGTCGATGGTTTACTCTGCAGCGGTGGAAATTGCGAGGCGGACATGGTGTGATTTCTCGTGAGCATTAACGCAAATCGATGCGCACAGTCAGGTGCGCCAGATAATTACGAGCGGAAGCTTAGCGAGTATTTTGCGTCCGTGCTGAGTGAGACGCGAGTTCGCGACGAATCGCGGTGTGCCGTGACGGAGCGCTTACCCCTCGGATGGATCGCGGTCGTTCTTACGGCCCCACGGGCGCGAGCGGCCAAAACTTGAGCGCGGCGAGCGAGTGAACGTTGATTCACCCTCCTCGCGAGCTGGCTTGGGTGGCGGTGAGGCCTTGGGGACAATTTTGAAAGCGTCCCCCAAGTGAAATCCGCGACTGAGCAAGAAACGAATCTGCTTTTGACGCTCCTTGTCGTCGGCTGGAGGTTCACCGAAACGACGAGTCCAGAGCGCGGTGGCAACTTCAGTTTCGTCCTGCTCCAACGAATCCATCGCCAATTTCGCGACGTCTTTTTTGATGCCCGCCTGCGCCATCTTGTCTTCGATGTATCGGCGGGCCGCCTGTCCGGTCAGGCGACGCACTATCGCCTCGGCGTAGCGGTCATCGGATTGCCAGCCTTGGGCGGCGAGATCGTCCACGACGCGCTCGATTTCGTCCTTCGCAGGCGCGGGCGTTTGCGCGTCTTGGCGAGCGCGTCGCGCCTTGGCCTGCGCGAGCTTGCGGAGCAGTTCTTCACGCGAATGCTCACGCGTGGTCAGCAAGCGCAAAGCTTTGTTGCGCAACTTCTGCGCAGCTTCCTTTTTTTCGCGTTCGTCTTGGTCCGGCGGCGTGCTCATGTTGCGATTATTGCGCGGCGACAAGGCGTCCGGTGGATTCAATGGTGCCAACGCAATTGGAAAAGCGAGCGCGAGTTGCATTTGCGATTCTCCTGATTCGACGCGAACAAGCAAAGTGAGGCCAACGCTGCCAGCGAGCAGCGTGGCGGCGCGACCACCGCCGCGCTTGCCCTCGAGCGAGCGCGACTTGCGTCGCGCCTACATCCATTTCGCTCGGTGAGTGTTGCGACTATTCGTCCGGCGAGCCTTCGTCTTTCGACACGGCGCCGCCGATGGTGATGCCCACTTTGTCGCGAATTTTGTCTTCGATTTCTTTGGACAAGGCTGGGTTCTCACGCAAGTATTCGCGGGCGTTGTCGCGGCCTTGACCAATCCGATTCCCACCCGCGCTGTACCACGCGCCAGACTTTTCAATAAAGCCGTGTTCGACGCCCATATCGATGATTTCGCCGTGGCGCGAAATGCCTTGGCCGTACATGATGTCGAACAGCGCTTCTTTGAAGGGTGGCGCGACTTTGTTCTTTACGACCTTGACGCGGGTTTCGTTGCCAACGATCTCGTCGCCTTTTTTGATCGCGCCAATGCGGCGAATGTCCAGACGTACCGAGGCGTAGAACTTCAACGCGTTACCACCAGTGGTGGTTTCGGGGCTGCCGAACATCACGCCGATCTTCATGCGAATCTGGTTAATGAAGATCACGAGCGTGTTGGTGCGCTTGATGTTGCCGGTGAGCTTGCGGAGCGCTTGGCTCATGAGGCGGGCTTGCAGACCAGGCAGCTGGTCGCCCATTTCGCCTTCAATCTCGGCTTTGGGCACGAGCGCGGCGACCGAGTCGATGACGACGATGTCCACGCCGCCCGAACGCACGAGCATGTCGGCGATTTCGAGGCCTTGTTCACCGGTATCCGGCTGGCTGATGAGCATGTCGGGCACGTTGACGCCGAGCTTGGCGGCATAGACGGGGTCGAGCGCGTTTTCTGCGTCGATGTAGGCGGCGACACCGCCGAGCTTTTGAATCTCAGCTACGACGCTCAAGCAGAGCGTGGTTTTACCTGACGATTCTGGGCCGTAAATTTCCACGACGCGGCCGCGCGGTAGACCACCGATTCCGAGCGCGATGTCGAGCCCGAGCGAGCCAGACGAGACAGGCTGAATGTCGAGTTCGATATTGCCTTCGCCCATCTTCATGATGGAGCCTTTGCCGAATTGTTTTTCGATTTGCGAGAGCGCGGCGGCTAGGGCTTTTTTACGGTCATCCATGGGGATTTCTTTGGACATGATTGAAATTACCTTTCATTGTAGTTTTGGCAACCTGCGCATTCCTAAATAGAGCGACCAGCTTTAGGAAAGGTGCCTCGCAGGTTGCCGAAATCTCGCTCGGCAAAACGATATTGAGACTAGTAACGCTTGAGCGCTGAACAGTCGACCGTCATCGCCCCAACTGTTCACTGCTCACCACTCACTATTCACTTGCTTTTATACACAGCACTGGATAAAATTCACTGTATGGATGCGCACTGTATTTGATTACAGTAGTTCTGTCAAGCGCACCGCAAATCTTTTTTGGAGAACCCCATGCGCCCCTTGACCGCCCGCCAAGCCGAAATCCTCGCCCTGATTCAGGACTTCATGGAGCGTTCGGGCTTTCCGCCTACGCGCGCCGAGATCGCACAAACACTGGGTTTTAAGTCTGCCAACGCCGCCGAGGAACACCTGCGCGCGCTGGAGCGCAAGGGCATCTTGGACATCCTCCCCGGCGCGTCGCGCGGGATTCAGCTCAAGCAATCCGGCTTACCCGGATTGCCGCTGATCGGTCGTGTCGCAGCGGGCTCGCCGATCCTCGCCGAAGAAAACATCAAATCGCGGCACAAGGTTGACCCATCGCTTTTCTCACCCACAGCGGACTATCTGCTCAAGGTCAAGGGCGATTCGATGATCAACATCGGCATCATGGATGGCGATTTGTTGGCGGTGCATAAGACGTCGGAGGCGCGTTCAGGACAGGTGGTCGTCGCGCGGATCGATAACGAAGTCACTGTGAAACGCCTCAAGCGCAAGGGCAACGCGATTGAACTGCTGCCGGAAAATGACACGCTGTCCCCGATCGTCGTTGACCCACAGGTGAATGACTTTGCGATTGAGGGCTTAGCGGTCGGCGTGATCCGTTCGGGCGGAATTCACTAGACTCTGCCTGTCAACAGCTTTTAGCCTCTAACGACTGTCAGGCGGTCGTTTCAGCGTGTTTTTTAGCATTATTGACTTGTAACTTTTTTTGCCATGCAACGACCGCCGGACAGTCGTTCGACGCAAAAAGCTTACTCTCTGTGAGTGCGCGCTGCAATAGACGCGCGCCGCCGCGGCGGCGAAATGCTCGCACGCAGGTATGTGAGCAAGCACTACGTCAGATCACACTACATCACGCGATGCCGCCGCAGCGCGTCGAAAACATCCTGCGGCTTCGCAATGATCTCGGCCTTCCAACCACGCGCGCGGGCAGCCTCCACATTAGGCGGCGAGTCATCCAAGAAAAGCGTCTCCGCCGGAACCAACGACAGCGCAGATTCCGCCAAGGCGTAGATCGCGGAATCGGGTTTCGCGAGCTTCACGCGCGCTGAGAACACCCCGCCATGAAACAAAGCGACCCACGGGCAGCGCGCCTCGATCACGTCGGCCCACGGCGCAGGCATGTTCGAGAGGTAGTACACGCGGTGCGCTCCGTGCTCGCCCGCAATCAGCGCCTTCGCACAATCCACCGACACGTCAATCGTCGGCAACACGTGCGGCACACGCGCAATGAAGTTCGCCAAAGTTTCCGCACGTAAATTTAGCCGCGCCGCGCAACGCAGCGCTAACTCGTCTGCTTGCAACAGCCCCGCGTCGAACGCCTGCCAATCCTCGTGGTGAATGAGCGCATTAGCAAGCGCCGATGCATCCCACTGCGAGCGTTCAGACGCTGGAAAGTGGTCGTTTACCAGCGCGACCGGAACCCACGTGAACAATACGTTGCCAAAATCAAAAACAATATTCATGCGCTAAGCGTAGTGGATTTCTAATGGCCGGTGCCTGCTCAACGTGATGAAATGCGCTTCTCGATTACCCACTTCGCGACGCACCCAATGACGCAACCGACTGCCGACCTGTTTGAATCTCTCGTTGACCAAAGCATCGCGGTCGCGACAGCCGGTGGCAATGAGAACTGGTGCGTGACAAGCGTTTCGCGCGGGACGGCGCACCACCTGCGAAGCGACACGCCGTTTAATCTGTATTTGCTCGCCCCCGCGACGAACGCGCGGCAACAAGGCATGCGCACGAGCACTCTCCCCAACGGCGACGCGTTTGAGTTTTTTGGTGTGCCAATCAGCGCCTCTGCCGACGGCGTTGTGTACGAGGTGATTTTCAATTAAGGCGAATCACACAAGGGCTTGTCACCCGCAGACGGACGATGCGCAAAATTTGTAGGCGCGGACGCGGACGCGCTTGCCCGTTGCACGGAGCGACGCCAAGTCGTCGCCTACCCATGCGCAAAGTTGTGCGCCAAGCCAGCGCCTAAAGCGATTTCGGTGGTTGACTAACCATATACAGGTAGAGCCCACGCGTCTCGACTTCGCGAAATCCTTGGCGTTCGTATAGGCGACGCGCGGGATTGAACGGCTCAACATGCAACCCGATCGGAACGCCCGCGTTGTGCGCCCGCCACTTTAGAGCGCGGCCCACTGCGCCGCCAATCCCGAGGTTGCGCGCAACGTGTACCAACGTGATTTCCATGAGTCTTAGCTCGTGCGCAGTCTGCTCGAAATACACGCGGCCAACGGGCTCATCGTCTCGTTGAATGATGCGGAACTGCGCGCGTGGGTAGTGGTTCACGTAGTGCGTGCGCTGCGCGTCGAATTGCTGGCGACAAAACGACTGCTTCATGGCTTCCGACCAATCGACGGATGCCATTTCGTCGGCACGCGTGAGCGCGTAAACGCTCGCCGAAAAATCCAAATCGGCAACTGTCTCGGCTCGAACAGTGACCGAGATATCGCCCAACTCGAGCGCGAGCGTAGCGTTAAGGCTTTGCATCGATACGCCAAATCAGTTTTGCCGCAGGCATGTAGGCGACGACTTGGCGTCGCGCCGTGCCGCGGGCAAGCGCGGCCGAGTCCGCGCCTACATATCGCTCAACCGAACGGCGCAGGATCAGCCACGCACGACCGCTACAGCCATTCACCATGCACAACAAAACTTAAGTAAGCGAAGTCCAGCCCCCACGCCTGCGACTCACGCACCGGCGCATGCCGGTCACCGGTGTATCCGTACCGCCCCAAATCTGGAGCCATGCCTGTCGCAGCGCTAGGGCCAGCGAGCACATAGACGCCGGGTTTTAGCAACGGGCCAGCGCCGGTCGCCGCGAATCCGAAAAATCCAGACGTATGCGCACCGACCGCGGGCGAATGCGTCACCTCGAATCCCGCGAACGCGTCATCATGCGCGGTAAACAACACTGATTGACTGGTGCCGCCTCGCCGCACTGGCGCGTGCGACCACAAGTCGTGACGCGCGATCACACCGTCGGACGTGTGGTGCACGGCAGTCACACGCACGCTGTCGTTCGCAAATGCTCCAGCGCTATTGCCAAAACCATGAAACGAAACATCTCGCAGTGGCGACAACAACTGCGGCGTCTCGTTCGAGGCAAAGCGCTTCGACGTGCCGATCAGGGCCCCGTCCTCAGCAAACCGAGCTAGCGCAAACGGGAACGCGCCCACGCCCACGCGCGCGGCGACGGGTTCGGCCACCAGCGCGCGTCCGCCGCCTTTTTGATTCCCAGCGGCAGGTGCCGCCGCGGTGAACACCGACGCCGTTCCAGCAACAGCTGCACCGACACTGGCAGTCGCGCTGATCCACAAAAAATCTCTACGGTCCATTGAATAGCTTCTCTATCGCCTTAACCACGCGGCGGAAACACGCCTTGCAGCGCAATGTTGAAATACACCGTGAGGTACGGCTGCATATTGTTGTGCGGCTGATTGCCACCGGCAGGAGCCAACGCGTTGTCCGACAAGGGGGTCAGCGCACTGGCCAATGCGTATTGACGAATCCCAACGCCGCCCGCCGGATAAGAGGCCTGCGGCGTTTGGTCTGTACCATCCACGGCGGATGCATTCATTGCGTGGGTGTGGGAGGGGATTTCGGACTGAAGCAAGGACACGGTCTCGCTGCCGCCAGTTTCGCCCAGTTGATACGCAGTGAGCCCCGGACCTTGCCCAGGGTGCATCGGCGCGGAACCTTGAAGGTTGGGCAGCCCAAAATTGGACGCCCCATTGCCGCCGTAAGTGGTTCCTAGCAACGAAAAAAGCGCAGTGTTTTGCGAAATCGGCATCAACTGTCCGTCGCACCACGCCCAACCCCTGGGCGCAAAGTTGAACGGAAACATGCGAATTTCGGCGACAAAAGGGTCTGCCATATCAGCGCTCCAAATTAAGTTGGCGTCGGGAAAATCCCGTACATCGAAATGATGAAATCGACACAGAGATAGGGTTGCATATTCGTGTGCGGCTGCGCGCCACCGACCGAAGAAACCGCAGAGGGGCTCAGCGGCGTTAGCGGCGCGTCCGAACCGTATGGCGTTATGGTTGCCAGAGAGGACCTTGCGAGCGTAACGCTACTCGATGGCGCGGTGGTCGACGCCGCATTGCTAGTGCCCAAAAACGGATGGCTATGCGCTGGAATCTGAGTAGGGGTCAACGTGACCTGCTCGACGCCACCGGTCTCACCGTGCACAAAACCATTACCCTGATGTAATGGCAGGCGTCCGCGCATATCGGGCAGCGCGAAGGTCTCCTGACCGTCGCCGCCGTAAGTTGTGCCAATTAAGTTAAACAGCGTATCGTACTCGGAAATCGGGAGCAATTGCCCTTCGCAAAACATCCATCCAAGGGGAGCAAAATTGCCCGCGAAAATTCGAATTTCGCCCACATAGGGTTGTGCCATTTGTTTCTCCTACCTAGGTCGCGCTTGGGAAAATTCCCTGAAGCGCTACACAAAAAGTGATGGTCAGGAACGGCTGCATGTTTAGGTGCGCTTGCGATCCACCGACGTTGGTGATCATGCCGGGATTCATCGCGACCAGATTCGAACTCGCGGCACCGTACAAGTTTGCGCCAGCGCTCTGCGACAAAACGTGGCTCGTCGTCGGAAAAGCGGTCGTGGCAGCGGCGGTCAATGCATGCGCGCTGTGAACGTGCGTTGGCATTTCCGAGACCGTCAGCGTGTGTGCCTGTTCACCCGCACGCTCACCGACCGTGTGACCATGGCCCACATGAATCGGCACACGTCCACGAAAGTCGGGCAGCGCAAAATTCGTTTGCCCATTTCCACCATACGTCGTGCCCAATAATGAAAACAGCGCTTGATTCTGATTGATCGGCAACAGCTGACCATTGCACAACGCCCAACCTCTCGGCGCGAAATTAAAGCTCATGAGCCGAATTTCGCCTAAAAACGGTTCAGACATGGTTGTCTCCTGGTTAAGTTCGGGTTCGTGAGGTCACGGGAAGCTGCAATTGCTAAATCCACTGAATGGACTGGCGATGAGGTATGAGCCGTTGGCCGCCGGATTCAGACTATTGACGTACGCTTCGACAGCAGGGGTAGCCGTCGCTGCTGTCATGCCATTTATGCCGAAAACTACGCCCGCTGCGTTTTGACGACGTAAGCCGATGCCCTGCGTCACAGCCCCCGAGCCGACGCTAGTATTCCCCGAAACATTCAGGCAAACGGTATCGTTGATGCCGAGAGTGTTGCCGGCGTTAACCTGAATGCCGGCACGACTACCGCCGTCCGTACTAATCGGAGAAAAAACAGCGTTCAGTTGAATCTTCGCCCGCAACACACTCACGCCACCACCAGCGGTGCTGACAAAGAAGATGCCTTGGCCACTGGTATTGAATGTCCAGTTGTTGGTCGCCGTAACGGTGAGATTTGGGGTTTCAGTTCCGCTAGCACCAACGACGCCATTGCCGCCACCAATGCCCGGAGAAGCCAACAAGTTGTTCGCATCGACGTAGTTTCCGTTCGCGTTGACCGTCGCGTCAGAAAAGCCGTTGTTGCCGATCCCCAGCGTGATGCCCGTTGTGTTGTGCAGCTCGTTGTTCGAGATGTCCGCATTGCCCTGACTACGGCTACCACTGTTGCCGCCGCTGATCGAGAACAGAACTGCGCTGGTTCCAAATCCAACTGCAGCAGACTGTCCTCTCACATCGTTGCTGGTGATGACAATCTGGTTTATCGCATGTCCGTTGGTGCCTGCGCGGCCGCCGGGGCCTGTAGTGCTCGCGTTGCCGTAGAGCACCTGAATACCCGCGCCGCTCGGGAAATTGCGGATCGTGTTGCCGCTGATCAACGCGCGCGTTAAGTTGTGCACCGTAGTGGGAGTGCCGTTTCCGATGAGCTGAATAGCGCTACCTTTGGAGGTTGCGGTGCTCGTCGTGCTGGTGATGGTGTTGCCGGTGATAGCGGCGACGCTGATCGTTCCGGCATCGCCTTGAACCTGAATGCCGTGATCGAACGCATTGGTCAGCGTGCTGCCAGTCACTGTAAACTGTCCATTCAGGTTATCGCCAGTCAGCGAGCCGTTGCCGTTGAACGCGATGTTCGAATGACCGACGGCATTCCCGGTGTTGTTGATCGTGCCGTTGGTGAAGCTGAAGTTCGTAACGCTCGTACCATTCACACCGCTCGCTGCAGCGATGTTTTGAATCGTGAGTTTGTTGAGCGAAACGGCTACCGCATTGTTCAACGACACGCCGGGGCCGGTCGTGTTTTGAATCGTACCGCCGGAGTTAGCCGCGGCGGTGCCAGTGACGGCGAAGCTGCCCGTGGTGTTCGTCAACGAAATGCCGTTGGCAGCGCCGTTCGCCGACACACTCGTGAGCAAAACGGTGCCGTTAAAGTTGGAGAGCAGGACCGCTGTGCCAGTGGTGGACGTGACATTAACTTCGACCACGCCGACGGCAGCAATCGCCGCAACAGGATCAGTCAGCCCGGTACTGCTACCCGAATTGATGGACAGGCCACGCACGACAACCTGATCGTTCAAGGTGACGGTGCTGTTGATGGTGGTGGTGGGTGCGGCGGTGGGGTTCATCGTCGGTAGCGCTGCGCTGCCCGTCGGCGGCGTTAAGCTTAGGATTGTGGGTAGCGGCGCTGTCGCGTCTTGCCCGATAAGCGTTTGTCGTAGCAACAAAGTCACCGCACTGGTGTACGCCGAGACGCTCTCGTAGACGAAGATGTTGTCGCCAACTGCCGGGTTGTTCCCGCCTGCTCCGTTTGCCGCGTTGAAGGCGGCTAAGGTAGAGAACGGATTACTCAACCGTCCGCAGCCCGCCACCGTGCAAGTCGGGGCATTGTTGTTGACAAACCAAATCATGCGGTTGACCGATAGGCTCACGGTGCCGGTCGTCGAGTTGAATCCGCTGGCGTCGGTCAAGGTGTAGGTGAAGCTATCAGCACCCTCGTAGCCCGCTGGTGGATCGTAGGTAAAGCTGCCGCCAGCCGCGACCGCGATGTTGCCGCCTTGTAGGGTCAGCGCGCCCACATTTATCGTCACCGGACCGGTGTAAACGTCGTTGGTGAGAATCGAGAGCGGCGCCGCTAACAAAGCGGAATTGATGCTGACGTTACCGACGACCACTGGTGCCAACGTGTCGTTGGCTACCTTTGGACGGAATCGCAAGGTGACGGTTGCGTCGTTCACGCCACCTGCATTAGACAGGCGATATTGGAACGTGAAGGTGCCAGTGAAATTCGTCGACGGCGTGAAGGTGTACGAGCCGTTGGCGTTCACGGTAATCGAGCCCCCCGTACCAAAGGTCGTGGTGCTGCCGGCGGCATGGTCGGTGACCGAGCCGCCCAACGAGCCACCGCCGTATGAGGCGATGGTCGCAACCGGGAAGCCGCGCGCATCGTTAGTGAGCAAGTTGGTCGCGCCAGAAGCTGCGCCAGTCACCACCGTATTGGCATCGATTAGCGCGGGCGTATCGGCAACGGCCGTCGGCGCCTCGTTCACGTTCAACGTGAAGCTCTGCGTTGCGTTCGAGCCGACGCCGTTGACGGCAAGGAACGTCAACGGATACGAACCGCCGGTGAGCACCGCAGGCGTGCCTGCCAGCGCACCGGTGCCTGGCGTGAACGTTACCGCCGATGGCAATGCACCAGAAACGGAAAGCGTCGGCGTCGGGAAGCCCGTCGCGGTGACGTTAAACGCGGGGCATGCGGTGCCGGCAAGGCAGGTCAGGGTATTGACGCTAGTGATCGCTGGCGGTTGATTGATGTTGACGGTGATTGGCAGCGTGGTGGGCGAGCCAATGCCATTGCTGGCAGTGACGGTGCAACTGTAGCTGCCGCCTGAGCCAGGCGGCGCGTTGCCAGACAGCGCGCCAGCGGCGCTTAGCGTGATCGCGGCGGGCAGCGTTGGGCAGCCGGATAGCGCGTAAGTCGGTATTGGGAAGCCCGTCGCCGTGTAGCTAGTGCTGCTGTTGGTGCCGACAACAAATGTGACTGGTGTTGTGCCCGTGATGGCGCTTGGCGCTTGGTTCACTGTCAAAGTGAAGCTTTGGGTGGCGTTACTGCCAATGCCGTTGGCGGCGGTCACGTTGAGCGCATAGGTGCCACCGGTGGCCGCGCCCGGTGTGCCGCCGAGAACGCCCGTTCCGGGGGTGAAGGTTATGCCGCTTGGCAACGCGCCGGTCACCGAGAGCGTTGGTGGCGGCGTGCCGGTCGCGGCGACCGTCAATGAGCAAGGCGTGCCCACGGCGCAGGTCAAGCTGTTACCGCTGGTAATCGCGGGTGGTTGCGTGATGACGACGCTGAACGGAGGCGATACAGCGGGACTGCCAACACCATTGTCGGCTGTGATCACGCAGCCGGTCACCGTCGTCGCGCCTACAGCCGGTGTTCCGCTAATAGTGTTGCCTGAGCGCGTCAGATTTGGCGGCAAGGTGCAACCGGTGAGGGCGGTTGTCGGGACAGGGACGCCCGTGGTCGTAAAGGTGACCGAACCAGCGGTGCCAATGTTGAATGTCGGCGTTCCGATTGCACCGATAGTCGGTGCTTGGTTGATTTGCAACGAGAACGATTGTGTCGCGTTGGGTGCTACACCGTTGGTGGCCGTCAGGGTCAGGGGATAAGTGCCGCCAGAGCCCGCACCAGGGATACCGGAAAGGAGTCCGCCAGTGGTCAAACTCACGCCACTCGGCAGGGCGCTTGCAGTGCTGAACGTTGGCGCGGGCGATCCGTTCGCGGTGACGTTGAAGCTTCCGTTAGTGCCCACAACGAATGTGGTGGTCGCGGCGCTGGTGAAGCTTGGCGCGAGGTTGATGTTGATCGTGATCGGCAGCGTGGTGGGCGAGCCGATGCCGTTGGACGCGGTCACCGTGCAGCTGTAGGTGCCGCCAGAGCCGACCGGCGCGGTGCCGGAGAGCACGCCAGCGCTGCCCAGCGTAATTGCGGCGGGCAGCGTTGGGCAACCTGAGAGCGCGAACGTTGGGGCCGGGAAGCCGGTTGCCGCGTAGGTGCTGCTCGTTGGCGTGGCGATCGGGAAGGTCACGGTCGCAGCGCCGGTGATTGCGCTCGGGGCTTGATTGACGATTTGGGTCAGTGCAGCGCTGGTGCTGGCGTTGAAGTTCGTCGCACCTACGTAAGCGGCGGTGATCGAGTGCGAACCGGCCGTGAGCGCGGACGTCACGCACGTTGCAACACCGGATGCATTCACGGCGACCGTGCAGAGCGTGGATGCGCCATCGAGGAATTGCACATTGCCGGCGTTTACGGTGGCGGAACTGGTCACAGTCGCAGTGAAGGTGACGGAATTGCCGGACAGACTTGGGTTCAGATTCGACACCAAGGCGGTGGCGGTGGCCAAGGCTGTAACGGCCTGCGACACGATGTTTGACGTGACGCCGTTGAAGCTCAGGTCGCCACCGTAGGTAGCCGAGATCGGATGGGTGCCCGTGGAGAGAGCGGACGCACCGCTGAGTGTGCAACTCGCGACGCCCGCGCTAATCGCGACGTTTGTGCAGGCACCAATCAAGACGCCATTGTCGAGGAACGACGTCGTTCCGGTAGGCGTGCCGGCTCCGGGCGCGCTGGCCGAGAAGGTGACGGTGATCGTCACCGCGCTAGAGAAGGCGGACGGCGTTCCGCTGGTGACGAGCACGGCGGCGCTGTTGGCTTTGTTGACGTTGTGCGTCAGGGCGGCACTGGCGCTGCTGGCGAGGAAGTTGGTGTCGCCGTCGTAGGTAGCGGTCACGGGGTGCGCGCCGACGGGCAGCGTGCTGCTTGAGCAAGACGCAGTGCCCGCCGCAACGGTGCCGGTGCAGATTGTCGTCGCGCCTTCTTTGAAGGTGATGGTGCCTGTCGGCGTGCCTGCACCGGGTGCGGTGACCGAGACGGTGGAGCTAAAGGTTACAGATTGTCCGAACACGCTTGGATTAGGCGTGGACGTGGGCATGCTGGCCGTGGTGCTGGCTTTATTGATCACGAAACTAATCGCCGGGCTGCTGGTGCTGGCGTTGTAGTTCGTCGTGGCTGCGTAATTCGCGGTCAGGTTGTGTGTGCCAACCGCGAGTGTCGTGGTGGATGCCGTAGCAACGCCTGCGCCGTTGAGGGCGCCGGAGCCGATAGACGTCGCGCCATCAAGGAAGGTCACAGACCCCGTCGGCACGCCACCGCCAGGCGCGACCGCAGCGACCGTGGAGGTCAGCGCGACGGATTGGCCAAACACCGTTGGAGACACTGGCGCAACGGCCAATGCATTGGTGGTGTCTGTCTTGTTGACGACCTGGTTGAGCGCGGCGCTGGAGCTCGTGTTGAAGTTGGTGTCGCCTAGGTAGTCAACCGTGATGCTGTGGCTGCCGACGGTGAGCGTCGAAGTCGCGCAGGTTGCGGCGGCAGCGACCAAAGCGACTGGGCCGCACACGGTGGTTGCGCCGTCCTTGAATGTGACGTTGCCGGACGGGGCACCAGCGGCGGGTGCCGTCGCACTGACCGTTGCCGAGAACGTTACCGATTGCGCAAAGTTCGATGGATTTGCGGAGCTGGTGACGGCGGTAGTTGTGTTGCCTTTGTTGACAACCTGGCTCACGGCAGCTGAGGTGCTGGTGGTGAAGCTCGCGTTACCCGCGTAAACCGCCGTCATCGAGTGCGACGCCGTGCTTAGCGCGGACGTGGTGCAGGTGGCTTGCGCGCTGCCGTCGAGGGCGACGTTGGAGCAGATTGCCGTCACGCCATCATTGAACGTGACGGTGCCCGCAGGTACGCCCGCGCCCTGGGGCGTAACAGTTGCGGTGAACGTGACCGATTGGCCGAAGACGCTCGGGTTGGTGGCGGAGGTCAGCGCGGTGGTCGTGCTGGCTGGGTTCACGGTTAACGTGAAGTTTTGTACTGCGTCAGGCGCGGTGCCGTTGCTGGCGGTGAAGGTGAGCGCGTAGGTTCCTGCGCCGCCGACAGCGGGCGTGCCAGAAAGCAGGCCACTGCCCGGCGTGCCCGGCGCGAAGGTCATGCCAGCGGGCAGTGCTGCGCCGCCCACCGCAATCGCGGGCAGCGGGAAACCGTTGGCGGCGACTGGCAGCGAGCAGGCGACGCCAACGATGCACGTAAGCGAGTTTGCGCTCGTGACAGCGGGCGCCTGGTTAACGGTCAGCACGAAGTTCTGCACCGAATTGGGTGGAATTCCATTCGCGGCCGTCAGCGTGATGGGGTAGGTGCCGCCGGTGCCGGCTGCTGGCGTACCCGCAAGCGTGCCGTTAAGCGGCGTGCCGGGGCCGTTGTAGAGGAAGGTCACGCCGCTGGGCAGTGCGCCCGTCTGAGTGATGCCTGTCGTCACCGGCGTTGCGGTCGTGGTCACGGTGAAACTGCCTGCGGTGCCAGCCGTAAACGTAGTGGCAGCGGTCGACGTGAAAGTCGGCGGCAAGCCGAGGTTGAGCGTGAAGGTTTGGGTCGATGGCGCGCCGAAGCCGTTGGTCGCGGTCAACGTGCAGACGTAGGTGCCGCCTTGAGCGATGGTCGGGTTGCCGGACAGCGTGGCGGTGTTGTCGCCGTTGTTGGTGATAGTCACGCTGGGTGGCAGCGTGCATACGGTCAGCGCAAAATTGGCGTTCGGGACGCCGGTCGCGGTGAAGGAGAACGTATTGGCTTGGCCGGGGATGAACGTGGCGTTGTTTGCGCTCGTGATCGTCGGCGGCAATTTGACGTCGATGGTGACCGTGGCGAAGGTGGAATCGAGCTGACCGTCGTTGACCTTGAAGGTGAAGCTGTCGGGGCCACCGTAACCTGCTGTGGCGGTGTAGGTTACGTTTGGCGGCGTGCCGGTCAGTGCGCCGTGCGTCGGCGATGCGCCGAGCGTGTAGGTCAGTGCGGAGGCTTCGTAGTCGCTGCCGGTGAGTGTGATCGGCAGCGCAACGGCAGCAACGGCCACGACGCTTTGGGCGTCAGCAACCGGCGGTGCGTTGAGTGCCACATCAGCGCGGAAAAACACGGCATCGCGCTCGGCGACGCTATAGAGGTTTGCGATGTCCATGCCAGCAGGTGCGTCGCCAGACGGATCGGTGGCGACCGGCGCAATGCCCGTCCAGTCAACGACCAGACCGTCACGCACGATGGCGGCGATCAAGCTGCCAGACAGAGAAAGCGCAACAACGCAAACCACGACAAGCTGCATGCCCGCCCAACCGCGGCGGCGCGCGTACCAAACGGCACCGCCGACAAGCACCATCGTCAGCGCGAGCGCTGCAATTGAGAGCGTTGGGATGACGTTGGCGACCGGGCCGTCGACGAGAATCGCTTGGCCTGTGCTGGTGACCAACAGCGAATCCGTGCCAACCAAACCGGCCGAACCGTCGGTCGTCACCGCGACGCGCATGACCTTGCCAGCGGCTGGAATCAAATAATTCGGGATGTACGTCTCAACCGCCGAGAGGCCGCCTGCGCCGTTGCCGCGTGCGACGGGGCTCGGCGTGCTGTTGAAGACGTTAGGTGCGCTAAACGTGGAGCCGGTGATGCAGTTCTCGACCGCGATGCTTTGCGTGCTGTAGCCGGTCGAATTGGTCTGCACAATGGTGCGCAGGATTTTGTCCACGCCGAGCACCGGGCCGTCCGACGTGGTGACGGAGCACCCGGTGCCAACACTGTTATCGATGTCGAGCAGCACAGAAACGGTGGTTGTCGCGGCGAGCGACGCCGACGCAGTGAGCGTCGCGGCTACGATCGCTAGCGACGAGAAAACGCGCCGAGCCGCGAGTCGCAAGTGGCCGTAACCCTTTGATTCTGCAAGAGTTATCAAGCGAGCATGAATGCTCGCACCATCGAATCCGCCCGCCATAGTCTCGCCCCGGTTGCGTCCTCGTCCGCAGGCGGACGATTCAATTAATTAAACGCAACCCCGATGGCTCACGCGCAGTCGAATAGTAATAGGAATTCTCCGAATGACAACAGAAAACACTCTGCGACTGCAACATTCTCGTCACATTGCCACGCTCATTGACGAATGAGACCATGAACTAACAGCTTTACAGTCTTATCGACAGCTGTATAGAGATTTCAGCGCAAAAGTGACGTATATCGATAGGCTGCATTTACCGGCTTAAACCTATACACAGCTGTCGTTGCAACCAAAAAGCTGTACCTACCTCGCACCCGCCGCTTCCAGCATCGTCACCATCTCGCGATAACCGCGCGATTTCGCGAGCGCCAGCGGTGTGTTGCCTTGTCGATCCGTGAGCTGAAGATTCGCTTTCGCGTCGATTAATGCTTTAAGCGTGGCTTGGTGGCGTTTGCCGCCGTCGCCGAGCACGATGGCTTCGATCACCGCGGTCCAGTGCAAATTGTTCACATGGTCAAGCGGCGCTCCGGCGGCGATCAGTTGACGCACCACACCGTCGTGTCCGAGGTGCGCGGCGGCGATGAGTGCCGTGCCGTCGTAGCGACTCGTCGTGAGCTTTGCGCTGGCACCGAGCGCAAGCAATGTCCGCAGAGTCTCTTCATCGTCGGCGACCGAAGCGATGGTGACGGCGTCGTAGCGATCATTTTCAAGTGCACCGAGATTCGCGCCAGCCTTCGCCAACGCACGAATCGCTTCGCGTTGTTTCGCAAAGGTCGCGACGTGCAATGGCGTGCGGCCGTACCCATCAACGGCGTTCACATCCGCTTTGTTCGCGACGAGTTTTTCAATTTTCGTGGCGTCGCCTCGATGCGCGGCACCGAGCATGCCGGTGTAGCGCGCCGCGTCGGCTGCGCTTGGGGCAACCTGCGCTTGGACGGCGCACGCCGCGAAGGCGAGCGCGGCAATTGCGAGGCACTTTGGCCATCGGATGGTGTCGAATAGTGACATCCACGTCTCCTAGTTTCAAATGCAGATCGTGCCGCCGTCCGCTCACTCGCGTGGCGGAGAAGGCGGCGATGGGGTACTCGGTTACTTGAGCTGATCCTTAATCTTCTCGAGCGCGGTCATCGCGCACTGCTCGTCCAAGTGGCCGCCTGGTGCGCCGCCAACGCCAACCGCACCGATCACTTCGTTGCCGACTTTGATCGGCACGCCACCGCCTACCAACAGGAAGCCGGGAATGTGAACGAGCGTGGCTGCGGCGGGGTTCTTCTGCACGTTTTCCATCATCGCGAGCGTCGTGTTTTTCGCCGATGCGGATGTAAACGCCTTTTGCTGACTCGCGCCAAGCGTATGTGGGCCAGCGTTGTCGGCGCGTTGCACCGCGCGTACCGTGCCCGCACGATCAACCACGGTCGCCGCAACGTTGTAGCCGTTAGCGCTGCACGCAGCGACCGTTGCCCCCGCGATTTCATTGGCGAGCGCGAGCGAAATGTTGCGCTCGGTACGCACTGCCTGTGCGTGGGCGACGCTAGCGAAGACAACAGCAAGCGATGCGGCAACCGCCGTGACTGCGGAAAGTGAGTGAAATCGTTTCATAAGTGCTCCTTCATCGAGAGACGCAGCAACACGCTGCGCGATGGGAGAACATTAAATTTTGTGCGCGGATCGCACTATTCGGAGCGCTACGCGCAGGCATCCGTAAAACTACGTAGCGGCGGTCCCCGACAGTTGCCGTCTAAGCATCTTCCACTAACGCCGCGTAACGGCGAATCAACGTCGCAAGCGACTCGACATCAAGCTTCGCGAATACGTGCGCGCGGTGTGTCTCTACGGTGCGCGGCGAGAGCGTCAGCGCGCGGCCAATCTCTTTGTTCGTGAGCCCCGCAACAATCAACCCAAGCACTTCGCGCTCGCGTTCGGAAAGCGATGCAAAGCGCTCACGCGCCGCACGGTCGGCGGTGTTTCGCTCGCGAGAGCGTACGTGTTGGCGCACGGCGTTTTGTAACGCTTCGAGCAACCGCTCGTCGTCAACGGGCTTCTCCAGAAATTCCGCCGCACCCGACTTAAACGCTCGGCGGCACATCTCCACAGTCCCGTGCCCCGTGAGCATGATGATCGGCTGATCCACACCCTCCTGCACCAGCGTTTCGAGGACCGTCAATCCGCTGATGCCCGGCATGCGCACATCGAGCACGATTGCGCCGATGCTCGCGCGGTCAAATTCACTCATGAAAACACTGGGTGCGGCCCATGTCTGAACTCGCAGCCCGACTGTGCTGATAAGTAGCGCAAGACTGTCGCGCACAGCGGCGTCGTCATCGATCAGATGAATAAGTGGTGAGAGCGATTGGCCGGCATGAATGGCGTTCATGCTCCGTCCTTTGTGGCTGCCGCTGCGAGTGGCAAGCTGAGGGTAAACATGGCTCCGTGCAACTCACTCTCACCCGCGCGGGCGTTCTCGGCGCTTATCCGTCCGCCCATATTCTCCATGAGCGACTCGCAAATACTCAGGCCCAATCCAAGCGCGCCTGACGACGTATCGCCGCTGGCACGCGTCGTAAAGAAAGGCTCGAACACGCGCGGCAACACATCGGCCGGAATGCCGGGACCGCTGTCAACGATCGCGAGTTCGCCGCGCGTGGTGTTGACAGTAATCGTGAGCCGAATTCGTCGATCTGCCGCGGGCACATGTTGCAACGCGTTGGACGCGTTGGTGAGTACGTTGTGGATCACTTGCTCTAGGGCAGTGGCGTCGGCCATCACTTTTGCAGAATGCGTCGCGACGATCTCGGTCTGAATACGCAGCGCGCGAAGCTGCGGCTCGAGCAAGTAGAGCGCGTTGCGCGCGGCGGCTTCGAGCGAAGTGATTTGGAGTGGTAGTGCGCGATTGGGCTGCGCCACGCTCTGCCGAAGCCGCGAGAGCACGTCGGCCGCGCGGCGCGCTTGATCGGCGGCGTGTTGCATCGCGGGCTGCGCAGTGGTGATGTCGGGCGGATCGTCTTTGAGTAATCGCGCTGCGGCCTGCGTATTGGCCAGCACCGCTGTGAGCGGTTGGTTCAGTTCGTGCGCCATTCCGGCTGCAAGTTCACCGAGCGAATTGAGGCGAGCGACCTGGCCTAGTCGCAACAATTCTTCAGCGCGTACCCGAGCGCGACGCTGCCGCAGAATCGTCGCGAGTCCGAACATCAACGCGACCGCGAGCGCGCACCAGCCAAGCATGAAGAGCCACGGCATTTCGCTCCAGCGCACACAACGCGTCACTACCACGTCAAACGGCTGGCTCTCGGTGGCGAGATGTTTGTGGAATTCAAATTTCCACGGCGAGCCTTGCAATTTTCCCGCCTGCAAAACCCATTCGTTCGTACCGATTGCAAGCGCGACCCGTACCGCGCTGTCTCGGTCCACCGCACCGTTTATCGCTGTCGGCCATTCGCTCCACGGCACCATGCTTTGCATGTCGATGAGCAACGCATGGCTCAACGTCGACGACGCCTGCACCATCCAAAATTGCCCTTTCGTGTAGTCGACCACCGCGAGTACAGGGCGTGCCTTTGCGCGTGATGCGGCCTCAGCGGTTGCGAGCGAAGTTGCTCTGCCCGGTACCGGCCATTGCGCCTCGTTACTGCGTTTGGCTGCCAACAGCACTTGTGGGTAAACCGATGACAAGCGCCGTTCTCGGTCGTCACTGTCGGTGGGAGATTGCAGCAACCCGAGCGTCGCAAGTATGGCGTCGTGCTGCACCGCACGCTGGCTAAGCAAACGATGCATGATGCGCGCATCGGTGTCGAAAGCGTCGCGCATTTGCGTGAGCGCGCGCTGCCCAATGAGCAGGCAGCCCGCTACCGCAAGCGCTGCGGTAGCTGCAATCCAAGGCAATGTTTTTTCGGAGAATGCGTGCATCCGAAACATTCTTTCACGCCGCCGGGGCGATGCGGCTTGGCCTTGCTGCGACGTACGTGTGTTCGACGCACGTCTCGCCGCGAAAGACCGCTTCAGCCGTTGAATGCAGTGTCATGCCCACGCGTTCGAGCAGACGCATAGATGGGCTGTTGCGGGCATCAGTGATGCCAACGATCGAGTCAACAGACGTATGTTCAAAAATCATCGCTATGGCGCATCGCACTGCGTCCGTGGCCAATCCACGTCCCTGCGATTCGCGTTGCAACGTAAAGCCAATCTCGGCGTGCGTACAGTCGCCGCTAAGGTGAACGCCAATGTCACCCACCAAGGCCGACGTATCGCTGTCCGCGATCGCAATCTGCACCCAATCGCCCGGAACAAAGCACTCGGCGGAACCGACCTCAGCGAGGAACTTCAACGCCGCTTCGTCAGACGTCGGCAACCAGCCTTGATACCGGCCGAGTTCAATGTCGTGGCGATACGACTGAAAAACGCGCAGATCCGATGCAAGAAAGCGACGCACCGTGACTCTCGCGCCGCGCCTAGGCAGTACCAGCGGGTAATTGGCTGCGGGTGCAAGTGGCATGGCCGCCATTGACATAGCGTTCAATGACGGTTCACGTCAAACCATGGCCATCGGACAACATCGATAGCGTTGATGCTCACGCCGTGGCGTGCTCTTTCTGCGCGGTGTTCACCGCTTCGCTGGCCTTGGAAGTCGACGGCGCCACAATCCCCAAACGATCTAAGGCCGCAGCAAGTTGTTCCACTGTCCGATCCACGTTGTGCCATTTTTCGAGGCCAAACAAACCAATACGTAATGTCGCGCAATCAGCAGGCTCGTCGCATTGCAGTGGT
>JAGNQL010000141.1 GCA_017989135.1 Burkholderiales bacterium
GGCTGGAGCTGAGGTTTACATCGTCACCACCGACACGCACTTCTCGCACAAGGTGTGGCACGAAACGTCGCCCGCGGTCGGCAAAGCCAAATTCCCTTTGGTCGGCGACCCAACGCATACATTGACCAACGCGTTCGGCGTGCACATTCCCGAAGAAGGCTTGGCGCTGCGCGGTACGTTCGTGATCAATCCTGATGGCATGATCAAGACGATGGAAATCCACTCCAACGAAATCGCTCGCGACGTCAAAGAAACACTGCGCAAGCTCAAGGCCGCGATCTACACGGCAGCCAATCCGGGCCAAGTCTGCCCTGCTAAATGGAACGAAGGCGCGAAGACCATTGCGCCGTCACTGGAACTGGTCGGCAAGATCTAATTCCCAGCATCGCGCCGCAGGTTTCTCGCGGCGCGCAAACCCGTCGACACGCACACGAGCGCGACGGATTTTTTGGGCGGCACTGCTGCCCGACACAAAACCCACCAAGCCACCTTTCGTTCGATCTCTGCGCCACCGCAGTGGATTGCGGGCGACCATTTTCTAAGAGTTTCGCCATGCTTGACGCCACCCTAAAGACCCAGCTTCAAACCTATCTTGGCATGCTGCGCCAACCGATTCGGTTGATCGCGTCGCTCGACGACAGCGCGACCGCCGCCGAGATGCGCAGTTTGTTAGACGACATCGTGAGTTTGTCCGACAAGGTCTCGCTCGACACCACAGGTAACGACGCGCGCAAGCCATCCTTCGTGGTTGCTCGAAACGGTGAGAGCAACGGCGTGCGATTTGCGGGGCTGCCATTAGGGCATGAGTTCACCTCACTCGTGTTGGCGCTCTTGTGGACGGGCGGACATCCGCCGAAAGTTGAGGCCGACGTGATCGACGCGATCAAGGCGCTGGACGGAGACTTCAATTTCGAGGTCTACATGTCGCTGACTTGCCACAACTGCCCTGACGTCGTGCAGGCGCTCTCGCTCATGGCGATTTTCAATCCCAAAGTGAAGACTGTGGTGATCGAGGGCGGCGCATTTCAAGACGAAGTCACGGCGCGCGAAATCATGGCTGTGCCAATGGTGTTTCTCAACGGCAAAGTGTTTGGCTCTGGACGCATGAGCGTCGAAGAAATCGTTGCTAAGCTCGACACAAACTCAGGCGCACGAGAAGCCGCGAAACTCAACGCGAAGGACGCGTTCGATGTGTTGATTGTCGGTGGTGGCCCAGCTGGGGCGGCGGCAGCGGTTTACGCCGCACGCAAAGGCATTCGCGTGGGCGTGGCAGCTGAGAAATTTGGCGGGCAGGTCAACGACACAATGGCGATTGAAAACTACATCTCAGTGTTAGAGACGGATGGCCCTAAGTTCGCCGCAGCGCTCGAAGCGCAAGTCCGTCATTACGGCGTTGAGATTATGAACTTGCAACGTGCGGAGAAGTTAATTCCAGCCGCGCAACCCGGTGGATTGATATCGGTGCAGATGGCTAACGGCGGCGTGCTCAAAGCTCGCAGCGTGATCCTCTCCACGGGCGCACGTTGGCGCAACGTGAATGTGCCTGGCGAGCAGGAATACAGAAACAAGGGCGTGGCCTATTGTCCGCATTGCGACGGCCCGTTGTTTAAGGGAAAACGCACGGCAGTAATTGGTGGCGGCAACTCAGGCGTGGAAGCGGCGATCGATCTCGCGGGCATCGTGCAGCACGTGACATTGATTGAGTTTGCTGACCAGCTAAAGGCCGACGCCGTGCTCGTGAACAAACTGAAAAGTCTGGCGAACGTGACGATCCATGTGAACGCGCAGACGACGGAGATCACGGGCGATGGGAGCGTCGTGAACGGCTTGAAATACAAAGACCGCGCGACTGGCGTAGAGCATCAGGTTGTGCTCGAAGGCGTGTTCGTACAGATCGGTTTGGTGCCAAACACGGAATTTCTCAAGGGCACGGTTGAACTCAGCCGCTTCGGTGAAATCGTGGTGGATGCGAAAGGCCACACTAATATCGATGGCGTATTCGCAGCGGGCGATTGCACGACGGTGCCGTACAAACAAATCGTGATTGCGGCTGGCGAAGGAGCAAAAGCGGCGCTCAGCGCGTTCGATCACTTGATTCGCCAGCCGGTAACCGTCAAGGAAACCGAAGTTTTAGTCACGGCGTAATCGGAATTTGCAATCTCACTGATTGGAACTGCTCGTCACCTTCAATAAGAAAAAGGCGCAAAGTGCGAGTAGCGTCGCATCATTCAGATGCCGCGAAATTGATTTCCCAAGGAGTGCATCCATGAATCTCAAAGGTACGAAGACACACCAAAACCTGAAAGACGCGTTTGCAGGCGAGAGCCAAGCGAACCGCCGTTACCTGTATTTCGCGAACAAAGCGGACGTCGAAGGTCAGAACGACGTAGCCGCGCTGTTTCGCTCCACCGCCGAAGGCGAAACTGGCCATGCGCACGGTCACCTTGACTATTTGGCAATGGTTGGCGACCCCGCGACCGATCTGCCGATTGGTTCCAGCCGCGACAATCTGAAATCCGCTGTTGCAGGCGAAACGCATGAGTACACCGACATGTACCCAGGCATGGCCAAATCCGCGCGCGAAGAAGGCTTCGACGAAATCGCCGACTGGTTCGAAACGCTTGCGAAGGCCGAGCGCTCACACGCCAATCGCTATCAAAAGGCGCTCGACGCGCTGGCTGACTAGACGCGTTGCGCACGTTGTGCGCCGGTGAGCAGTGAACGGTGAGCAGTGAACAGTTTTTGTTCGCTGCTCTCACCCGCTGCTCACCCTCTACCGCTCACTGTTCACTATTCACTGCTCACCGGTAAGAATATGAGAGAAGGCAATCTCGAAGCCCCCACCCGTCACGCGATTGACTGGAAGAATCCGGACTTCTGGAGTGAAGAATCGCTGAACCATGAGCTTGAGCGTGTTTACGACATTTGTCACGGCTGCCGCCGCTGTGTGAGCTTGTGCAACAGCTTTCCGACGCTCTTCGATTTGATCGACGAGTCGAGCACACTCGAAGTCGACGGCGTCGACAAAAAAGATTTCATGAAAGTCGTCGACCAGTGCTATCTGTGCGACGTCTGCTACATGACGAAATGCCCGTACACGCCGCCTCATGCGTGGAACGTGGACTTCCCGCATTTGATGTTGCGCGCGAAGGCGATCAAATTCAAAAAGGGCGAAGTCGGGTTGGCCGAGAAATTTCTCGCATCGACCGACTTGCAAGGAAAGTTTGCGGGCATTCCCGTCGTCGTACAAACCGCGAACGCCATCAACAAAACCAAGCTTGCACGCGGTTTTATGGAGAGCCAGTTGGGCGTCGACAAAGACGCGTGGATTCCATCGCTTGCGACACAAAAATTTCGATCGCTCGCGAAGGGCGCATTGCACAGTGCCGCGCCGGTGAAAGACGGCGAGCGAACGCCGGGTAAGGTCGCGATTTTTTCGACCTGCTATGTGAACTACAACGAGCCCGGCATGGGCATGGATTTGTTGGCGATTCTCACGCACAACGACATAGCCTTTGAAATCGTCAACAAGGAAAAATGTTGCGGCATGCCCAAGCTCGAATTGGGAGACCTCGACGGCGTGGCAGAGCTTGCGTCGTACAACCTTCCAGTGCTCGCGAAGTATGCACGCGATGGCTACGCAATCCTCACGGCGATTCCTTCGTGCACGCTGATGTTCAAGCAGGAAATTCCGCTGCTGCTCCCCGAAAACGAAGACGCTAAAGCCGTGCAAGCTGCGATGTGGGATCCGTTCGAATATCTTGTCGCGCGACAAAAAGACGGCCTGCTGAAAACGGATTTTAAGACCGAGCTTGGCCACGTGAGTTATCACATACCGTGTCACAGTCGCGTTCAAAATGTGGGCAAGAAAACCGAAGAAATGTTGAAGCTCGTTCCGGGCACAACGGTGAACACGGTCGAGCGCTGCTCGGGGCACGCCGGCACCTACGGCGTGAAGAAAGAGCATCACGCAACGGCCATGAAAATTGGCAAACCGGTGTTTAAGGCGATGATGCAGAACACGCCAGATTTCATATCGTCCGACTGCCAACTCGCGGGCCACCATATCGAGCAAGGTATCACCGAAGCGGGTCTCAACGGAGCCAAAGCCCCGACGCTTGCGCACCCGATTTCGTTGATTGCGAAGGCATACGGACTCAGCTAGTTTTCGTTGGCAGGCGCGGCTTCGGTCGCGTCGGTCGAGCAAAGCGCGGTGGATGCCGCGCCTCCAAACTGAACGGACAAACATAATGTCGCACCTCACTCCCGCAGATCTCATGACGCTTGAGGCGTACAGCAAATACCTCAAGGCGAACAAACCGGCGCTCATCGCACAGCGAAAACTTCGCAAAGTATTGCTCGGCGACCATTTCATGATTCAGTTTGAAAACGAACAAACCATTCGTTATCAAATTCAAGAGATGCTTCGCGTCGAAAAGATATTCGATGAAGAGGGCATTCAAAGCGAGCTGGACGCCTACAACCCGTTGCTGCCAGACGGCACCAACTGGAAAGCCACGATGCTCATCGAATACGCCGACATCAACGAGCGGCGGCGCGAACTCGCACGCCTCATCGACTGTGAAGATCGGATGTACGTTGAAGTCGAAGGTCAGCCGCGCGTCTACGCTATAGCCGACGAAGATTTAGACCGCGAGACCGATGAAAAAACGTCTGCTGTGCACTTCTTGCGCTTCGAGTTCACGGCTCCGATGCGCGCTTCACTGCTGGCGGGCGCCGGCGTAAAAATCGGTTGTGACCACACCAACTATCCACAACACTGCGATATTGCGCCAGAGACGTTGGCGTCATTGGTTGCGGATATTCGGGCTTAGCAACGCTGTCGAGCAGAGGTGAACTATGTCTGACATCAACGCAGGTGCGTTCGACGCTACGGGAGTGGCGAATCCCGCAACCTCGTCGCCCATAAAAAACGTATTCGTGTTGATGTTGGAAAACCATTCCTTCGATCACGTTTTCGCAATGTCGAAGATACCCGGATTGCGCGCCGCAACGACTGCGGACAGCAATACCTACGACGAGCTGAAGTATTACGTCAAAGACGGCGCTCCGCCGTTCATGACGACCGACCCGGGGCACGAGTTTCAAGACGTGGCCGAGCAGCTGTCCGGTGGCAACCAAGGGTTTGCTGAGAACTACGCGAAGTCGTGCAGCGAAGACACGGGCCGGCCCGCAGCGGATCACGTGGGCGACATCATGGCGTGTTTTGACACGCCAACGCAACTACCGGTGATCTATCAACTCGCCAGCGAATACGCGATTTGCGATCAATGGTATTCGTCGATGCCGGGGCCGACGTGGCCGAATCGTTTCTTCGTTCACGGCGCGTCTTCGGCGTGCCTAGACCGTAGCCCGAAGGTGCTGGAGGAGGTCGAATGGGAATCGCATGTGCACGGATTTTGTTATGAGAATGGCTCAATTTATCAAGCGCTGACCGCGGCGAAACAGCAATGGCGTTTGTATAGCGATTTACACAATCGCTACCGTGACGCGTCGGAGTGGACTCATGGCGGTTGGATTCCGCAAGTGGCCTCGCTCAAGGGCGTGAGCATTTTCGATGTGCATCCGCTCGATTCATCGCGTGAGTCGACAACGTGGGCCGACAATTTTGCCAACGATTTGAAGCAAGATTATCCCTACGCTTACACGTTTATCGAACCCAATTTCGGTACGAGCTTCTTCGACAAACAGCCGCCCTTCAAGGGGCCGCGCTACAAGTGTGGCTCGTCGCAGCATCCGGAAGACGATGCCTACGGCGGCGAATGTTTGATCAAGGCCGTGTACGAAGCGATTCGCAACTCGCCGTTGTGGGAAACCAGTTTGCTCGTGATCGTGTACGACGAGCATGGAGGCTTTTATGATCATGTTTCGCCGCCTCCCGCGCCCGCGCCGGGCGACCGCAATGTGAACCATTTGAAGGATTTGAACGGGTTCGACTTCAAGCGATTCGGCGTGCGCGTGCCTGCCGTCGTCGTTTCGCCATTGATCGCCAAGGGCACCGTGGATCACACGCAGTATGACCACACCTCGATTCTGGCGACAGTGCAGCGCATGCTCGGCATGGGCAATCTCACCGCACGTGATCTCGCCGCCAATGATCTTCGTCCGTTGTTCACCGGAACGCCGTTGCGTCCCGACGCGGATTGTCCGCGCGCGCTAGTCACGCCCGTTCCACCGACGACTAACCCATGCGTCGCGCAGCCCGTCGACATCGATCAAACGTTACCAGAAACGGGCAACTGGGTCGGGTTTCTAAAAATTTTGCTGAAGACCGAACTCGAAATGCATCAAGGCGACGATGACGCGTGTGCTGGCGTGCTTGCGCGATTCAAGGCGATCGCCACGACGAGTGCCGCAAAAGAGTACATGCAGTTCATGGGAGAAAAAATCGCTGCAGTACGGGCCAGTGCGGTCAATGCCTGAGACCGGAACGTGTTGAGTTTCCTCGCGCCGCCCGAGACGTCGCTCTTCTGATTCCCTGTGCGCCCGCACATTATTCGAGATACAGCTTTTTGGTTGTAACGACTAGCAGGCGGTCGTTAGATGAGCGTTTTTGTCTATATCGACTTTAAGGAAAACCACGCGGAAAGCGCCGCCTGCTTGTCGCTAGCGGCAAAAAGCTATAAGACCACAGCAGCGTAGCGGCAAACTTGGCTGCGCTCCTGTCGCGCGGGGCGATGCCGTGGCTTCGCCTACACCTTGAACT
>JAGNQL010000142.1 GCA_017989135.1 Burkholderiales bacterium
TTGGCTTTCGGTGGTGCGCGCGCCAATGGCGCCCCAAGAAATCAAGTCGGCGTAGTACTGTGGCGTCAACGTGTCGAGGAATTCGGTCGCGGCGGGAACACCCATCTCGTTGATGTCGAGCAGCAGCTCGCGCGCTAGGCGCAGACCCTCGTTGATCTTGAAGCTTCCGTCGAGGAACGGGTCGTTGATCAGGCCTTTCCAGCCGACCGTGGTACGCGGTTTTTCGAAGTAGACGCGCATGACCACGACGAGATCTCGCGAGAGTTCGTCGCGCAGTGTTTTGAGCTTTTGCGTGTACTCGAGCGCTGCTTTTTTATCGTGAATCGAGCAAGGGCCGACAATCACCACCAAACGGTCGTCCGCGCCGTGCAGCACCTTGTGTATGTCGCGACGGGTGTCGAAGATGAGCTGTTCAACTTTGGCGTTGACTTTGAATTCGCGAAGCAGGTGCGATGGCGGGGCGAGCTCGAAAATGTCCTTGATTCGGACGTCGTCAATCTGGTGGTTCAGGGCTGCGGGCATAACGTTTCCTTGTTGCAATGCAACGATTTTACGTCAAGCAAGAAAATTGCGCGTTGTTGTTAAAAAGCTCTATTGAAAGACACAATCAACCTACATAACTAAATACCATGGAATATGGTTGCTAGATGATTGCTCGTCCGTAAATTGGCTTTTTCGGGTTAACGACTGTTACACAATGATTAGGCGGACATTTAGTTATATGTCGACTTCCTGTAATAATGACCTAGAAGCGCCGTGTAGCTGTCGCTAGCCGCCAATAGTTGTATGCAGATTCCCAAAAAAAGAGCCCGTCATTGACGGGCTCATGAGGTTTTGCGTGCATGCGGGGAGGGAGCCGCACACGCAATGCGGCTACCGGGGAAGGTAAACGCATTTGCCGACGCGAAGATGCATCGGCGGCACACGCACCCGTTGCAAAGTGCGCTACCGGAGCCCGCGCAGTTTTGAGGTTGCGGGACCCTTACTGTAAAGAACGTGATCACGCGGACTATTGCGACAGGCTTCGTGAAAATAATTGAATTCTTTCGCTAGCGCGCGAATGCACCCACGAGCACATCGGGAAATGTCTCGACGCTTCGTCCCATATCGGACGCCAATCGGGCTCGTGCTTCAACCCACTGCTGCGATTCGCGGCCATTGCGCGCCCAACTCGCGACGTACTCCATCTGCTTAAAGATGCGGTGACTTGCGGTCAAGTTTTTTGGGAGTGCGCTACGTGTTCCGGTCAGCGCGGCTTCGATTTTCGGATCATTAGCACTCGCCCCCCCGGCCAGTACCAACCCGTAGGCGATATCAAGCTCGCACCGCGCACGACGCAGCGATACTTTTTCGCCCGACTTTTCGTACGTTTGCAACGTTTTTTCGATGAGTGCCAACGACTGCGCGTGCGCTCCTGCCATTCGTGCTAGGTCCGATTGCACGTACAGCATGCGCAAATCGTTGGCGGCGGATTTGTCGGTGCCTCGAGCTTGGGCGACATCAGCGAAGCGACTGGCCAACGTCCTGTCTCCCTGCGTGATTGCTACGATCGCTGCGCGGGAAAGTAGTTGTCGAAATCGCGGGTGCGCGGGCTCAACTCGCGCGATAACCTCGTCCCCGAGTCGCCGAACCTCGCTCAAGAGTGCCGCTGCGGGCTGGGTCCCAAACCGAGAGGCGACGTCGAGCAAGTCAAGCTCCGCGCGAAGCCTGCTGGAGTCAACAGGCGCGGGGCGCGCGACGATGCGGCTGAGCAGCGTCTTGTAGCTTTTCTCCGCCGCAAGTTGATTGCCCACTTGGACGTAGTGGAAGCCCAAATCGTTGAGCAGCTCGTCGATGCGCTCAGTTTTGTCGCCCGCTAATTTTCGCCAACGCTCAATGAGGAAAAGAATTTGACGCTCAACATCCGTCGGGTCGCCCAACACGCTCTGCACCGTGATGAGGTTGCTTTGATGTTCTAACGCCGATTTGATGTCGGACGCTGGCGGATTCTCGTAAACGCGCGCGTTCTTTCGAAGTAAATCGATGGCTTCTTGCCATCGACCGCCGCGTGTCATCGCTGCTGCCAGATCTCCTTCGGTATCGGCGATTCGCCACGCATTGGCGTTGGTGGTGCCGCCGTCATTCTTGAGCTGCGCGATCACCTCGCGAAACAGCGTTTCTGCCTCTGAGATTCGGTACACGCCGGCAAGTATGTTGCCGTAGCGTTGCTTCGCTTCGATCAACTCCGGCGATCCCGCCGGGACAAGTTTCGGTAGGCGTTGCATAACCGGCTGCATAGTGGCCAACGCGCCGGCGTAGTCGTCTGACCAGTACTGCGTCCAAGCGAGCAGGCTGCGAGTTTGTTGCGTAGGTAAGGCGTCCTCTCCGTGAACTTGTGCAGAGAGGGCAACGGCGCGCTGCGCAAGCGGCAGTGCGTCCGTATCCCGGGAGAGAGAGCGATAAACGGATGCGAAGAGTCGCGCAAGTCGTTCCTCGGTGGCGGGCTGATCTTGAAAGCGAACTCTGCTCTCTTTGGCGGCGTCGTCAAGTATCTCGAGCGCGGTCGGCCAGTTACCGCCATGTAAATCCGGATCCGCGCGACCGAGAATGCTGACGACGTAATCGGCGGTGTCATTGGCGCGTGCCGCTTCGGTTTTCGCTCGTTGGTACTGCCAAACCGAGATGGCCATGCCCGTAGCAAGTGCGACGATCAGCGTGCCCGTTAACCCGACGGGTAACCAATTTCGACGCAGCCAGAGCTTGGTGCGGTAGCTGCGATCCTCGCGCCGCGCCGCAATCGGGCGACGTTCTGCCCAGCGCCGCAGATCCGACACGAAGGCCTCCATGGAGCGATAGCGATCGGCGGGGTAGACGCGGAGCGCGCGCGCGATGATCGCGTCGATGTCGCCTTCGAGACGCACCGCGTCGGCGGGCGGCGGAATGTTGTCTTTCGTGTTTTGCGGGGGACGGGCTCTGGCCGCTTCCGACACGCGCGGCGGAACCACATGCAGCACGGCATGCTCTAGGGCGGCGCGGCCAGGCTTTTCGGGCGTGTGCGCGCGGTGTCCAGCGAGCAGGTGGTAGGCCAACGCGGCGATGGAGTAGATGTCGCTGGCAACACCCGAGGCTTCGCCCGTGATGAGTTCGGGGGCGGCGTATTCAACCGTGAGGCCGCGGCCCGCCATTTTTGTTACTTCTGAGCTGGTGGTTTCGTCGTGCTCGGTTTTCTCTAGTAGGCCCGCGACGCCGAAATCGAGGAGCTTCGCGTGGCCGCTGGGCGTCACCAACACGTTCGACGGCTTGAGATCGCGGTGCACGACGAGTTGCGAATGTGCGTACGCGACCGCTTCGCCGATTTCGCGAATGATCGCAATGCGGGCATCGACGGTTTTGGCGCGCTCCGCCACGTAATTGAGGAGTGGGCTGCCCTCGATGTATTCGAGCACCAGAAACGGCTGGCCGAACAACCGGCCGGCATCAATCAATCGTGCGATGCCCGGATGGTTGAGTCGCGCTAGGAGCGAGCGCTCTTGTGCGAAACGCGCTTCAAAGCGCTCGCTGTCGACGTCCGACTTTAAGAATTTGACCGCCGCTTTGGCCTGATACAACCCATCGGCACGTGTGGCGAGCCAAACCTCGCCCATGCCGCCAACGCCAATAATCTCCTCGAGTCTCCACGCACCGCACAGCTCGCCAACATGTCGTTTGTTCTTGGTGCGAGCGCGGTCGGCCCGAAGTGCGCGTTGCAACAAGCCGTCGAAGCCTTTTTCCGTACTGTCGCCGAGCACAGGCGCGAGGTGCGTCGTTAAGCCTGCCAGCGGATGACGCACAACATTGGTCACCAAAGTTTGCGCATGAGCACGACCCAGCAACCGGCGCACCTCGTTGGCGACACGCGGGTCGCCTTGCGCAAGCTGCGCGAGGAAAGCCGGACGCGACAACTCGTCGGTTTCGAGCGCTTCGTCGAATGCAGCGTTCACCGCCTTCCAGAGCGCGGCGTCAAAGTCCGGCGCGACCGGGGAGGAAGCAGGAGCGGCAGAAGGAGGAGTAGCGGTCATTGCCCTTGAAAGGACGCGAATCGGTGCAGTGTTGCGCCAGCGAAATTCAAACTAGGGGCGTGCGCCAAATTGCGTGGCGCTCAGATTCGAGCATTGGCCACATCGAGCCATTCGGCGAGAAGCGCACGAGCCTTGGTGATTTCCCGATTGACGGTGCGCGTTGAAATTGAGCGCGCTTCGGCGGTTTCTTCAATCGTCATGCCGCAGAAAAAATGCAGTTCTGAGGTCTGGTACATGCCTTCGTCGATGAGCTTTAGGCGCTCGAGTGCTTGGTCCAGCGCAACGACGTCCACCGCCGGCAACCAGCTATCTGGCGCCGAGTCGGCGTGCGAGAGTGTGAGCAGCGTCGCGCCGCCGCCGCGCTTTTCTGCGTCGCGCGCGCGCACAAAATCAATGACGATGGAGCGCAAAACTTTTCCAACGTAGGCGAAAAACTGTACGCGCGTATCGCCCATCAATCCTTCGCGCTCGGCCATGCGCATGAAGCCCTCGTGCACCAACGCCGTCGCGTTTAAGCCGGTCACGCCACCGGCCTGAGCGAGACGCGCGCGAGCCACCCGTTTGATTTCGGGGTACAGTTCTGCGTAGAGGGTGCCCATTGCGTCGACGTCGCCGCCGGCTGCGAGGTGAAAGAGTTCAGGAGTGACCGCTGGCATAGTTTTCTCGTAGGAAACGTCTTTTTACCCTTTATCCCCGATAACGTAAACCAAACCGATGCCTGAACGCCTTCCGGCACCCCTCTCTAGGTGATTGAAATGACTCAACAAATCCTGCGTAACGCCCGCATTTTCGACAGCACCACCGGGCGCGTCGGCGAGGCCGCGGTCATCGTCGTGGATGAGGGCAAGATTTCGGCGGTGCTTCCCGCGGGCGCTCCAGTGCCAGCGGGCGCGAGCATTGATTTAGGGGGGCGCGTTGTGCTGCCGGGGCTTATCGATTGCCATGTGCATGTGATGGCGGTGCACCACGATGTTTGGCAGCTTTCGATGCAGCCGCCGAGCTACATCACGGCGCAGGCGCGGCACGTTCTAGAAGGCATGCTTGATCGTGGTTTTACGACCGTCCGTGACGCCGCGGGCGCCGATTACGGTGTGCAACTTGCCATCGAGCGCGGGTTCTTGCGCGGCCCACGGCTATTTTTCGCGGGCGCGCCGTTGTCGCAAACGGGCGGTCACGCCGACATTCGGCCGCGTGGTGTGCAGGAATTTATCTGCACCTGTGCGGGGCTTGGATTGTTTCCGGCGTTGGCAGATGGCGTGCCCGAGGTGCGGCGCGCGGTTCGGGAGCAACTTCGCAGCGGCGCCAATCAGATCAAGATAATGGCGGGCGGCGGCGTGGCGAGTCCGACAGACCCGATTGACGGCACGCAGTATTCGCTCGAAGAACTGACGGCGGCGTGCGAGGAGGCGAGCGCGGCGAACACCTACGTGATGGCGCACGCGTATTCCCCGCGTTCGATCACGCGGGCGGTGCAATGCGGTGTGCGATCAATTGAGCATGGTAATTTGCTCGACGAGGATTCGGCGAAAGTGATGAAGACGCAGGGCGCGTATCTCGTGCCAACGCTCGCGACGTATGCGGTGCTCGGCGATGAGGGCAAGCGCTTGATGTGGAGCCCCGAGCAGTTAGTAAAACTCGATCGTGTGAAGGACGCCGGCACGCAGGCCATCGCGATTGCAAAGGCACACGGCGTGCCGATCGCGTTCGGCACCGATTTGCTCGGCGCGATGCATCCACAACAAAGCATCGAGTGGCGGCTGCGCTCTGGTGTTCAAACCGCGGTGGAAATTCTGCAAAGCGCGACAAGTGTGGCCGCGAAACTGTTGAATCACGAGGGCAAACTTGGCGTCATCGCCCCAGGCGCGCACGCCGACTTGGTCGTCGTCAATGCGGATCCAACCAAAGACATCACCGTGATGTGTGATCCGGCGAATGCGCTGGCGGGCGTCATGAAAGCGGGCGTCTGGGAGCGTGCGTTTCGCGGCTAACGGGATCTAATCAGCGGCCGAATCAGCTTTTGTGCTCGAACGACTGGCGGGCGGTCGTTTCGGTCGTTTTTTCGTTCTAGTCGACTACACGACAAATAGCGATTTACGTCAACACTGGCGGTCGTTGGCGGTAAAAAGCTGTAATCGGTACCAAATCGTCGCCGACGCGCTATCGCCGGTGCTCGTCCGAACTACGGCAATTTGCACGCGCCACTGACGCCCATTGCGACCGCTGATTCGGCCGCACCGGTCGCCACGGCTTTGCCATCAAAGAACACGGCGATTTGATTGGCGACACCGAATTTTGCGTTGGCGCGGCGGCGCTCGTTGAGCGTGCGGAAAATGTTCCACTCCTCGTGCGCGCCGTTGCTAAAAGACACCGAAGCCTTAAGCCCGTAGTAATTTCGGAACGTGTTTCGCGTCACGCGGCCGCGCTCCACTTCGCGTTTGAGTCCTGCATCTTTCGCCACACGCTCGTCGAAAAACGTACCTAAGCGATCCATGTCGCCAGTTCCCGTGAGGCCAAAGTAAGCCGCGAAATCCGACGGACCCGCAAAGTACACGAAATCAAAATCCTCACCGTTGGCCGTCAACCCTTCCAGCACGCGAGTCCACATGAGCATGTAGTCGTCGTTCGCGCCACGGGTCCCGGAGGGTAACGAG
>JAGNQL010000143.1 GCA_017989135.1 Burkholderiales bacterium
GCTCGGTCACGCTGACCGCGCCCGGCGGGGATTCGGGTGACTTGCCCGGTGTGATTTCGACCCTAAACGGCGGCGTCACATTGCCCGGCGCTCCGAGCTATGCGACCTATGCAGGAACCAGCATGGCCGCACCACACGTTGCTGGCGTCGTCGCTTTGATACTCGCCCGCGACCCGTCGCTCACGCCGGGGCAAGTATTGAACCGACTTCAGGGTTCAGCCCGCGCCTTTCCTGTCGGCACCGACTGTTCAGCGGCTGTTGGCGCGTGCGGATCTGGGCTGCTTGACGCTGCCAACGCGGTGCAAGGCGTGACATCAACGCGTAGCGCGGGCGACGTTAGTGCCAGCACGGATCGCATGCGCATCGTCGAACTTCAAAACAATTTGACGGGACGTTTTGCCTTGATCGCTGACCCGGTTGAGCTGGCACAAATGCTCTCGGGACAACGCGGTGGATCGTGGTCGCGAACGGGCTACAGCACAGACGCCTTTAGCTTCACTGCGCACAACAACGCGCTGTCGCTGTCACAACCCGTCTGTCGCGCGCGTTTGGTAGAGGGTGGTGGCTATACCTACAGCGCCACCGCGCAAGAATGCAAAGATTTTGCGGCTAACTCGGGTTGGAATGTTGACGGCATGGTGTTCGCCGCTGCGTTCCCGAACGGCACCCACTGCCCCGTCGGCAGCACGGCGGCTTATGAGTACGTTCGTCTTGATGCCTCCGGATACAACCTGCGCACGATGTGGGACGCATTGGTCGACGCCGACATGGTTGCAGCGGGCTGGACGCGGGCGCGCGTTGCGTTCTGCCTGCCGCAGTAGAAGCCACCAGAGCGATCACTTTTAATGCGTGAGCTAAACTAGCGTCCATGATGATCAAAGCCGGTATGCAATGTTGCGCATGTTGCCTTGCCACCCTTGGTGGTGACGCGGCGCTACTTCGCCTATAGTGCCGGACAGTTTCGATCCGTTCCAAGGCTGCCACGGGCAGCCTTTTTTGTATTCATTTTTTTGCACACTAAACCCACTATGTCTCTTCAGCTCTACGACACCTGGACGCGCTCCGTCCGTGAATTCACTTCTTTGAAACCGGGTGAGGTTGGGCTCTACACCTGCGGACCGACGGTGTATGACTATCAACACATCGGCAACTACCGCACCTTCATGTTCGAAGACGGCCTCAAGCGTGTGTTGAAGCTCAACGGTTACCGCGTCAATCATGTGATGAACATCACAGACGTCGGGCACCTTGTGTCGGATGCGGACGATGGCGAAGACAAAATGGAGAAGGGTTCGCGCCGCACAGGGAAAACGGCGTGGGACATCGCGGCGCTCTACACCGAATCGTTCGTGGGCGATTTGAAGTTGCTTGGGATCGACTTTCCGACGACGTTATGCAAAGCGACCGACAACATCCCAGAGCAAATTGCGTTCGTGCAAGAAATAGAGAAAAAGGGCTACACGTATCGCACCAGCGACGGTATCTACTTCGATACAGCAAAGCAGCCGTCCTACGGCTATCTAGGGCGCTTGGATATTGCGGGTTTGCAGGCTGGCGCGCGCGTTGATTTGGGCGAGAAAAAGAATTCCACGGACTACGCGCTTTGGAAATTTTCGAAGCCGGAAGATCAGAGGCAAATGGAATGGGATTCGCCGTGGGGCCGTGGCTTTCCGGGGTGGCACATCGAGTGCTCGGCGATGGCGCACAAGTATCTTGGCGAGTACTTCGATATTCATTGCGGCGGTGAGGACCACATCACGGTGCATCACCCGAACGAAATTTCACAGACCGAAGCTGCGTATGGAACGCGTCTCGCAAATTTCTGGATGCATGGCTACTTCATCCTGCTCAACAGTTCGAAGATGAGTAAATCGAGTGGTGAGTTTTTGCGTGTGCAGCTCCTGATCGACAAAGGCTATGACCCGTTGGCGTATCGCTACTTGTGCCTCACGGCGCACTACCGTTCGCAGCTCACGTTTAGCTGGGACGCGCTTGATGCTGCGGCGACGGCGCTTGAACGATTGCGGAACAACGTGTTCGCGTTGGGCGCACCGGCGGCCGCACCGGACGCGGATTTTGTTGCGCGCTTTATGGAAAAACTCAACGACGATTTGAATTTTCCGCAGGCGTTGGCGCTGGCGTTTGAGGCGCTCAAATCTGATTTGTCGCCGGACCTGAAGAAGGCGACGATGCTTAAGTTTGATGAGGCGCTGGGCTTGGGGCTCGCTGCGTGGGCGCCGAAGGCCGTTGACGTTCCCGCGAACGTGCGCGCGGTTGCCGATGCGCGATGGGCAGCACGCAACGGAAAAGACTGGGCAGAAGCGGATCGTCTGCGCGCAGAGCTGACTGCATTGGGTTGGAGTATGAAGGACGGCAAGGACGCGTACACTTTGTCGCAAACTTAGCTACCCAATCACCGGAGGCACAGCATGGCAACGCGCGCGAAATCGTCTGGAACTTCAGCTTTGGGAACAGCGTTGGCTGTTGTTCGCACCGCCAAAGACTTCGCCAACACGGCCAACACCGCGCTAAAGGTTGCGCAAGGTGTCGGTGCGGCGGTGAAGGCGACGCGCGAGGTGCAGCAAATCTCGTTATCGGATTTGGCCAAGCGCGCCGGCGTGTCGAAGTCTGTCGTGAGTCGTATCGAGGCGGGATTGACCAGCCCCACGGCCGTGATGCTGGCAAAGCTTGCCGAAGGCATGACCGTGTCGCTGAGCAGCCTGTTGCGTGGCGATATGGGTCCGCCGGTGCACATTCAACAACTGGCCGAACAACCGATCTATAAAGATCCGAAAACGGGTCTCGTACGACGTACGCTCTCGCCTGTCAGCCCCGATGCGTTGGTAGAAATTGTGCACAACGCATTACCAGCAAGGAAAGCCACGGGGAAATTTCCAGCGCATGCGCTCGGAACACAGGAACATATCGTGGTGCAGGAAGGCAAGCTGGAAGTTACCGTCGGCAAACGCACGTTCATGCTGCAAGCGGGCGACGCGGCACAGTTCGCGGCAGATAGCGAGCACTCCGTGCGTAATGCGGGCACCAAAAAGGCGGAGTGGTTGTTGGTGATTCACTCTTTGCCGCGTGTGATGAAGCGGTAGTCGCGGTTGCATTATATTCGTTCGATATATCGAACAGGTTAAACATATTGAATCCGCAATCTTCTGGCCTCGTACTCGGGGCCATCGGCGTCATCATCTTTAGTCTTACCATGCCAGTGACAAAAATGGCGATGGCCGACGACGTGCTCTCTGCTTGGTTTGTGTGGTCGGGGCGCACGGTACTGGGCGCTGCTGCAGGCATTGCTTATCTGCTAGCGACGCGCGCGCCGCTGCCGCCTCGGGCCGCTTGGTGGCCGCTATTAGGCGCGACCACCGGCGTGGTCTTTGGATGGCCGCTTCTTAATACGCTGGCACTGCAAACAGTGCCGTCAAGCCACGCGGCGGTGGTCAACGGGATATTGCCGTTGGCGACAGCGGTCATCGGTGCTTGGCTCAATCGTGAACGGCTTTCGCGCGGTTTTTGGGCCTGCGCAGTCGCTGGAACGCTCCTCGTTTGTGGCTACGCATGGTTGCGCGCGCGCGGCGAATTGCACGCCGCCGACGCATTGATGCTGATCGGCGTTCTGTTTGGTGGCTTGGGCTATGCCAGCGGTGCGATTGCGACGCGGTACATGTCAGGTCCACAGGCGATTTCGTGGGCGCTTATCCTAGGCTTGCCCGGTACCCTCGCGCTTACGCTCTGGAGCGCTCCGGCCGCTCCCGAAAGCGCGTCTGTTCAAGCGTGGGCTGCGTTTGCGTATCTCGGGCTGATGAGCCAATGGATTGGCTTCTTTTTTTGGTACCGCGGGCTTGCGCGCGGCGGCATTGCGCGCGTGAGCCAAGTGCAACTCATGCAGCTATTTTTTACGCTTGCGTTTGCGGCGCTGCTGCTGCGAGAATCTATCGAACCTGCAATGTTTGTCGTGGCGCTGATGACGGTGGCGCTGATTGCATTGGGCCGCAAACTCGCGCAGGTTCGAGCACAAT
The DNA here is from genome assembly GCA_017989135.1 of Burkholderiales bacterium. GTDB lineage: Bacteria > Pseudomonadota > Gammaproteobacteria > Burkholderiales > Casimicrobiaceae > Casimicrobium. The sequence continues at coordinate 4,029 of JAGNQL010000143.1, forward strand.
AATTACGCCATGTACATCCCAAAACAGTTTGAATCCCCGAGTCACGCACTGACGCTTGACGTTATGCGCACGCACGATTTTGCGATGCTGATTTCTAGCGACGCCGACGGACTTCCGATCGCTACACCGCTGCCGGTGGTGGTTTCTGAAGTTCCCTCGGTATCGGACGACTCAACGCAAACCCAAGTGATCCTGCATTTTCATTTGGCACGCGCAAATCCGCATGTGGCGTTGCTGCGTGACGGGCGGCCTACGATGGTCGCGTTTTCCGGACCGAACGCCTATATGTCGCCCAGCGTTTACGCGGACTTGAAACGTGTGCCGACGTGGAACTACATTGCGGTGCATGCTTACGGTGGGGTCGAGGAAGTTACCAGCGCTGAGGATAAGGACGCTTTGTTAAAGTCGCTCATCGGTATCCACGAACCGGACTATGCCGCGCAGTGGAAGGGGTTGGATCATGAGTTTCAACATGCCATGCTCGGGGCAGTCGCGGGGTTTCGGATGACGGTCACGCGGCTCGATAGCAAGTTCAAGATCAATCAGCACCGCAAAGAAGCACACGCGCAGATGAAGGCTACGTACGTCACCGGTTCGCCCGACGAACAGGCGTTGGCGCAATGGATGACGCGGTTGGGCCTTTGATCTTGAGTGCACGGATCTCCGAGGACGACGAGGACACGCGATTCATGCGCGCCGCGCTGGCGCAGGCAGACGAGGCGGCCGCGGCAGGTGAAGTACCGATAGGCGCGGTGATTGTTATCGGGGGTGAATTAGTCGGTCGAGGGATGAATCGCGTGATCCGCGACGGCGACACCACGGCGCACGCTGAGATTGTTGCGTTACGCGATGCGTTTCGCGCGCTCAACAACTACCGTGCGCCCGGCGCGACGATTTACACGACAGTGGAGCCGTGCGCGATGTGCGCGGGCGCGCTGTTGCACGCGCGCGTGAGCCGCGTGGTGTGGGGCGCGCCCGACCTGAAGTTTGGCGCCGCTGGTAGCGTTGTTGATTTGTTTGCCGAAGCGAAGCTGAATCATCATGCGCGCGAGGTGTGCGGCGGCTTGCTCGCTGATGAGTCGGCGCAACGACTGAAGCATTTCTTCTCGCACAAACGAGATGCCGCGAAGGCTGAGCAATCGGGGTTCAAAGTGAAAACGGCGACGTGGCCCGACGACAACGCCACGCTCAAATCCGTTCGGTTCGAAGTGTTTGTGGACGAGCAAAAAGTACCCGCCGAATCTGAGGTCGACGAGCATGATCCGCGCTCCATTCATGCCATTGCGTGGGCCGACGGTGTGGCTGCAGGCTGCGGGCGGTTGTTGCCCGATGGGCATATTGGCCGGATGGCCGTGCGTAAACCGTTTCGTGGGCAGGGCGTGGGCGCTGCGCTGCTGGTGCACTTAATTGAGCGGGCGCGTCAACGCGGCGATGACCAAGTCGTTTTATCTGCGCAAACGCATGCGATTGGTTTCTACGCGAAGTTTGGCTTTGTCGTGGAGAATGAAGAGTATCTTGATTGCGATATTCCACATCGTGACATGCGAAAAATTCTTTGAGGGGCATCACGCACAATGAAAAACACCGCTAAGGTATCGAAGACATTGAGAGGGGCACTGGCCGTGGGTTTTTTTTCAACGATGCTGACGCTCGTCGGATGCGACCGCGTCGCAACCGGCGAATTGCAGGCGGGCCAATCGACAGTGGCCGATATGAAACTCAAAATGGGCGAGCCGGCCAGCGTGAACCGCGAAGGCGACAAGGAAATTTGGGAGTACCCGTTGGGGCCGGAAGGCACGCGCACCTACATGATGACGGTGAACGCACAGGGCACGCTGGAAAAAATTGATCAGGTGCTGACCGACGCAAATTTCAAACGCGTGACGCCGGGCATGACGATCACCGAAGTGCGTCGCATTTTGGGTCGCAACAGCAAAGAGCAGCGCTTCGGGATGACGCCAACCGAGCTGACGCACAAGTACAAGTTCAATAACGGCACCGAGGATTTGTACTTCGACGTGACGTACACCGCCGATGGGCGTGTGAAAGAAACGGGCTACGACACGTTTACGCTGCAGCGCGGTTCATCGCGGTAGATCGCCAATACCTGCTGATACAGCTTTTTCGCACAAACGACTGCATGGCGGTCGTTTGCGGGCTGAAATTGATGTAATCGACTTACCGCTTTTATGTGACAAAACGACCGCCTGGCGGTCGTTGGTGCTAAAAAGTTGTCATCGTGCATTGATTTCATGCACCGCGTTGAGCACCGCCGCAGCATGCCCAGCGACTTTGACGCCGCGCCAAGCTTGCGCGAGTTTTCCCTTGCTGTCGATGATGAACGTGCTGCGCTCGATGCCGCGCACCTGCTTGCCGTACATGTTCTTCATCTTGATGACTTCGAACTGCGTGCAGAGCGCTTCGTCCGCGTCTGAGATGAGCGCGAATGGGAATCCAAACTTTGCGCAAAAGTTGTCGTGCGACTTCGCGCTGTCACGCGAGACGCCGACGACAACGGCGTTGGCTTTTTCGAAGTCCGCATGTAGCGCTGCGAAATCTTGTCCCTCGGTGGTGCAGCCCGGCGTGTTGTCCTTCGGATAGAAGTACAGCACGACCGTTTTTCCGAGCTGGGCGGA
>JAGNQL010000144.1 GCA_017989135.1 Burkholderiales bacterium
ACGTAGATTTGCGCTTGCTGCAGACGCAAAGAGCCGCCGATGTACTCACCTCATGGATCAATGAAAGCAACTATGAATTTCAAGCGCTTGTCGTGTTTGTGTACCGCAGTGGCGGTGTGGCTGCTGATGGCGATTGCGCCGGCGACGGCGGGCACCATCGCCATTCAGATCAAGGACCGTAAGGGCGAACCTGTGCCCAACGCGGTGGTGTACGCGTTACCAGTCGGCAGCAAAGCCCCCGCTGTGAAGGTCGGTGCCACCGCAATGGTGGAGCAGTCGTACTTCAAATTTGAGCCTTTCGTCAGCGTGATGCAAGCGGGCACAAAACTTCGTTTGCCTAACCGTGATCGCACCGAACATCACGTAAAAGTGTTATCAGGCCCGAGCGCGTTCGAGCATAAGGTGTACACCCGTCGCGAACCCGAACCTGTGTTGCTGGATAAATTGGGGCAAATCACGATTCAGTGTTTGCTGCACGACTGGATGAGTGCGCATATTTACGTCGTCGATACGCCGTGGTTCAACAAGACGGGCAGAGGCGGATCAGCGGTCCTTGAAAATTTACCGGCGGGCGAGTTTGACGTGTTCGTCACGCATCCGAGCCTGCTGATTCCGGGCCAAGTCAGTCCGTCGATGCCGCGCCGGGTAAAGCTTGACGCTGCCACGCTAATCACGATTGAGGCGACGTTCGATCTCGTGCCAAAGGCAGAGCCGTCACGCCGCACTCCGCCGCCCGGTTATGACTGATGGTGTCGGGTGTTTGTGACCTGATGTGGGTGGGCTGAGCGCTGTGTCACGGAATCAGTTTGATTTGTTTGGCGGTAACTCCGACGCCGGAGAGTTACTCCCGTCGCTAGACCCTGCAGCCGAAAACGCCTCCGCGCGCAAGACGCGACGAACCGCGGGAGAGAGCAAAGTACAGAGCATTGCGCCAGACGAAGACCTAGCTCAGCTCGCACGCTCGTTGCCGGTCGGAGCATATCTTGGCACGTCGTCGTGGAGCTTTCCGGGCTGGGCCGGACTGGTGTACGCTGATTCGCACTCTGATCAAATGCTTGCGCGCAAAGGCTTGGCCGCCTACGCGGCGCACCCGTTGTTTCGCACGGTGAGTTTAGATCGCACGTTTTATGCGCCGATTGCCGAGTCGGATTACCGCTCGTATGCGGCTCAGGCTCGCTCGACGAATGCCTCGTTTCGCTTCGTTGTGAAAGCACCGATGCTTTTCACTGGCCCGCGATTGCGCAGTGATGATGGCCGTTGGAGCGATAACCCGGCGTTTCTCGATGCGGGGTTGGCTGCCGCCCAATTCGTGTACCCGGCGACTCAAGGTTTGGCCGAAACATGCGGACCGTTGGTCTTTCAGTTTCCGCCGATGGGTCCGCGTTTTACAAAGGCACCTCAGCGTTTCGCCGATGCACTTGCAGAATTTTTGCTCGCGCTACCGAAACTTTCTGGCCCCGGCCTTTATGCGGTTGAGCTGCGAGATCCTGAGCTTTTGACCGAGGATTATCTTGCCGCGTTGTGTGCGGGCGGTGCAACGCATTGCATCGCAATTCACGCGCGCATGCCGCAAGCTGAAGCGCAGGGGCGTTTCTGGCGTGAGGCAGGCGATCTGCCACTGGTGATTCGTTGGAGTTTGCATTCGGGCTTAAAGTATGAGGAAGCGAAGGAGCGCTATGCGCCTTTCAGCGTGCTGGTGGACGAAGACCCTCGAGGGCGGGCGCAAGTTGCAGCCTTGATGTTGGAAGCGGCTGCGTCGCGTCAGCAATCATTTGTCGTGGCCAACAACAAGGCCGAAGGCTCCGCGCCGCTCACGATTCGCAAATTGTCCGAATTGATCGCCGAATATGGCGAAACCATCGTTCGAAATGGCTAGTGTCGTGTCAGTTTGCCGAGGGCAGACTGCACTAGAATCGCGGCAGCATCGTCATTAAAACAACTCAAAGGGAACGCGAATGTTTGGTCGCTTCATGCCTCAAGAAGGGCGCTTTTTCGAGCTCTTCAATCTCCATGCACACGAAATCGTGGAGGGCGGCAAGGAGCTCGTGGCGCTGATGAATGCGTTGGGCGAGGGCGCCACCGATTTGCGAGACCATGCTGACGCCATCGATGCGATTGAAAAGCGCGGCGACAAATACACGCGCGAAACCATCGAGCTGCTGCACAAAACGTTCATCACACCGCTGGATCGTGAAGAAATTCACCAGCTCATATCCAACATGGACGACGTGCTTGATCTCATGCAAGACGCGGCAGAATCGGTGTCGTTGTATGACATTAAGACGGTTTCAGCCGAGGCGAAACAGCTTGCGGAAATTTGCTTGCAATGCGGTGAGCGCGTGAAATCTGCAGTGGCCATGTTGTCAAACATGGAAAACGCCGCTGCGATCCTAAAAATCTGCGAAGAAATTGATCGCTTGGAATCCGACGCTGACCGCGTGATGCGCAGTGCGATTTCAAAGTTGTTCCGTACCGAAAAAGACGCCGTGCAACTCATCAAACTCAAAGCAATTTACGAGCTGTTGGAGACCATCACGGACCGGGCCGAGGACGTGGCCAACGTGATGCAGGGCATTGTGATCGAAAACGCGTAGCCAGCGGACGAGAGCCTCTATGGAACCCACCGCTGTCGCCCTTTGGGTGATTATTTTGTTGGTCGTACTCGCGCTCGCGTTCGACTTCATGAACGGCTTCCACGACGCCGCCAATGCGATTGCCACGATCGTGTCTACGGGCGTGTTACGACCTGGGCACGCTGTGATCTGGGCTGCGTGCTTTAATTTCTTGGCGTACTTCGTCTTTGGTTTGCACGTCGCCGCGACCATTGGAAAGGGAATGGTTGAACCGTCCATTGTGGACACGCACGTTATCTTCGGTGCGTTGGTCGGAGCGATTGCCTGGAACGTCGTGACCTGGTTCTACGGCATTCCGTCATCTTCGTCACATGCGTTAATTGGCGGCATGGTTGGCGCGGGAGTGGCAAAGGGTGGAATGGCGGCGCTTGTCGGCGGCGGCCTGTTCGGTCCGTTGGGCAAAACGGTCATGTTTATTGTGGTGGCACCACTCATGGGTTTTGCGCTGGGTGCTTTGCTCATGCTCTTGATCGCGTGGATTTTTCGCCGCGCTACTCCCGGCCGAATTGACAAGTGGTTCCGTCGTGGACAGCTGGTTTCATGTGGCCTATACAGTCTCGGCCACGGAAGCAATGACGCGCAGAAAACCATGGGCATTATTTGGCTGCTGCTCATCATCGCTGGATTGGCCACGAAGGACGTGAAAACGCTTCCGTCGTGGGTCGTGATTAGCTGCTACATCGCGATTTCACTGGGCACGCTATTTGGCGGATGGCGCATCGTGAAAACGATGGGACAGAAAATCACCAAACTCAAGCCCGTTGGTGGTTTTTGTGCGGAGACTGGCGGCGCGATCACGCTCTTCATTGCGTCAAGCTTTGGCATCCCTGTGTCGACCACTCACACAATCACTGGCGCGATTGTTGGCGTTGGCGCCGCTCGCAAAGTATCGGCGGTTCGTTGGGGCATCGCGGGAAGTATTGTCTGGGCGTGGGTTTTGACCATTCCCGCGTCTGCGTTCATGGCTGCGCTGGCTTGGTGGTTCGGAAAACAGTTGTTCTGACATGAACCGCCCGCGTTCGCTTCTAGCACCTAGCGAGCGGTCTGGGAATGTCGAGGCTCGGAATGTCGAGTTCAGCCGTCACTGGCGCTGGCTCTTCGCGGTCATTCCGTTAGCGCTGGCGCTTGCTGTCGCTGCGGCATGGTTGGTGCCTGACATCGCCTTTTTTGAGGCATGGCCAGCGCTAAACGTTTTGTTTTTTTTGGTGGGACTCGCGATTCTTCCAGTGTTCTCACCCAACGCCAGCCTGTCGCGCAAACTCATTCATATTTCCGTGTTTGCGCCCATCGCAGCGGTCTTTATCGCGGTTCTAATCGGTGCTGCCCTTGACCGTTATTACGGCAACGACTTGCAGCAAACTTTTTACCTTCGCTTTCAGACAATGCTCGTGGCAGGTCTGTCCGCTGGGTTGCTCTATGCGGCAGTAGTTGGTGCGATTGTCTACTTGCGAGCACAGCGTGTTGCGGTCGTCAACAAACTGCTGACGACCGAGGTAAAGGAAAGCGACATTCAGCGGCAGTTGACCGAAACGCGACTTCGCATGTTGCAGGCGCAAATTGAGCCACACTTCCTGTTCAACACGCTGGCATCAGCGCAGCAGCTCGCACAGAAAGGGGCTCCGGATGCGGCAAAGCTTATCGGACATCTCGTTCGGTTTTTGCGCATGTCAATACCGTCGATGCGCGACGACAAGGGCGCGCTGAAACGAGAGTTCGAGCAGATTAGCGCATACCTTGCGATCATGCAAACGCGCATGGGAGGACGTCTGAGCTTCTCGGTGTCTGCAGATGCATCCGTTGAGCAGTTCGCCCTACCGCCTGCGCTCGTCATGACCCTTGCCGAGAACGCAATCAAGCACGGCATTGAGCCTGCCGCTGACGGCGGGCGCATTGACATTACTGCCAAGGTCGATGGAAATACGGTCGTGGTCACGGTGGCAGATACTGGTGTCGGCTTTGTCTCCACAGATAGCAAAGATGCCGGCGGTGGATTGGGCCTATCAAACATCGCGCAGCGACTGCAAGCAATTTACGGTGATGCGGCAAAAGTAAAGCTGATGCAAAACACTCCGCATGGCTGTATCGCCACGCTTTCACTTCCACTGGGCACTTCCTAACCGTCACCGAATACTCGCACAAATTTATTTATTCATGGACAAGATTCGCTGCCTATTTGCCGATGACGAACCGTTGATGCGCGAGCGAATGCGCGATTTATTAGCGCTTCATAGCCAGCACTTTGAAGTTGTGGCAGAAGCGGTCAATGGGGCCGACGCGCTGGAAAAGTTTGAAGCAACCCAGCCGGATGTTTGCTTTCTCGATATTCGTATGCCCGTTAAGAGTGGACTCGAAGTCGCGAGCGAAATTGGCGATCGAGCGAAGATTGTCTTCTGCACTGCCTACGATCAATTCGCGATTGAGGCCTTTGAGCGCGGCGCGGTGGATTACCTGCTCAAGCCGATTGAAGAGGATCGGTTGGCCCTGACCTTGGAGCGCCTGCTCGGGGATGTAGATACGCCGGCAGATGATGTCACGCCAGTCATCCACCTATTGAATTCGAGAACGCCGAGCACAAGCGAACGACTGAAATGGATTAAGGCGTTGGTCGGCCAGGACGTAAAAATGTTTCCTGTCGACGACGTGATCTTTTTCCAATCCGATACGAAATACACTCGTGTTGTGACGGAGACAGAAGACGTCCTCATTCGTACTTCTTTGCGTGAGTTGCTCGACGGATTGGATCCGGAAACATTTTGGCAGGTGCATCGCGGTTCGATCGTGAACGTGCATCGCATCGCGAAAATCACCCGCGAAGGTGTTGAGAAACATTCTTTGGTTCTGCGCGGGTGTAAGGAAACGCTAAAAGTCAGTCGCCATTTCTTTCACCTGTTCAAGCAGATGTAGTGCATAACGCTCTGCGCATCGTCATTCGTACAGACCAATCGTCGTTCGTCGCAAAGTCATTCGGATTCGCCGTCACGTCCGCGAGACTATCGTCATGAATTTGCTCCGGCGATTTTTGTTGACGTGCTCTGTGTGGTTTTTCTGCGTTGGAGTCGCGCCCGCACAGGTCGCCGTTACGGGCACACCAAGCAGCATTTCGGCGCAGGATTTTTTTCGGCTGCCAGACGTCTGGCGTCCCACGCTTTCTCCCGACGGAAACTACTTAGCGTTTCTTGCGCGGGGCGGCGCAAGGCTTGGTCTAGCTGTCATCGACATTGAACGCCGTACGTCAAACGTAATTGCGACATTGCCCGACGCAGACGTCGTAGAGTTTCACTGGGTCAACTCGCAGCGCATCGTTTTTGTCAGCGGCAATGTTTACGATCCCGTCGGAAGCTCAAACTACGGAAGAACAGGGGGGCTCTTTGCGGTTGACAGAGACGGCACACAGGCGCGCCGATTAGCGCTTCCATTTGGTGACGGAAGCGCTGCCATTTTGCGCCCGCGCTTCACGCGGTTCGAAGCGGCTGTGAGCAATGGTTCGGATGACATCATAGTGACCTCGAACGAGCGCAACTTTGACGCATCGGACGTGTACCGCCTCAACACTCGAACCGCACGAAAGACGCTCCTCAGCTTCGATAACCCGGGGGACGTGCAGCAATGGGCTTTAGACCGTGATGGCTTACCTCGTGGCGCAGTGTCCGTCAAGGGATTGACGTCACGCGTTACCTTTCGTCGTGACGACAAATCGCAGTGGTTGAAGTGGAGTGAAGCAGACTTTCGTGAGCCGCAAAATTGGGCCCACTCCATTGGTTACGACGGATCAATCATCGGTTTTGGTTATCGCGAACGTGGCTCGGTTGCGTTGGCGAAGTCTCGCCTGACAGTTGCAATGTTGCGTCTCGATGAGCGCGGCCAAGCGCAGCAGATCCTCGCTAGTCGTGACGATGTGGACATGTCCGCGCCGATTTTTGATCCGGTCGCCAAGAAGCTCGTTGGTGCGCGGTTCTACGGTGAACGGGAGCAGGTGCACTGGATCGACGAAGGGTGGGCCGCTATCCAGCGCCAA
>JAGNQL010000145.1 GCA_017989135.1 Burkholderiales bacterium
AACAATTCGATCCTGGGCAATCAAACCAACTTTGTGCAATCGGATCGTACAGCCATCATCATGGGCAGCGATAACTACGCGACCACCGGAAAGACCTCGCTAGTGTCGATGCAGGGATACTCCGTAACGACAGAGATGGAATATGCAGAGACGGCTACGCAACGCTCGGCCATGATCTACGCTACGGATGAGACAACAATAGGTGGGACACAAACCGAAACGATTGGGGCGAGTCGCAGCACGACGGTCGGTGCGTCCGACACCACGAATATTGCCGGTTCGCAAGTTTCAACAATTGGTGTCTCGCAGACTACGACTGTGGGCACAGCGCTGACCGCCACGGCGGGGGGCACCGTATCGATAACAGGCGGAGGGACTGTCACGGTTACCGCAGGAGGCATGGTCACGATTACTGGGGGCGGTGCAGTGACGATCACCGGCACGGCGATTATGCTGAACGCGCCAGTGGTCACATGCGCCGGCACGCTGATGGCAACCGCCGTCGTTTCTCCGTTTATCAGCCCATGTCCGACCAACAAGGCGTAGCGTCGCCCGTGCAGCCACGCGCGGACGCAGAACCGGTAGCTTTCAAGCGCTGGTCTGAAGATCGTATTCGCCAAGGGCTGACGTCAAGCGACGCATCGGAGCGGATAGCCGCACTGGCGATGGTGATGCTGCCGGACTCGCCCGTTGACGCGTTAGTTGTTGAGATTGTTCGCTGCGCAGGGCTTTCTCGTGATGATGAGAACGCATTGCACATCGCGGCGTCGGCGCTGACGCTGATGGGGACGCCTGACTCGCAAAAAGTAGCCGTGGATGCGTTGGCGCTCCTCGCACGCGAGGACATGCCGCTGCCAACCCGCATCTGCGCTGCCAACGGATTCTGGTTGTACAAGACGGTGCCCGTAAGTGCGTGGCCTGCAGTTGCGAAAATGGTCTTTGCCGATGACTCGTTACTGAGACAAGTTGCGTTCGCGGCGGCGCTGCCGCACGCCCCGGCGGGAGCTAGCTACATCGCTGTCGCCACGGCGCATGCGGGGCCGCACGGCTGGACCACGGAGGGATTGGATCTACTCGGTGCGAGCGCCGGCGGCGACACGCGCAAGCAACAGCAGGTGGAGAGCTATGTATTGCAATCTCTGGAAGGCGCTACGAACCTTCCGTTGATCGTGGCTGGTTATAGTGCATTGGCGCGGATCAACCCTTCTGGTGCAGCAATTGGAGCGCTTGCGCAAGTTGCGGGGCGTGCGCCTACACCTGCCGAGGCGGAACTCGCGCTGAAAGCGCTGCGCCAACTGGGCGAATCCGCCAAGTTGGCAATCCCGGCCCTGGTGGCCCAACTTACTGCCACCGATGACGCCGAGCGGGAAGCGCAACTATGCGAGACGCTGTTGGCGCTGGGAGTGTCGCAGAGTGAAGTGCCATTGACTCGAGTGGTCGAGCGGGTAGCACATGGACCTGATAGCGCGGTCGTGGCGCACTGCATGTTGCTTGGGCTGCACGGCAGGGCGTTTGCCGCTGCGGCTCCGATTGTTGCCAAACGATTTGATGTGGCCTCGGAAGGGTTGTGCCGGGTCCTTGACGCGGTTCATGAAATGCTTACGGGGCGGCCATTGCTTGTTGCGCCATCCCCATCGTCACGCTGAATGATTTCGGAGTAAACCCATGGCCGACCCGACCGACAAACTTGCCAAGACAATTGAAGACACGAAGGCCTTTGTTGACAAGGCCAACGAAAAGATGGACAAAGCTAAGGAGTTGCTCGACGACAACACCAAGCTCGTCAATCAAGCGCTCGCCGATTACGAAGAGGTTAAAGGGTTAATCGAGCAGGCGAAAGTGGACCTCGCAGCGGCACTGAAAGCCCTCGGCGACGGCGTCAAGGCCGCAGGAGAAGGTAATTTGCCTGCGCTTGTGGCGACTGTCGCGCAAAACGTCCCGAAGGTCATTGATGCGATCGCGCGTTACACCAAGGTCGTGGCGGATTTGAAGGAAAAAGTCGAGAATTACAAAAAGGCGGTCGAGAAAAATATCGAAGTCGTCAAGTCGTTTTAGAGAGTGGGGATCTGCACATGGGTGATCGAAGTCGCGTTGTTTGGTCCGAGGGCATGTTCCTCCGCCCCCAACACTTTCAGCAAGCGGAGCGCCATCGCGAGTACTCGACGCATCTTAGAGCTCTAGGCGGGGAGGGCCACTTCTGGGGCTTCAACAGCCTCACTTTAGATGCGACCTCCCTCGCAATCGGGAAAGTCGCGATTGCGCGCGCTAGTGGCGTCTTACCCGACGGCACGCCGTTCTCGTTTCCCGATCCGCATCAACCGCCCAAGGCTATTGACATTTCCGAAACGGTAAAGGGCAAGCGGATTTTGCTGTGCTTGCCCGTTTATCGAACGGGTAGCGAGGAGGTTTCGTTTGACGACGACGCGCGATCATTGGCGCGTTACAGCGTTAACGAGGAAGATTCACCGGATCAAAATTCAGTTGGTGGTGAGCCAGCGCCGATCCAGACAGCACAGTTGCGCTTAAGGCTGCTGGCCGAAGATGAAGTACCGGAAGGTTGGATGACCATCGGCGTGTGCCAAGTCGTCGAGCGCCGCAATGACCTGTCTGTAGCGCTGGGGGACGCCTACATTCCGACGCTTGTTGTTGCGCATGAAAGCAGCGTGCTCTCCGGTTTTTTGCGGGAGCTGGCCGGTCTGCTCAGGCATCGCGGCGAAGCACTCGCTGCGCGGTTGTCGTCGCCGGGAAAGGGTGGTGTTTCGGAGGTCGCGGATTTCCTGATGCTTCAATTGGTCAATCGCTACGAGCCGTTGATTACACATCTATCGCAACTGCGAGCCCTTCATCCCGAGCGTCTCTACGCAGAGCTTTTGGCTCTTGCAGGTGACTTCACCACCTTCACACGCGACACGCGGCGTCCAGGTGATTATCCGACTTACAACCATGATGACTTGGCGGGGTGCTTCACTCCGCTGATGCAAGATCTGAGGCGCTCGCTCTCAATGGTGCTTGAACAAAATGCCTTTCAGATTGAGTTGCTTGAGCGTGCTTACGGGGTTCGCGTCGCTGTTATCGCCGACAAAGAACTCATCAAGAGCGCAGTGTTCGTGCTCGCCGTCGCATCTGATTCGCCAGGCGAGCAGGTGCGTAAACTCTTTCCGACGCAAGTCAAAATTGGCCCAGTCGAGAAAATTCGCGATTTGGTCAACTTGCACTTGCCCGGCGTGGGATTGCGCCCGCTTCCCGTCGCGCCTCGGCAAATTCCGTATCACGCCGGAAACAACTATTTTGAGCTCGACACCTCGAGCGAGTTCTGGCGCGGTCTAGAGCGCTCTGGAGGTTTAGCGATGCACATTGCGGGCGATTGGCCGGGCCTCAAACTTGAATTCTGGGCGATCCGCGCATGACGACGCCATCTAATCTCGATCCTTTCGCAATACTCGCTGCCACACCGGGCGCCGTGCCAATCGGCATGGCCGCTGCTAGCCCTGCTGCGCTGCCTGAGCCCATGGCCGCTCCAGGTGAGCCACAAGTTGCTCCGGACCTGCCGGAAGTACTGAGTGGCGCCAACCCGCTGGCGGTTGCGGCCAATCCGCTTCTCAATCTCATTCCGCAGATTCGCGTAACGCCGCATCATCCTGATCCCACGCAGTTGCAAAAGTATCTGGTCGAGCAAGTGCAACTATTTGATCGACGTGCTAGAGAAGCGCAGGTTCCTCCCGAAACTATCATCGCAGCGCGCTACGCGCTTTGCACAGCGCTCGACGAAACCGCGGCGAAAACGCCGTGGGGCGGCGGCGGCCAGTGGTCACGGCATTCGTTGCTCGTCACGTTTCACAACGAGACCTGGGGCGGTGAAAAGTTCTTTCAGGTGTTGGCTCGATTGGTGCAAGACCCTAAAAAGCATATCGATCTGATCGAACTCATGGCCGTCTGTATCGCGCTCGGTTTTGAAGGACGCTTCGGTGTTGTCGACAACGGTCGCACACAACTTGACACGCTGCGTCGGCGCTTGGTTGAAATTATTCACGGTGCGCGCGGCGAACATTTGAAAGCGTTGTCCGAACATTGGCGTGGTGCCGAATCGGACGGGAAATCGCGGTGGGGCTTCTTGCCGCTCTGGATAACGGTGGGCGCAACGCTGGCGTTGCTGACGGGTATTTTTCTCTTGTATTACTTCCTAATCGCGGACAAATCTAGCGGCGTGTTCAGTGCAATCAATGCGATTCGTCCACCTAAAGCGCAACAACTGAAACCTCAACCCGCACCCGTTGCACGCTTGGCGAAATTCCTTGAACCGGAAATTCGAGAAGGCCTAGTGACGGTGGACGATCAAGCCGACAGGAGCGTGATCGTATTACGTGGTGACGGCATGTTCGATAGCGGATCCACCGATGTGAAGACACGTTATCTCTCTGTGATCTCGCGAGTCGCTGACGCACTCAACGCGGTTCCCGGGGCAGTGCAGATCAACGGACACACGGACAACGTGCCAATTCGTGGCATGCGCCGTTTCCCGTCCAACTATGAACTCTCTCAAGCACGTGCCGACGTGGTTCGCTCGATGATTGATTCGCGACTAACTGCCCGCGATCGAACTCGGTCGCAGGGACAGGCCGAGTCAATGCCAATCGACGTCAACACAACACCGGAAGGACGCGCTAGAAATCGGCGCGTCGAGGTCACGTTACTGGTGCCTCCGGCAGAGCGTGATCGCGAGCTCGCGAACTCAAGCAAGGGAGCACAGTAATGCACTACCTTCGCCTGATATTTAGAAAGCTGTTTAACCGGACCACATTGACAGTTTTGTTGCTGCTCGTCCTGTCGGCGATCATCTTTTGGGTGGGGCCGATGGTGTCGGTGGGCGATTTCCGACCTATTGCCGCGTTATGGGTTCGATGGACATTGATTGCAGCTGTCTGGTTGCTGTGGCTCGTCAAACTGGGAATTCGGTGGTGGCGCGAGCGAAACGTCAACGCTGCGCTGCTTGGGCAGTTAGCCAAGATGCAGAGCGCGTCGAAACCGGGCGACGCTGCGCCTGGCGGCGAGGAGGTTGCTGAACTCAACAAGCGCTTCAAGGACGCAGCAGACATCCTCAAAAAGACTCGTTTTTCGAGCACGGAGAAAGGGGGATTCCTCTCCGGCTTGTCGAAACAATACGTCTACCAGTTACCCTGGTATGCGTTCATTGGCGCGCCCGGCTCTGGCAAAACGACAGCGCTCGTCAATGCCGGTTTGACGTTTCCGCTTGCAGAGCAGTTCGGCAAAGCCGCCATTCGCGGCGTTGGCGGTACGCGCAACTGTGATTGGTGGTTCACCAATGAGGCGGTACTGATTGATACCGCCGGTCGCTACACGACTCAAGAGAGCAATGAGTCCGTCGATAAGGCGGAATGGCAAGGCTTTCTGGCTCTCCTGAAAAAATTCCGCCCGCGACAACCACTCAACGGCGTATTGCTCACGTTATCAGTTGCAGATCTGCTGCAGATGACCACTCAAGAGCGTGAGGTTCACGCGGCGACCCTTAAAGCACGGTTGACTGAGCTGCGAGAGGGCTTGGGCGTTCAGTTTCCGGTGTACGTTGTCGTGACGAAATCCGATTTACTCTCAGGGTTCACCGAATACTTCCTGAATTACACGCGCGAAGATCGTGCGCAGGTGTGGGGCTTCACCTTGCCCTACGACCCAAAGTCAACCGAGCCGATTCCGGTTCGCGAAGCGTTTGGTCGTGAGTTTGATCTGCTGCACCGTCGGATTAACGATGGTATGCAACAGCGGCTGCTCGATGAGCCCGATCTGTCTCGTCGCGCACTCGCGTACACACTGCCGCAGCAAATGGCTGGCATTCGAGATGTGCTCTCGCGTTTGCTCGGCGCTGTGTTCAGCGAATCTAAATTTGCCGAACAGCCCATGCTTCGTGGCGTCTACTTTACGTCCGGTACGCAAGAAGGCACGCCGTTTGATCGGGTGTTAGGAGCGATGCAACGCACCTTCCGCGTACCCGCGCGTGTTCGTCCTGCCGAGATTTCGGCGGGAACGGGCAAGAGTTTTTTCTTGCAAGACCTCCTGCAAAAAGTAATCTTTCGGGAGCACTTCATCGCAGGCCGCAACCTCGCCGCCGAGCGCAAACTGCGGTGGTTACGATGGGCAGGGATGGCCGCGTGCGGTTTGGCATTCGTAGGAGCCAATCTCGCGTGGTGGTTCAGTTACGGAAATAACTCGGCGTACATCGCGGAAGTTGGCACCAAGGCGGAAGCGCTCCAAGCCAACGTTGCGACTATTTCCCCCACGCCCAGCGAAAACGCACCGGCCTTGCTTGATTCGCTAAATCTCGCGCGTGACGTGCCACTCAGCGCGAACTTTGTGTTTGCGAACCCGCCTTGGAGTTATCGTTACGGCTTGTTTCAAGGGCCAAAGCTCGATAGCGCCGCGCAAAATGTGTACGGCCGACTGCTCGACGATAGCCTCATGCCTCGCATCGCGACGCGTCTCGAAAACATGCTTCGTGCGGCACCGCCTGATAAGCCCGAGTTTGTCTATCAAGCACTTAAGGCCTATCTGATGCTCTACGACTCGAGTCGTCTCGACCCGAA